>CAYYZC010000007.1:14469-32051 GCA_964475605.1 uncultured Chelativorans sp.
GCCGAGGCGCTGCTGAAGGAGCGCATGCCGGAGCTCGACGTGACCGCCTCGGTCTCCGTCCTTCCCGAGGCGAAGGAATATGAGCGCACCAGCACGACGGTCGTGAACGCCTATGTGCGCCCGGTTCTGGAAGCCTATCTGACCCGCCTGCAGCGCGGCATCGCCGGCCTCGGCATCGATGCGCCGCTGCTGGTCGGCAACTCCAACGGCGCGCTCGCCTCCTCCGAGACGGCGCGCAGCAAGCCGGTCTTCTTCATCTCGTCGGGCCGCGCCGCGGGCGCGGTCGGCGGCAGCCGGTTGGGCGAGGCGCTCTCGCTCGCCAATCTCGTCATCTTCGACATGGGTGGCACCACGGCCTCCGCCTCGCTGGTGCGCGAGGGCGAGCTGAGCCGGGTCAGCGAGTATGAGTTCCGGGCCGGCATCTCGACGCCGAGCCGCTTCATCAAGGCCGGCGGCTATATGATGAGCGTGCCCGCGGTCGACGTCGCCGAGGTCGGCAGCGGCGCCGGCTCGATAGCCCATCTCGACGGCGCCGGCCTGGTCAAGGTCGGCCCGGTCTCGGCCGGCGCCGATCCGGGTCCGGTCTGCTACGGGCTCGGCGGCGAGCGCGCCACCGTGACCGACGCCAATCTCGTTCTCGGCTATCTGCCCGCAGCGCTGGCCGGCGGGTCCCGCAGCCTGTCGATCGACGCGGCACGCGAGGCGATCGAGCGCGATCTCGGCAAGCCGCTCAACCTCGATGCGATCATGACCGCTTACGGCGTGCGCGAGGTCGTCAACGCCAATATGGCCCGCGCCATCCGCGCGGTGACGGTCGAGCGCGGCGTCGATCCGCGCGATTTCACCCTGGTGGCGATCGGCGGCTCCGGCCCGGTCCATGCCGCGGCGATCGCCGGGCTGCTGTCGATGAAGAACCTGCTCGTGCCCGCCTCGCCCGGCGTGTTCACGGCGATGGGCATGCTGGCCGGCGATGTCGAGCGTTACTACATCGCGCCCTTCGCCGCGCTGCTGGAGAATGTCGATACCGACGCGCTCGCCGGCGTCGCCGCAGGGCTCCGCGATCAGGCCCGGGCGACGCTGGCCGAGGAAGGCGTAGCGGAAGAGGACATGGAGCTCGTGGCCGAGGTCGACCTGCGCTTCCGCGGCCAGGAGATGTCGCTGCCGGTCCGCTTCGCCGAGCCCTTCGACGTCGGCGTGGTGCGCGAGGATTTCCTCGAGCAGTACCGCTCGATCTACAGCTATTCCTCCTCCGACAGCATCGAGATCGTCAGCGTGCGCATGACCGGGCGGGGCCTGCGCCGCGGCAAGCTCGACTTCCGCAAGCTGCATGGCGAGGACGGCGCCGACACCGCCCCGATCTCGGAGCGCAAGGTCTTCTTCGGTCCCGACCATGGCTGGCTGGCGACGCCGATCTACGACCGGCTGCGCATGCCGCGGAAGCTGCAGGGCCCGGTGATCCTCGAAGGCAGCGACAGCACCGTGGTCGTGCCGCCGGGCGCCTCGGCGGAACGCGACGATTTCATGAACCTTCACCTGAAGCTCGCCTAGGGATAAAGCCATGAGCAAAGCCCTCGACCCGATCACCTTCGCCGTCCTGAAGAGCGCCGTCGAATCGATCGTCGACGACATGGCCTATACGGTCATGCGCACCGCGCGCTCGCCGATCGTGCGCGACGTGCTCGATTATTCGACCACCATGTGCGACGCCAAGGGCCGCATTCTCGCCCAGGCCAAGACCGTGGCGCTCCATCTCGGCGCCGTGCCCGACGCCATGGAGGCGCTGCTGGAGCACTATGGCGACGATCTCGCGCCCGGCGACGTCATCATCTTCAACGATCCGTATGACGGCGGCATGCATCTGCCCGACATCTTCATGTTCAAGCCGATCTTCCTCGGCGAGGAGCATATCGGCTTTTCCGTCGTCATCTGCCATCACTGCGACGTCGGCGGCCGGGTGCCCGGCTCCAATGCCAGCGATTCCACCGAGATCTTCCAGGAAGGGCTGCGCATCCCGCCGCTGAAGCTCTATGAGCGCGGCGTGCGCAGCAAGCCGCTGTTCGACATCATCTCGAAGAATGTCCGCCTGCCGGACCTCGTCATCGGCGATCTCGAGGCGCAGCTTGCGACCTGCGCGCTGGGCGAGCGGGAACTGCTGCGCGTCGTCGAGAAATACGGGCACGAGCAGTTCGAGACCTTCCTCTCCGACTTCCTCGACTATGGCGAGCGGCTGACGCGCAAGGAGATCGCGCAGTGGCCGGACGGGCGCTACGAGTTCACCGACCATATCGACGGCGACGGCTTCGACGAATCGCCGATCCCGATCAAGGTGGCGATCACGGTGAAGGGCGACCAGCTCGACGTCGACTTCACCGGCAGCTCGCCGCAGGTGAAGGGCGCCATCAACTCCACGCTCTCCTTCGTCAAGTCGGCGACCTATCTCGCCGTGCGCTGCGTGCTCGATGCCGAGGTGCCGAACAATTCGGGCGTCTATCGCTGCATCGACATCTCGGCGCCGAAGGGCAGTTTCCTGAACCCGGAATTCCCCGCACCCGTCGCCGCGCGCGCGCTGACCGGCTATCGCGTCGCCGACACCGTGCTCGGCGCCCTGTCGAAGATCGTGCCGACGCGGGTCGCCGCGGCCGGCGAAGGCGGCAACTCCGTCGTCTGCCTCGGCGGCTACGACAAGGAGACGCGCGAGCCCTTCATCATGGTCGACATGATCAACGGCGCGCTCGGGGCGCGGGCGACGAAGGACGGCATCGACGCCATCACCAACCCGTCGCAGAACATGTCCAACATGCCGGTCGAGATCATGGAATCGACCTATCCGATCCGCATCGAGGAATACAGCCTGCGGCCCGATTCCTGCGGCGCCGGCGAGCAGCGCGGCGGGCTCGGCGTCATCCGCCAGTACCGGCTGCTGGCCCATGACGCGATCCTGCAATTGCGAGCCGACCGCTACGAGCATCGGCCCTACGGGCTCTTCGGAGGCGATGCGGCGGCACCCTCGCGCAACCTGCTGAGCACCGATGGCGGGGACTTCGACCTGCTGTCGAGCAAGGTGACGCGCAACGTCTTCCGCGGCGACGTCATCCGCCACGAGCAGGCCGGCGGCGGCGGCTATGGCGATCCGCTGACGCGCTCGCCCGAGGCGGTGCTGGAGGACGTGCTCGACGGCAAGATCTCGGCCGGCTTCGCGCGCGACAAGTTCGCGGTGGTGATCGAGGACGGTCGCGTCGACGAGGCGGCGACGGAACGCCTGCGCGCCGTTCCGGCGAAGGTGCCGGCGTGAGCGATCTGTCGCGTTTCGCGATCAACCAGATCACGACCCGCAACTGGACGCTTGCGCAGGCCGTCGACGGCTATGCGCGCCGCGGCGTCGCCGGCATCGGGGTGTGGGTGGACCAGCTCGACGCGACCGGCGTCGACCGGGGCGCGAAGCTCATCCGCGATGCCGGCCTGTTCGTGCCCTGCCTGTGCACGACGGCCTGGGTCAACCTCGCTGAAAGAAGCGCCTTCGAGGCCGCTCTCGCCGAGAACCGCCGCCGCCTCGATGCCGCAGCCGCGATCGGCGCCCGCAGCCTTGTCGTCGTGCCCGGCGGGTTGGCGACGGGCGAGCGCGACCTTGCCGCCGCGCGCGCCCGCGTTGAGGACGCGCTTGGCCTGCTCCTCGATCATGCGCGGCAGGTCGGCGTGGCGCTCGGGCTGGAGCCGCTTCATCCCATGTATGCGGCCGACCGCTCCTGCCTTTCCACCTTCGCCCATTGCCTCGATCTCTGCCAGCGGCTGGGGGAGGGGACCGGCATCGTCGCCGACACCTATCATTGCTGGTGGGACCCTCATTTTGCGCAGGGGCTGCGCGCGGCCGGGCCGGAACGCATTCTCACCTTCCACCTCGCCGACTGGCTGGTGCCGACCCGCGACCTCTACCAGGACCGCGGCATGATCGGCGACGGCGTCGTCGATTTCGCCTTCTTCCGCTCGATCCTCGACGAGATCGGCTATGACGGGCCGTTCGAGATCGAGCTCTTCTCGAAGCTCGACTGGTGGACGCGCGAGGGCGACGAGACGGTGCGCATCTCCGTCGAACGTTGTGCGCCGCTGGTAGGTGCACGGCAGTGAGTGTGATGGTAAGCCTCGATCCCGATAGATTGTCGCGTGGGAAAGAGGACGCATTGCAGACCAGATCCATGAGCACACGACCTGGACCCGTTAAGAGAGATTCGATCCGCACCCAGGAGAAGATCCTGGCCGCCGCGCAGGCCGAATTCGCCCGCCGCGGCTATGACGGCGGGCGGGTGGACGCCATCGTCGCCCGCGCGAAGATCAGCAAGAACCTGCTCTACCACCACTTCCGGAGCAAGGAAGACCTCTATATCCGCGTGCTGGAGCGCACCTACGAGACGCTGCGCCGGCGCCAGGGCGACATCCCGCTCGCCGGGCTCGACCCGATCGAGGCGATGCGCCGGCTCTGCGAGAGCACCTTCCAGGTCTTCGTCGACGAGCCCGACGTGATCGTCATGCTCAACACCGAGAACCTGCACCGCGGCAGGCACATCTCGAAATCGCCGATCATCCGCGCGCTTTACGACCGGCTGTCGGAATCGCTGCGCGTCATCCTCAAGGACGGCGAGGAAAAGGGCGTGTTCAGGAAGGGGATCGACCCGGTCGAGCTCTATATCTCGATGTCCGGCCTGGGCTATTTCTATCTGTCCAACCAGCACACCCTGTCGCTGCTGTTCAATCGCCGCCTGCGCGATCCCGACAATATCGAGCGCCGCCAGGCCCATATCGTCGACATGGTCATCAGCTACCTGACCCGCATCCCCGAGGACGGGGACTGGACGCCGGAGCTGGTGCGCTAGCACCGTCAATTATCCTACGGAGATCCAATTGGCACATTCCCTCGACCGTTCGCCGCAGGCCCCCGCAAATGCGGAGAACGAGCTTCTGCGCCACAACTGGCCGGCGCTCGACAGCGACGAGGTCCGGCAGGCGCGGCTCGACCTCGCCGCCTGCTTCCGCTTCGCCGCGCGGCTCGGCATGCATGAGGGTATCTGCAACCATTTCTCGGCCGTGCTGCCGGGCCATGACGATCTCTTCCTCGTCAATCCCTATGGCCGTGCCTTCCAGGAGATCACCGCATCGAGCCTGCTCGTCTGCGACTTCGAGGGCAATGTCGTGGAAGGCGAGGGCGAACCCGAGGCTACGGCCTTCTACATCCATGCGCGGCTGCACAGGAACGTGCCGCGGGCGCGCGTCGCCTTCCACACCCACATGCCCTATGCCACGGCCCTGACCATGGTGGAGGGCGAGCCGCTGGTCTTTGCCGGCCAGACGGCGCTCAAATTCTACGGCCGCACCGTGGTCGACGAGGACTATAACGGGCTTGCGCTCGACGAGCGGGAGGGCGACCGTATCGCGGCTTCCGTAGGCGAGGCCGATATCGTCTTCATGAAGCATCATGGCGTGATGGTGCTCGGCAGGACCATCGCCGAGGCCTGGGACGACCTCTATTATCTGGAACGCGCCTGCGAGGTGCAGTGCCTGGCGCTGTCGACCGGGCGCAGGATCGTGCCGGTCAGCCGCGAGATCGCCGAGGCCACGGCGCAGCAGATGCGCGACGGCGACGAGGAATCGGCCCGCCTGCATCTCGCCAGCCTGCATCGCATCCTCGGCGCCGAGGATGACGGCTACCGCCGGTAGAAGGGCCGGCTTCGAGCCGCACCCCCACGCTTTTCTCGACCCCTCCGGCTTCCCGCGCCGCGGCGATCTGCGCCCGGCACGACGCAATGCCGTGCGCCTCGGCAGCGCCGGTCGGCACGCCTTTCCCCTTTGACACAGCCGACGCATAGGCCCCTGTCGACACGCTCTCACGCGCGCCGAGACGGCCTCGTGCCTCGTTCAAGCCGGATAACGAAGTCGTTGGGCGCGACATTCAGGCACTTGACGCAGCAGATAGAGCGATAGAGTATGAGAAACAGAGTTTCTCTATGGAGAACTCCGGTTGCCGACAGTCGGCGCCGAGGGAGGCTGACGCGGAGGCCCGGGTGGAGGCGCAGACAAAGGACGAGACGGCGATCCGGTCCGGCTTTGCCGAGACGGCGCATGCGCGCGTCCACTACCGCTCGGCAGGCCGCGGCGAGCCGATCCTGCTCTTTCACATCAATCGCCAGTCTTCCGAGCTGATGAGCGAGCTGCTAAAGGCGCTTGCACCCGATTTCCACGCCATCGCGATGGACTATCCGGGCTACGGGCAATCCCCGGCGATGTCCGGCGAGCCGGCGATCGAGGATTACGCGGCCTGCGCGCTCGACCTGCTGCGCGGGTTCGGCCACGAGAGCGCCTGGGTGCTCGGCGAAGCTGTCGGCGCCGCCGTGGCGACGGCCTTCGGCGCCCGCTTCCCCGACCGGACGCGCGGAGCCGTCCTGGTGAACTGCCCCTATATGCCGGACCGCCGGCAGGCGGCCTCGTTCGTGGGCTCGGTGCGCGACAAGGCGGCCGCGGGCGATGCGGACGAATTTGCCAGCGTCGAAGCCTATCTCGACCGCCATGCCGTCCACGCGCCGATGGTGCCGACGCTCGACTGGCTGGAGCGCGTGCGGCTGGCGCATGAGCAATGCGGCGAAAACCGCTGGCAGGCCGCCGATGCGCTGCTGGCTTTCGACATGAAAGCGGCTCTGGATCGGCTCCCCTGCCCGGTCCTGCTGCTGACGGGAGAGCACAGCCCGTTCCGGGCGCGCCATGACGGCGTCGCCGCTCATGTGAGCAATGTCAGCGCCCATGTCGTCCCCGATGCACGGTTCTCGATGACGTGGGAGCACGCAAGCGAGGTCGCGCGGCGGACGAGAGCGTTCGCGACGAGGCACTGACCGGCACGGCCGGCCGATGCCGCCCTGCGAAGAGCAATCCAAGTGGAGGAAATGCAAATGAGGATCACACAGCATTTGAAGAACGGCCTGGCGATCGGGGCTCTGGCGACGGCGTTGGGGCTCACGCCGCTGCCGGCATCGGCATTCCAGGACGAGGGCACGGTACGCATCGGGTCGATCGAGGCGCAGACGGGCGTTCCCGCCCCCTACGGCATCCAGGCGCTGATCGGCTCACAGATCGCCATTGAGGAGATCAATGCGGCCGGCGGCGTCGAGGTCGACGGCAAGAAGGTCGAGCTGACGCTGACGCCGGCCCCGAACGGCTACGATCCGGGCGGGGATTCGGCGACGACCATCGCCCTGATCAAGAAGCTGGTCTCCGACGACCAGGTGCTGGCGATCAAGGGCACGTCGCGCTCCGACAACACGGAGGCCGCGTTCAACTATCTCAACGAGCTCGAGAAGCAGGGGACGCCGGTGGTCCTGCTGACGCCTTCCTCGGCTGCGCCCGGCCTGGGCGCGCTGTCGCCCTGGGGCTTCCGCAATTCCTTCGTTGAGGCGAACGCGCTCGACCGCGCAGCCCAGAAGCTCGCCGATCTCGGCTATGAGACCGCGGCCGTCTTCGTGGCCAAGGACAATGCCTATAATGCCGCGATCGCCCAGGGACTGATGATCCCCGCCCTGGAGAAGGCCGGCTTCGAGATCGTCGTGCAGACCGACGGGCTGGAGAAGGACACCGACTATTCCGCCCAGGTGGAGACGCTCAAGGGTGCCGATCCTGACGTCGTCGCCGTCTCCACGCCGGTGCTTCCTGGCGTCAACCTGATGAAGGAAGCGGCGCGGCGCGGTTTCGACCCGGAAGCGTGGCTCGGCAACATAGGCAACATCGCGCCCGAGGTGCCGAAGCTCGGCGGGCCCGCCGTCGAGGGAATGGTGGTCGGCAGCTCGTATTCGCCCGACCTGCCGGAGGTGCAGCGGCTCGCGGAGGAATACCACAAGCGCACCGGCAACGACCTCAACATGTTCGGCGTCAACGGCTACGAGGCGATCTATCTGTTCAAGGAGGCGATCGAGGCTTCCGGCATCAAGAACACGCCGGAGACCCTGCAGGAGGACCGCGAGAAGTTCCGCGACGCGCTCGCCAATGTCGAGATCGAGAGCATCACCGGCGAGACGGTGCGGTTCAACGAGGACGGCGATGCGGTCAAGGAGGGCTTCCTGCTGACCATCAAGGGCGGCGAGTATCAGGTGTGGGACGAGCAGCCTTTCGAATGATCGTACCCATGTCCTGACCGGACCCTCCGGAGATCGCGATGCGGTTCTTTGAATATGTGCTCAACGGGTTCCTGCTCGGCGGGACCTATTCGCTGGTGGCCATCGGCTTCACCATCATCTTCGGCGTGCTGCATCGCCTCAACATCGCGCATGGAGCGACGATCATGGTATCGGCATTCGCCGGCGCCACGGTCTCGCTCCTGCTCGGCGGCGACAGCTACTGGGTCCTGCTGCTGTCGTTCGTCGTCGCGACGCTGACGGGGGCGGTGATCGGTATCATCATCGAGCGGGCGATCTTCCGGCCGCTTCGCGAATCGTCCTATCTCGCCCCCTTCGTCGCCACGGTCGGCATAACGCTGGCGCTTGAGGAAGCCATGCTTCACGCCTCGCGCCATGTGCCGATCTTCTATCCCGAATACACGCCCTATCCGTCTCCGCTGGAGAATCTGGGCTTCAACATCGGCGACCTCTATATCCGCGGCGTCTACGTGGTCATCTTCGTCATCTCGCTGGTGCTGATGGCGGCGCTCCATTTGTGGATCACGCGCTCCGACACCGGCCGTGCCATCCGCGTCGTGGAGGAGAACCCGACCGCCGCGCGCATCCTCGGCATCAATGTCGAGCGCACGGAGACGATCGCCTTCGGCGTCGCCTCGGCGCTCGCGGGTGCCGCCGGCTGCCTGATCGGCGTCTCGCAGGGGACCATCAATCCCTTCCTCGGCGCGCCGCTGCTCCTGACCAGCTTCGTCATCATCGTCATCGGCGGCCTCGGCAATCTCTACGGCGCCATGGTCGGCGGCATCATCGTCGGCGTGATCGAGCTGGCGGGCGCGAACCTGATCTCGGCGACCTACAAGGAGGCGGTGCTGTTCGCACTGATGTTCATCATCCTGATTGTCCGACCGCAGGGCCTGTTCGGCTCCGCGGTCCAGCGCCCGGACTGAACCATGAGCTATCTCGTCACCATCCTGACCGTCACGGGCATGAACTCGATCCTGGCGCTGAGCATCTATCTCACGCTGGCGACGGGGCAGTTCAGCCTGTCGCAGGTCGGCTTCTGGGCGATCGGTGCCTATGGCGCGGCGATGCTGACCGCGATCTATGGCTGGCCGCTGCTGCCGGCGCTGATCCTTCCGGCCGTGCTCTGCTTCTTCATCGGCCTCGGGCTCGGCTATCCGTGCCTGAGGATACGCGGCATCTATCTGGCGCTGGCGACGCTCGGATTTTCCGAATGCGTGCGCATCTTCTTCCTCAACTTCGTCTATCAGGCCGAGGTCGGAGGCATGATGATCGGGCCCAACGGCGTGCTCGGCTTCCGAAACATCCCGGTCCTGACCCAGCCTTGGCACGTCTTTCTGGCGCTCGGCCTCATCATGCTGCTGATGTTCGCGGTCGAGCGCAGCCGCTACGGCCTGACGCTGTCGGCGATCGAGGAGGACGAGACGGCGGCTGCCGCGGCGGGCATCGATCCGGTCCGCGCCAAGCTGCTGGCCTTCTCGCTCGCAGCCTCGATCGCGGCGATCGGCGGCGGCCTCTATGCGAACTACATCTCCTTCATCACCTCGAACGACTTCAGCTTCCATCTGACGATGTTCGCCGTGCTCTATGTCGGGGCGGGCGGAATCGGGACGCTGTTCGGTCCGGTCTTCGGCGCCGTTCTCCTGACCCTGCTGCCGGAGTTCATACGCCCCTTGCAGGAATACAGGATGATCTTCTTCGGCCTCCTCGTCGCAGTGATCGTGCTGATCCGTCCGCGCGGGCTGATCGACGAGAACATGATCAGGGCGATCGGGCGCGGCTTCGCGCGCCTGCGGGGAGCGCGCGTCTGATGCGGCCGATCCTGGAGATTGCCAATACCCGCAAGACGTTCGGCGGTGTCATCGCGCTCGACAATGTCTCGGTCACGCTGGGCGAGCGCGAGATCCTCGGCCTGATCGGTCCGAACGGTTCCGGCAAGACGACCCTCGTCAACGTCATTTCGGGCTTCCTGAAGCCCGATTCCGGCCGGATCACCGCCGAGGGCCATTCGATCGCCGGCCTGCCGGCGCACACGATCGCGCGCCGCGGGCTGACGCGGACGTTCCAGAACCTGCGCATATTCCGCCGCCGGACGGTGCTGGAGAACGTGCTGCTGGGGCAGACCTCGCGGGTCTCGATCGGCGAGCTTCTGGTTCCTTTCGCGGCCACCCGCCGCGACGCCAGATACCACTCGGCGATCGAGCTGCTCGGCAGGTTCGGCCTCGCCGACAAGGTCGAGAGCGCTGCCGGCGCGCTTTCCTTCGGCGAGCAGAAGCGCCTCGAGCTCGCCCGGGCGATGGCCGGCGAGCCGCGGATATTGCTGCTCGACGAACCCGCTGGCGGCATGAATCCCAACGAGATCGATGAGTTCAAGACCAGCCTGCGGGCGATCCGCGACGACGGCGTCTCGATCCTGCTGATCGAGCACAATATGCGCCTGGTGATGGAGCTCTGCGACCGCATCTCGGTCCTGTGCTTCGGCAATGTAATCGCCGACGGACCCCCCGATGCGGTGAAGTCCGATCCGCAGGTCATCCAATCCTATCTTGGCCAGGGCAGCGCATGATGCTGAGCGTCCGCGATCTTCATGTGCGATACGGCAATGTCGAGGTCCTCAAGGGCGTCGATCTGGAGGTGGCGGCCGGCGAGGTCGTCTCGGTGGTCGGCGCCAACGGCGCCGGCAAGACGACGCTGGTGCGCACCATCTCCGGCCTGGTGCGTCCCGCGGCGGGCTCGATCCGGTTCGAGGGCGACGAGATCGCCGGCGGCCGGACCCATGAGATCGTCCGGCGCGGCGTCGTGCAGGTGCCGGAAGGCCGGATGGCGCTAGCCAAGCTGAGCGTCGAGGAGAACCTCCTGGCCGCAGCCGCCGTCCGGCGCGACAAGGAGAACGTCCCGCGCGACCTCGACGCGGCGATGGAGCGCTTCCCGATCCTGCGCGAGCGGTCGTCGCAACTCGCCGGCACGCTGAGCGGCGGTCAGCAGCAGATGCTCGTCATCGCGCGCGCCCTGATGGCGAGCCCCAAGCTCCTCCTGCTCGACGAGCCGTCGCTCGGCCTTGCGCCGGTGATCGCCGACCAGGTCTTCGAGATCATTGCCGAGATCAGGTCGAACGGCGTCACCATCCTGCTCATCGAGCAGAATGCGCGCCGCGCGATGGAGATTTCCGACCGCACCTATGTGCTGGAGCTCGGCTCGGTGGCGCTGGAGGGACCGTCGCAGCGCATCCGCGAGGACCCCCGCGTGATCGCGACCTATCTCGGCGGGTGAGCGGGCAAATGTCGATCGAAGGAAGAAATGCAGTGCCGAACGGCAGCGCGCCGGCTGCCGACGCGCAGGGCGTCCATTCGCTGGATGTCGGGTCGGTCGCAATCAGGGTGATCAGCGACGGGGAGCTGCCGGGCGGCATCGTCGCGCTCGACGGCGTCGCGCCGGAGGAGGTCGAGGCGGCCGTCGCCGCTGCCGGCGGCCTCAAGCCGATCTCGGTCAACATGTTCTGCATCGAGAGCGGCGGCCGCCGTGCCCTGGTCGATGCCGGCGGCGGGGGCCTCTACGAGCCGCTCGGAAAGCTGTGGAGCAGGCTCGAGGCGATCGGCCTCTCGGTTGCGGATTTCGACACCGTGCTGCTCAGCCACATGCATCCGGACCATATCGGTGCGCTGGTGGATGCCGAGGGCAGAGCGGGCTTCCCGAATGCCGAGCTTGCGATGGCGCGAAGCGAGTTCGAGTTCTGGAGCGACGAAGGCAACCGGAGCCGCGTGGTCGATCGCGTCCGGCCCTGGTTCGACCTCAACGCCCGTGTCGTCGCCGCCTATCGCGACCGGTTGCGGCTTTTCGAGCAGGAAGAGGTTATTCCGGGCGTCACGGCGGAGGCCCTGCCCGGCCATACGCCGGGCCATACCGGCTTCCGGATCCGGGGCGACGGCAAGGAGCTGCTGATCTGGGGCGACATCATGCATCGTCCCGATATCCAGGCTCCCTATCCGGAGGGCAGGATCCCGTTCGACATCGATCCGGATCAGGCGGCGCGCACCCGCACGTCGCTTCTGTCGCGCCTCGCCGGCTCGGACGTCGCCGTGGCCGGCATGCATCTGCATTTCCCGTCGGTCAGCCGGATCGAGCGCGCCGCGCGCGGTTTCAGGGTCGTGCCCGATCCGGGCTTCGGCCGCTGATCACGCGTCGGCCAGGATCAGGTCGGCGGCCTTCTCGCCGATCATGATCGCGGCCGCATTGGTGTTGCCCGACACGATGGCCGGCATGATCGAGGCGTCCGCGACCCGCAGCCCCTCGACCTTGCGCACCCGCAATTGCGGGTCGACGACGCATTCCTCGGAAACGCCCATCCGGCAGGTGCCGGAAGGATGGAAGCAGCTATTGCCGTAGGAGCGCACATGCTCCGCCAGCTCGGCGTCGCCCGCGACCTTTTCGCCGGGCGTCTGCTCGACCGGGTTGAAGCCTGCCAGCGGCGGCGCGGCCATGATCTCGCGCGCGATCCTCATGCCGGCGACGATGGTCTCCACGTCGTAGGCGGCGCTGAAGGCGTTGAAGCGGATGGCCGGCGCCGCGGCGGCGTCGGAGGACCCGATATGGACGCTGCCCCTGCTTTCCGGCCGCAGCACCAGCGCCGACATGGTCAGGCCGGGGAAGCGGTCGAGCTTGCGCAACTCGGAGCTCGCAAACGACAGCGGGGCGGCATGGTACTGGACGTCCGGCTCCTCGAGCCCCGGCCGGGTCCGCACGAAACCCATCATCGGACCGGCTGGCATGGTGAGCGCGCCACGGCGCAGGAATGCGAATTTCAGGCCCTCGCCGAGCGCCCGCCACCCGCGCGTGCGCTCGTTGAGCGTCAGATGGTTGGCGACTCGCCACTTCATCCACACCGCCCAGTGGTCCTGCAGGTTCTCGCCGACGCCCGGAAGGTCGGCGGTGACCTCGATGCCGAGCTCGCGAAGGCGTTCGGCACTGCCGATGCCCGAATGCTCCAATATGGCGGGCGAGTGGATCGCGCCGGCCGACAGCACCACCTCGCGGCGCGCGCCGCAGCGTTCGATGCTGCCGTTGCGGACATATTCGACGCCAGACGCCCGCTTGCCCTCGAACAGGATGCGCGTGACCTGCGCCTCGGTGACGACGGTCAGGTTGGGGCGCCGGCGCGCCGGCTTGAGATAGGACCGCGCCGTGCTGTTGCGCCAGCCGCCGCGCGTCGTCGTCTGCGAATAGCTGAACCCGTCCTGCTGTTCGCCGTTGAGGTCCGGGTTCGCCGGATGGCCGATCGAGCCAGCGGCGGCCAGCACGCCGTCGAGCAGGCGGTCGCGCTCGCGCACGTCGGAGACGCATTGCGGTCCGCTGCCGCCGCGCAGGGCGCTCTCGCCGCGCTCGAAGGATTCGGAGCGCTTGAAATAGGGCAGCACATCCTCATAGGACCAGCCGCGGCAGCCCATCTGCGCCCAGCGGTCGTAGTCGTGCCGACTGCCGCGCACATAGACGCCGCCATTGATCGAGGACGAGCCGCCGAGCACCTTGCCGCGCGGCACCGCGAGGCGCCGCCCGCCGGCGTCTTCCTCCGGCTCCGACTGCATCATCCAGTTCACCGCCGGGTTGGCGATCGTCTTGCCGATGCCGAGCGTGAAATGGATCCAGATATTGCGGTCTTCGGGTCCGGCCTCGATGAGCAGGACCTCGTTCCGCCTGTCCTCGCTCAGCCGGCTGGCGATAACGCAGCCGGCAGACCCGGCGCCGACGATGACATAATCGAAGCTGCGCACGCTACCTGATCCTTCCCTGATTCCGCCCCTGATCCGCGCCCGATCCGCCCCCGATCAGCCAATGCCCTCGCCTGGCCCGGCAGCAGCATCGAGCCTCGCGGAAGGGTTGACACGCAGTTCGAATGAAGTCAACAATACTGAAACAAAGTTTCTTTTTTTGAAACATCGGAGCGGAAATCAGCGCATGTTCAAATTCGTCGCGCTCTGGAACATCAAGCCCGGCGTCAGCGAGGACGAGTTCGAGCGATGGTACCGGGACCGCCATATCGGCGATGCCAGACGCATCCCCGGGCTGGTCCGCTATACCGTCAACCGCAGGTCGGAAGGCGCTGCCGTAGACGCCCGCTACTACCGGATGGCGGAGCTGTGCTTCGCCGACGAGGCGTCCTTCGAGAAGGCGTTCGCATCGCCGGAATGGAAGCATGCCTTCGAGGATGCGCAAGGCTACATCGCCGACCATCTGCGCATGAAATTCGAATCGACCGAAATCGAGCTGGAGGGAGCCTCTCGCAGATGAACGCATTTCCCGCGGAGGACTGGTTCCACGCATTCGGAGCCTATCTGGAGGGCGATCCCGATTTCGTCCGTCATGGCCGCTGGTTCGCCGCGACGATCGGCTTCCGCACCGGTCAGCAGACCGTCACCATGCGCCTCGACCGCGGCATGGTGCTCGACGTGCGGCCCGGCTACGAGGACCCCGACTATCTGATCTCGGGATCCAGGGATCAGTGGTCCTACCTGTTCGAGCGCAAATGGGGCCTTGTCCGCCTCTATCGCTCGCAGACGCTCGCCGTGCGCGGCGACCCGGTCCGCCTGATGCAGAACTGGAAGCCGATCTTCTTCATCGTCGAAGCCATGAAGCGTTTCGAAGAGCGCGTCTGATACCGCAGGAGCCAGCCTTGCCTTACGTCTATCCCGAGGGTGTCCGCCTCTACTACGAAGAAGCAGGCGCCGGCGAGCCGTTGGTGCTGATCCACGGCGCCAGCCAGGACACGCTGTCCTGGCACGACAACATCCCCCATCTCGCCAGGACCCATAAGGTCTATGCCGTCGACCTGCCGGGCCACGGCAAGTCGGAGCTGGTCGATCGCCGGCCGACCACCGATTCGGCCGAGTTCGCGCGGCTGATCGGCGGCTTCCTGAAGGAAAAGGATATCGAGAACGCGATCCTGATCGGCCATTCGCTCGGCGGCGGCGTCTCGATCGTCACCTCGCTCGCCTGCCCCGACAGGGTGCGCGCGGTCGTCTCCGTCTGCGGCGGCGCCGCCTTCCGCGGACCGACCGGCGTGACCTATCAGCCCGAGATGCTGCGCAATACCGAGATCAACCCGACCGACTGGCTCGAGACCATCTTCCATTCGGTGCTCGGGCGCACCACGCCGATCGAGCGCCAGCGCGAGATGGCCTTCGATGCCACCCGCTGCTCGCCCTATGTCGCTTATGCCGACCTGCTAACCTATTCGAGCCTGAACCTGCATGAATCCATGCATCTGATCACCAAGCCGATCTTCTACATCGTCGGCGAGGACGACTGGTCGACGACGCCCGAGATGGCCCGCACGACCAGTGCGCAGCTCGCCGGGATGGGCGTCGCCACCGAGTTCAACGAGCTGAAGGGCATCGGCCATATCCCGCATTGGGAACAGCCGGAAGCCTTCAACAAGGTCCTCGACGGCGTGCTGGAGAGGATCAAGAAAGCGCCCGAAAAGGCGCGGCAGACCGCATAGCGGACCCTTGACGGAGATGAATATGAGAATGAGCGAAGGCGCTGAAGCGGCTGTCGAGCGCGGCAAGGCGCATTTCATGGAGACGCTGGGCAACCTGCCCGAGCCGATCCGCGCCATGATGGAGCATGTGCCGGAGCATTTCACCGGCTATCTGGAGTTCCGCGAGGCGGTCTACACGCAGCCCGCCGGCGGCGGGCATCTCGACCTCAAGACCAAGGAGCTGCTCTACACGCTGCTCGACATCGTCACCGGCAATCTGGACGGGGCGAAGAACCACGGCCGCGCCGGCTTCGAGGCCGGCATGACCAGCAAGGAGCTGGCCGAGGGTTGCATGCAGGTCATGCATGTCTGCGGCGTCACCACCTGGGGCAAGACCGGCTACAAGGTCGTCGACTATATCGCCGAGCTGGAATCGGAGCGGGCCCGGAACGGCCGGTAAGCGGGTCCTGCCAGGTCAGTCGCATGAACTTCGCTCATTTCCCCGAAATGCATGCGCGCTCCGATCCGGGCGCGCTTGCCGTCGCCGATTCCCGCATCCGGCTGGACTATCGCGAGCTGGACGAGGCCGCCAACCGCTTCGCCCAACACCTCGTTCGCTCCGGGATCGGAGAGGGCGATCGCGCCGCGATCCACCTGCCCAACCGGGCCGAGTTCGCCATCTGCTTCCTGGGCGCGCTCAAGGCCGGCATCATCGCCGTGCCGATCAACTGGCGGCTGAAGACGGCCGAGGTCGCCGCCGTGCTCGACCATTGCCGGCCCGCGGTCCTGGTCAGCAGCGCCGCGCTCGCCGGCAGCGTTCCGCCGGACCTCGCCATGCCCGTCCTGACGGTGGAGGAGCAGGCACGGGCCGGCTCCTTCTGGGAGGCGCTCGCCGAGGTTCCGGCGAGCTTTACCAGCACCGGACGGCAGAACGCCGACATCGCCAACCTGCTCTATACGTCCGGCACGACCGGAACCCCCAAGGCTGTGATCCATACCCATGGCATGCGCGCCTCGATCGCCGCGACCATGATCGACCGCTTCGCCATGTCCCGGCACGATGTCGGGCTCGGCCTTTCGCCGATGTTCCACACCGGCGGGCTCAGCGTCTTCGGCAACGCCATGTTCTGCGGCGGCGCGGTCTTCCTGATGGAGAAGTGGGATCTCGACAGTTTCGTCGAGGCCGTACGCCGCGAGCGCGTCACCTACATGCACCTGATCTCGACCGTGGTCGTGGACATCGTGCGCGCCCCGGCGAAGCTGTTCGAGGGCGAAAGGACGGTCCGCTTCACCTGGGGCGGCGGCCATTCCACCGATGCCGAGCTGTTCAGGGAATATGAGCGCCGCCTCGGCGGCGTCTACCTCCAGGGCTACAGCCGCACCGAAGGCGGCATCACCTACAACCTGCTCGACGGCGAGGAGCGGCGGTTCCGGATCAACGGCTATCCGAGCCGGGACAATTCGGAGATCGCCATTCTCGAGGACGATGCCGACCGCGCCTGCCCGCCCGGAACGGTGGGCGAGATCGCAGTCCGCGGCGACGGGGTCTCGCCCGGCTACTGGAACCTGGGCGGGGAGGGCGCGCAGCCCGCCGGCCCGCAGGCGTGGCAGCGGACCGGCGACATCGGCCATATGGGCGAGGACGGCGCGCTGGTCTTCATCGGCCGGCGCGATCACATGATCAAGACCGGCGGCGAGAACGTCTATCCGCACGAAGTCCTGCCGGTCATCCTCGACATGCCGGAAGTGTCGGATGCGGTGGTCTTCGACATGCCGCATGAGCGGCTCGGCCAGTGCGTCGCCGCCCTCGTCGTGCCGAAGGCGCAGGGGCTTGAGGTCGAGGCGGTGGATGCGGCCTGCCGGGCGAAGCTCGCCGGCTTCAAGATCCCGCGCCGCCTGGCGATCGTCGACGAGCTGCCGCGGCTCGGCTCGCAGAAGGTCGACCT
>CAYYZC010000008.1:0-19656 GCA_964475605.1 uncultured Chelativorans sp.
GCCTTCCAATCTGTCGCACTCGGCCCTGGTGCCTTCGGCTGGACGCTTCCTCCCGGCCTTGGTAGCATGCCGGATGCGCAAGGTTCTGGACGCCATTCTCTGGATATTCATCGCCCCCGGCGATTTCGTTTCCGACCGGCTTGGCGTCACGAAGGAAGAGAACCGCGATCTGATCAGGATGCTGATCAACGGCCTGTTCTGGATCGGCGTCGCCATCGTCGGCCTGGCGATCTGGACGTCCGGCATGCCGATGTACCAGTAGCCTTCCCGGCTCGAAACCGCGGGAAGCGGCAGGCTCAGGGCTTGTTCTTCTTCCGCATGTCGGCGACCGATTCCTGGCCGACATACCAGCCCTCGGCCTCGACGTCCTGGAACACGACCCAGATGTCGCGGCTGGCGATCCCGGTGACGTCGCTGATCGCCGCATTGACGCGCCTGGCGATCTCGTCGCGTTCCTCGTCGCTCCGCTTTATCCAGTCGATGCGCACGTAAGGCATGTGCGTTCCCCCTGATCGGTTGTCTTGTGTCCGGATGCGGCAGGCAGGCCGCCTACCTGGCGGCTTTCGATGTCTCCGCCCCGTCCTCCGGGCCGGGCGTCCCGCCGCCGGGCAGATAGGCGAGCGCGCGGTCGTAGACGCGGCCGAGCGGGCCGACGATGCCTGCCGGCCGATAGAGCACGACGATGATGACGACGAGCCCGTAGAGGATGAGTTGGGCGCCGGCATAGGTGCCGCCGAGCTCGCGCTGCGCGAGCTGCTCGACCGGCACCAGCAATGCTGCGCCGACCACCGGCCCCCAGACCGTGCCGGAGCCGCCGATCACCACCGGCAGCAGGATCAGGATCGAAAGCTGCAGATGGACCACATAGAGCGGCGCCAGATGGTAGATGAACTGGGCATAGACGGTGGCGGCGGCGGCCGTGATCGCGGCGCTCAGCATGAAGCCCCACAGCTTGACCCTCTTGGTGTCGATGCCGATCGATCGCGCGGCGAGCTCGTCCTGGCCGGCCGCCCGCAGGTGATAGCCGAACTGCGAGCGGTCGAAGCGGTGCATGACGAAGGTGATCGCCACCGCCATGACCAGCAGGATGTAGAAATAGCCGAGATTGTTGGAGAACTGCAGATAGAGCGGATCGTTGCCGCGATAGGGCACGCTGAGGCCCTGCGAGCCGCCCGTCAGGTCGCGGAAGTGCAGCACCAGATAATGCATGAGTGTGATGATGGCGAGCGTGCCGATCGCGAAATAGGCGCCCTTGAGGCGGAAGGTGATCCAGCCGACGAAGGCGGCGACGACGATCGCGGCGAGGACGCCGGGAAAGACGCCGAGCAGGGGCGTCAGCTCATATTCAAGCAGCAGCAAGGTCGGCACATAGGCGCCCAGCGCGACGAAGGCGGCGTGCCCCAGCGACAGGCTGTTCCCGTAGCCGCCGATGATGTTCCAGGCGTGCCCCCAGACGGTGAACAGCAGGAACAGGATCGCCATGTTGAGATAGAATGGCGTGTACCAGACCGGTCCGACCGCGAAGAGCAGCAATGCGATCGCCGGCACGTAGAAGCGCGGGGAGGTGAGGGGAGGCATCACAGGGTGACCCTTCCGAGCAGGCCCGCCGGGCGCAGATAGAGGACGATCAGGATCATGGCGAACACCATGATGCGCCCCGCCACGCCGCCTATATAGACCTGGCCGAACGCCTCGACGACGCCGACGATCAGCCCCGCCAGCAGCGCGCCGCGCAGACTGCCCATGCCGCCCAGCACGACGATGGCGAAGGCGATGAGGATGAAGAACTGGCCGACCCGGGGATGCACGAAGAGATGCGGCATCATCAGCGTGCCGGCGGCCGCGGCAAGGCCGATCGCGATCGCCACGGTGATCATGAAGATGCGGTCGACATTGACGCCGAAGGCGGCGGCGAGCGATTCGTCCTGCGCCACGGCGCGTATCGCGCGGCCGGTGCGGGTCCTGTTGAGGAAGGCGACCAGCGCGAGGAAGAGCCCGATCGCGATCAGGAAGGCCAGCAGCTTGACCATGTTGATGCTGACGCCGCCGATGAGGAAGGAATCGTTGGAATAGGAGGTCCGCACCGTGCGCACGTCGGCGGAGAAGGCGAGCAGCGCCACATTCTGCATGATGAAGGCGAGGCCGAGCGTCAGCAATATATGGACGCCGTGATCGCGGGTCCGGATGGGGCGCACCATGGTTGCGTAGAATCCGGCGCCGATGAGCGCGAAGAGCGGCACCGTCACGACCAGCGACAGGAACGGGTCGAGCCCGAAGAGCGACCACAGCATCCACGTCGCATACATGGCGAACATCGAGAATTCGGCCTGGGCGACATTGACATAGTTCACCACGCCGAAGATCAGCGCGAGCCCCAGCGCGATCAGGATATACCCGCCGCTGAGCAGCAGCCCGTCGACCAGGGTCTGGGCGATGAAGACCCACTCAGACATAGGCGCGCCCCGCCATGCCCGATCCGGCTCCGGCCTGCCGCCTCCTCATGCGCGCACCCCCATATAGAGCTTGAGAAGTTCCTCCTGGCCGAGCACCTCCTGGGGCAGCCCGTCGAAGCGGTTGCGCCCGCTGTCGAGGATGTAGATGTAGTCGGCGACCTGGAACAGGACGTTGATGTTCTGCTCCACGATGACCATCGTGATGCCGTGCTCGTTCATCTCCAGGATGGTCTCGAAGATGCGCTCGATCATGGTCGGCGCGAGGCCGAGTGTCGGCTCGTCGAGCAGCATGCATTTGGGCTGCAGGATCATCGCCATGGCGAAGCTCAGCATCGACTGCTCGCCGCCGCTCATCGTGCCGGCGAGCTGCTTCCGGCGGTCGGCGAGGCGCGGGAAGTGGCTGAAGGCGTCCTCGAAGCGCTCCTTGACGAGCGCCGGCTCGCGCACCGTGTAGGCGGCCATCCTGAGGTTTTCCAGCACGGTCATCTCGGGGAAGACCTGCCGGCCCTGCGGGATATAGGCGAGCCCGTGCTCCAGCGATTCGAACGGCGACTTGCGGGTGATGTCGGCGCCGTCGAGGGTGACGCGGCCAGCCGAGGGCGTCACGATCCCGACCACCGCCTTCAGGAAGGTCGACTTGCCGCAGCCATTGGGTCCGATGACGCCGGTGATGCGGCCGCGCTCGGCTCGCAGGCCCATATCCTTGACGATCGGCTCGTCGCCATAGCCGGCGGTCAGCCCCTCGATGTCGAGCATATAGTCAGGCGTCATCGGCATAGAGCAGGTGCTTGGGGTTTTTGACGGCGCGGCCCGAGCCGAGATAGGCGTGCTTGACCTCCGGATTGCGCAGCACCTCCTCGAGCGGCGCGTCGGCGATCTTCTCTGAATTGTGGAGCACGATCAGGCGCTCGCACATCTCGCTGACGAGGCGGATATTGTGCTCGACGACGAGGAAGGTCGTGCCGGCGCGGTTCAGCTTCAGGATCAGTTCCTTGAGGTGCTCCATCAGGGTCGGGTTGACGCCCGCGGCCGGCTCGTCGAGCAGGATCATGTGCGGGTCGAGCATCAGGATGCGGGCGAGGTCGACCAGCCTCTGCTGGCCGAAGGAAAGCGCGCTCGCCTTGTTGTTGGCCACGCGCTCGATGCCGACGAGCCGGATCAGCTCGCTGGCGCGCGCCCGCGCCTGCGGCGTGATGCCGTCATGGGAGGCGGCGAGCACGTTGTCGATCACCGTCATGCCCGGGAACAGCCGGCTGATCTGGAAGGAGCGGACGAGGCCGCTCCTGGCGATCACGTTTGCATCGAGCCCGGTGATGTCCCTGCCTTCGAAGCGGACCGTTCCGGAATCGGGCTTCAGCGCGCCGCTGATCACGTTGAGCAGCGTCGTCTTGCCGGAGCCGTTCGGCCCGACAAGCCCGATGATGCTGCCCTTGCCGACCGTGAGGGACACGTCGCTGAGCGCCTGCGTCCCCCCGAACGACTTGGATAGGTTGGTGACTTCCAGCACGACCTGATCTTGCGCGAATGGCCGAAGGGATGGGACGGCTGGCGCCGGCCCTCCGCCTTCGGGCATACCTCAGGTCCGCTCGGACCAGGACGGCAGCGGCCACACCGGCTCGGTCGAGGCGTCTTCCTCCGGATAGACCGTGCGCGGCTTGCCGTCCTGCCACTGGACGACGACCGGATGGACATTGTGGTTCCAGCCCGTCTCGTCGAAGGACAGCGTGCCGCCCGGCATGATCGCCGCGGGATGCGGAGGCGCGAGGTCCGTCGCCGCCAGCGCTTCGCGCACGGCCGCCCTGTCAGTCGAGCCGGCGCGCTCGAGCGCATCGGCGATCAGATGGGCCATGCAATAGCCTTCGCCGGCATGCTCGTGGATGAAGCTTTCGCCGGTGAGCTCCGCATAGGCCTCGCTGATGCCGTGCTCGGCCGCATGCTTGACGTCCCAGTTCCACGAGCCGACGCTGAAGGTGAGGTTCGACAGCGGGCCCAGCCCCTGCTGGAACTCCGGCACGAGATAGCCCGCGCCGCCGCCGATGATCGAGACGTCGACATTGCGGCGCGCCAGCGTCTCGATGATCATGATCGCGTCCTGCAGATAGGAGACGGGGAAGAGGAACTCCGCCTCCGAACGCGCGATGCTGGTGATCAGCGGGCCGGCATCGGGAATGTCGAACGGATAGGATTCGAAGAGCACGATCTCGAAGCCCAGATCCTCGGCTGTCTTGCGCAGCCCTTCCGAGGTCGACGTGCCGTAGTCGGTGTCCTCGAAGACGATCGCCACCTTGCCGCCGCTGCCGCCCGAACGCTCGCTGAGCAGCTTGGCGACGTTGACCTGCGCGTTTCCGAACATGCTGGCCTTGGGGGAGACCTGGAACAGATGGGTGAGGCCGCGGCTCGTGAGCTGGTCGGAGATGGAGCCGGTGACGAAGGACACCTGCTGGCGCTCGCACACTTCCGAGGCGATCATCGACAGCCCGCTGACATAGCAGCCGGTGATGGCCGCCAGCGGCTCCTCGTTGATGACGCGCTCGGTTTCGGTGCGGGCGACATTGGTGTCGCTGCGGATATCGACGATCACCGGCTCGATCCGGGCGCCTCCGAGCGAGGCGATGCCGCCTGCCTCGTTGATGTGATCGAAGCCGAGCACGGTCGCCTTCGTCACCGAGTCGCCGAAGCGGGCGAAATCGCCGCTGATCGGATAGACCACGCCGACCTTCACCGTTTCCTGGGCGCGCAGGATCGCCGGCGCGCCGAGCAGCGAGGTCGCGGCGGCCGCAGCACCGTATTTCAGGACCTTGCGCCGGCTGGTTCCCTGTCCGGGCGTGAGCAGTCGCGGGCCGGCGACATCGTTCAGCCCCGACGAAGCACCTATGATCTTCATGATACTCCTCCCAAGTCTCTCCCTCGACGGATGGTCCCGGATACCTCTCCTGACAGTGGAATCGAAACCGATCCGGCTGCGACTTTCCTCCTCGTCGCAGCCTCTGAATTGCTAACTAAGCCTATACTGCATGTCAACGCCGCCCCGGTATTTTCGAGTATCCGCTTACACAGAGCCGGGATGTAGAAGCTAGGCACGGCTGGCCGGCGGCGGCGCCGTGGACAGGCGAACCATCAGATTCACCTTTATTTCCGTGATGTTAAGCGTCGGCTTGCCGGCCATCCGGGCAAGCAGATACTCCGCCGCGCGGGTGCCGATCTCGGCCGCCCGGACCTGGATCGTCGTCAATGCGGGGTTGATATGGGCGGAAAAATCGAGGTCGTCGAACCCTGCTACAGAAACGGTTTCCGGAACCGAGATACCGAGCGACTGGCATTCTATCAGCACGCCGAAGGCCTGGATGTCGTTGCCGCAGACGATCGCCGTCGGCGGGTTCTCCGCCGCCATCAGCGAGCGGAGCGCAAGCTGGCTCTCGAAGATCTTGTAGGGCACCTCGATCAGCCGGTCGGGATGCAGCGTCAGTCCGCGGGCGGCGAGCGCCTCGTTGACGCCGGCGACGCGCTCGGCCGCGCGGTCGTTGCCGGTACGGATGCCGCTGACGACGGCGAATTCGCGGTGACCGAGATCGACGAGGTAATGCGTGAGCTGCGCGGCGGCGGCGCGGTTGTCGAAGCCGACGCAGGGATGGCCGGACTTGCGGTCGGCAACCCAGGCATTGATGAACGGCGTGCCACTGTCGGCGAGCAGGCTATAGAGCGCCGGCAGGTGGTCCGAGCCGATGAGCATGATCCCGTCGACGCCCACGGAAACCAGCATGCGCGCCTGCATCAGCTCGAGCTCGGGCCGATAGTCGGAGCTCGCCACGATTAGCGCATAGCCCTCGCGCGCCAGCCGCGCCTGCAGCGCCTCGACGCCCGACGCGAAGGACTGGTTCTCCAGCGTCGGCACGATGGCGCCGATCTTGCGGAACTTCTTGGAGGCGAGCGCGCGGGCGGCGCTGTTCGGGCGATAGCCGAGCCGCAGGACGGCGGCCTCGACGCGCGCCTTGATGTCGCGATTGACCCGCATGTCGTTGTTGAGCACGCGCGAAACCGAGGCAGTCGACACGCCTGCCTCGCGCGCCACGTCGCTCAGCTTGATGCGCGGATTGTCGCCGCGCCGCCGCTGCGCGCCGGTCCCTTTCCCCGATGGGCGCTCTGCCTCGTCAGCCATGGAGTGCCTGCGGTCGTGTTCGAATCGTCATATTGCCTCGAGCCCAGGGATCGGAAATCGGTTTCTCATAGGTTGTGTAAATTTCTCGAGCGGCTTTGACAAGCAGAGCTTTAGGCAACCGTCATCGCTGCGCCGGCGACAGGGGCCGGCGCATGAAAAAGGCAGGATGTTCAGCCGCGGCGCGCGTCCTCCAGGACGAGGTCGGCGCCGCGATCGGCGACCATCATGACGGCCGCCATCGTGTTGCCCGACACCATCTCCGGAATTACCGAGGCATCGATCACCCTCAGGCCCTCGATCCCGCGGACCTTCAGCGACGGATCGACGACGGAATCCGGATCGCCGCCCATGCGGCAGGTGCCGGCGGCATGGTAGATCGTCTGGCCGTTGCGGCGGGCGAATTCCAGCCAGTCCTCGTCGCTGCGGCAGTCGGATCCGGGGCTCATCTCCTCGACCCGGAACGTATCCATGGGCGACTGTCCGATGACATGGCGACCGATCTTCATGCCTTCGACCATCACGCGCCGGTCCTCCGCGGTGGCGAGGAAGTTCGGCCGGATCGACGGCTGCGCCTGCGGGTCGGGCGAGACGACATGGATGCTGCCGCGCGACTCGGGGCGGAGCTGCGTCACGCCGAGCGTCATTCCGGGGAAGGCATGGAGCTGCCGCGTCGCGGCATTGGCATAGCTTGCATGCATGAAGAAGAACTGCACGTCCGGGCCTTCGAGCCCGTCGCGGCTGCAGACGAAGCCATGCGCCAGCCCGGTTCCGAAGGTCAGCACGCCCTGGCGGCGCAGCCCGTATCTGGCGACGGCGCGCAGCAGCCGCCAGCCGCGTGTCTCCTCGTTCAGCGTCTCCGGCAGGCTGACGCGCCAGTTCATGCGGGTGCAGAAATGGTCGAGATAGTTCTCGCCGACCGAAGGCAGCGCATGGCGCAACTCGATGCCGGCACCGGCCAGGACGTCCGGCCTGCCGATGCCCGACAGCTCCAGGATCTGCGGCGACTGGACGGCGCCGGCGGCAAGGATGATCTCGCAGCGCGCGCCGATGGAAAGCTCGCGGCCCCGATGGCGCGTCCTGACCGCCATAGCCCGGCCGTCGGACAGGGCAATTCCGGTGACCAGGGTTTCGGTCATGACCTTCAGATTGGGCCGCCGCCTCGCAGGATCGAGCCAGGCTTCCGCCGCGCTGACGCGGCGCCCGTTCTTCTGGTTGACCTGATAGAAGCCGAACCCCTCCTGCCGGGTGCCGTTGTAGTCGGGGTTGCGGCGATAGCCGGCTGCCTCGGCGGCGGCGATGAAGGCCTCGGCGATCCGCGGCCGTTCCGCCACCTCGCAGACGGGAAGCGGCCCGGACGTTCCGCGCCGCCCGTCCGGGTCGGGGCCGCAATAGGCCTCGATGCGCCGGAACACCGGCTCGACATCGGCATGGCTCCAGCCGGTGCAGCTCTTCTGCGCCCAGCGGTCATAGTCCTGCGGCTGGCCGCGGACATAGATCATGCCGTTGATGAGGCTCGATCCGCCTAGCCCCTTGCCGCGCGGCACCGCGATCTCGCGCATATGGGTGGCGGGCTCGGGCTCGGTGTGGAAGCCCCAATTGTAGCGCGGATTGGTGAGCAGCTTGTAGAAGCCCGCCGGCACCGAGATCCACGGGCTGCGCGCCTCGCCGCCGGCTTCGAGCAGGGCGACGCTGTAGCGGCCGCCCTCGCTCAGCCGCGCCGCCAGGATGCAGCCGGCCGTGCCGCCGCCGACGATGACGAAGTCGAAGGCAAGGTCGGTTGCAGGCGCGCTGCTCATCTTGCCGTCCGGCTCACTGCAGCGCGCCCATGTGGCGGGCCATCGCCACGATCTGCGCCTGCAGCATCGCCATGCCCCGATGGATGCGGCAGCCCCTGGCCTGCGCCGCGTCGAGAAGCGGCGTCATTGCGGGCTCCATGATGATCTCGGCCACGACCTGGCCGTCGTGGATCTGCTCGACGTCCACCGGCAGCGGGTCGCCATCCTTCATTCCGAGCGAGGTGGCGTTGACCACCAGATCGTGCGCGGCGACCCTGGTGGCGTCGGCCGACAGGTCGAGTGCCGGATAGGCCGCGGCGACCCGGTCGCGAAGCGCGTCGGCCCGCGCCACCGTCCGGTTGCTGACGGTGAGGGATGAAACGCCGGCCTCGGCAAGCGCGAATGCGATCGCAGCAGCCGCGCCGCCCGCGCCGGCGAGATAGGCGCGCATGCCTTTCGGCTCGATGCCGGCGCGCCGCAGCCCTTCCACGAAGCCGACCCCGTCGAGGATCGCGCCGACCAGCCTGCCGTCGGGCTCGCGGCGGATGCAGTTGACCGCGCCCACCTGCGCCGCATCGCCGACCAGCTCGTCGCAGAGATCGACGACGGGCGTCTTGTGCGGCACGGTGACGATGAAGCCGCCGAAATTCCGCATGGCGCGGAACCCGTCCAGCATGTCGCCGAGCCCGGAGGGCGAGACATGCACGGGCACCATGACGCCGTCGACACCCTCCGCTTCGAGCAGCCTGTTGAAGGCCTCCGGCGTCTTCACGTGGTGGATCGGATCGGCGACGATGCCGAAGATCCGGGTCCGGCCGGTCACGGGCATCGCGTCCTCCCCTTCATCCTGCTCCCCTTCGACTTCAGGTCATGTAGAGGCCGCCGGCGACGTCGATCGTCTGGCCGGTGACGAAGCTCGACTCGGGCGAGGTCAGCCAGAGCGCGACGTCGGCGATCTCTTCCGGCTGGCCGAGCCTTGCCATCGGCGTCAGCCGCACCTGCTCCTCATTGATCTCCCGCGCCACGCCCCTGACCATCGGCGTCTCGATCCGCCCCGGCGCCATCGCGTTGACGCGGATGCCGAACGGGCCGAGCTCGGCGGCGAGATGCCTGGTGAAGCCGATGATCGCGGATTTGGTCGCCGCATAGTGGCAGGCCACGATCGGCGAATAGGTCTTGCCGGCGACAGAGGAGGTGTTGACGATCCAGCCGCGGCGCGCCTCGCGCATCGACCCGGCAAGCAGCCGGACGGTGTTGAAGGTGCCGGTCAGGTTGACGTCGACGACGCGCTGCCATTCGGCCGGATCCATCTCCCAGACCTTGTGCGCAACGCCGGCATGCTTGGGCGAGATACCGGCATTGTTGACGATCGTGTCGAAGGTGGCGCCCATCTCCTCCGCGGCTTGCCCGAGAGCGCGCTCGAGCGCGTCGTAGTCGGCGACGTCGACCGCCATGGCGACTGCCCTGCCGCGGCCCGATCGGCCGATCTCCTGCACGACCTGCTCGACCTGCCCGGCGTTGAGATCGGCGATGCCGACCGTTGCGCCGCGGGCGGCGAAGCCGAGCGCGATGGCGCGGCCGATGCCGTTGGCCGCGCCGGTCACCAGCACCCGCCGGCCTTCGTGGCTGTCGCGACTGGCGATCGCTTCGGGGTTTGCTTCACGCATCGATATCGCCCTGAGCCCGGTCGATGACTTTGGGTTTTGCACGCAGGCGTGATATGTTATTTGTTATACCATCGATGTCAACGCGCGTCGCAGGCATGGCCGGGACGGGAAGATGGAAGCCAGGGACTGGATGCGCCCCATCGCGAGGGAGAACCTCAGCGACAAGGTCTATGCGGAGCTTCGCTCGGCCCTGATGCGCGGCCAGCTCGAGCCCGGCGAGCAATTGCCCTTGCGGCCGTTGGCGGAACGCTTCGGCATCAGCGCCACGCCGATGCGCGAGGCGATGGCGCGGCTCGTCGTGGAGCGGTCGCTGGTCCTCGACGGCCGCGGCACGGTGACGGTTCCGCACCTCACCCGTGCGCAGCTCGTCGAGATCCGCTCGATCCGCATGGATCTGGAGGGCCGCTGCGCCGAAGCGGCTGCAAAAGGCGCCGCGAGCGGGCAGATCGATGCGCTCGAACGCATTCACGAGGGGATCGCCTCCGCGCAGGACGCTGAGGATTTCCGGCGAGCCGTCGATCTCAATACGCAGTTCCATCTCGAATTGTGCCGCATGGCCGGCCTGCCGATCACTTTCGATCTCGTCGAGGGCCTGTGGGTGCGGTGCGGCCCCATCCTGACGCATCTCTACGATGCCGGTATCCCCGAGGGCTGGGATCCGCATCCGCATCTGCGGGTCATCGCCGCGCTGCGAGCCCGGGATGCCGTCGCCTGCCGCGAGGCGATCCAGTTCGATATCGAGCATGGCGGCCGCGGGCTCCTCGACCGGGCTCCCGACTGATGTCCGTCGCGGAGCCGCTTCGGGCCGATATTGTTATGTCGAAGCAAATATTGTTAGTTTCCGCGCCCGCCTGGACGGCAGGCCGATGATTTGAGGGGATGAAGCGTTCCATGGCCTCCAGCGCACCCGCTTCCGCCGCGGACTATCTGTCCGGCCTTGCCGGCCAGCGCGTCGCGATCACCGCCGGGGCGGGCGGCATCGGCCTGGCGATCGCCGCGACCCTGTCCCGGCTCGGCGCCCGCGTCGCCGTCTGCGACGTCTCCGACGAAGCGCTGGCATCCATCGGCGACGAGGCGAAGGTCGAGCTGGCGCTCAGGGCCGACGTCTCGGTCGATGCCGAGGTCGACGGCTTCTTCGACGCGGTCGGACGGACCTTCGGCGGCCTAGACGCGCTGATCAACAATGCCGGCATCGCCGGCCCCACGGGCGGCGTCGACGAGATCGATGCCTGGGACTGGCGGCGCTGCATCGACGTCTGCCTGACCGGGCAGTTCCTTTGCGCCCGGCGGGCGGTCCCGATGCTGAAGCAGGCCGGCGGCGGCTCGATCGTCTGCATGTCGTCGGCTGCCGGCCGGCACGGCTATGCTTTCCGTACCCCCTATTCGGCGGCGAAGTTCGGCGTCGTCGGCTTCGCCCAGAGCCTCGCCAAGGAGCTCGGCCCTTCAGGCATCCGCGTCAACGCCATCCTGCCCGGCATCGTCGAAGGTCCGCGCATCGAGGCCGTCATCGGCGCGCGGGCGAAGCAGCTCGGCATCAGCCATGAGGAGATGACCGGGCGCTATCTGGAGAGCATCTCGCTGCGCCGCATGACCAGCCCGTTCGACGTCGCCGCTATGGTGGCCTTCCTGCTGTCGGACGCCGGCTCCAACATCGCCGGCCAGTCGCTCAGCGTCGACGGCAATGTGGAGTGGCTTTGATCATGTCGGACGTCGCCATCGTCGGAAGCGGGTTCATCGGCCGGGCCTGGGCGATCAGCTTCGCCCGCGCCGGCCATCATGTGCGCCTGTGGGACCATTTGCCGGAAGCGACGCGCGGTGCGCGCGACTATATCTCCGGCATCCTGGGCGACCTCGCCGCCAACGACCTGCTGCGCGGCCAGGAGCCGGCCGCCGTGCTCGCCCGCATCGAGGTTGCGCAGGACCTGGAGGCCGCGCTGGACGGTGCGATCCATATCCAGGAGAATACGCCGGAGAAGCGCGAGATCAAGCGCGACATCCTTGCCCGCATCGATGCGATCGCGTCGCCGCAGGCCGTCATCGCCTCCTCGACCTCGGCGCTGCTGCCGTCATCCTTCACCGACCATCTCGAGGGACGGCATCGCTGCCTCGTCGTCCACCCGATCAACCCGCCCTATCTGATCCCGGCCGTCGAGGTTGTGCCGGCGCCGTGGACGGACGCCGGGGCGATGGAGCGCACGCGCGATTTCCTGCTCTCGGCCGGTCATGCGCCGCTGATGATGAAGCGCGAGCTCGACGGTTTCATCATGAACCGCATGCAGGGCGCCCTGCTGGAGGAGGCGTTCCGGCTCGTCGCCGACGGCTATGCCAGCATGGAGGACGTCGATGTCGGCATCCGTGACGGACTTGCCCTGCGCTGGTCCTTCATGGGTCCGTTCGAGACCATCGACCTCAACGCGCCGGGCGGCGTCCGCGACTATGTCGAACGCTATCAGCCGCTTTACGCCAACATCTTTCCCCAGACGCAGCGCCGGGTCGACTGGGCCGGCGAGGTGCTGGAAGCGGTCGAGGGCGATCGCCGCGCCGCCCTGCCGAAGGACCGGCTCGCCGACAGGCAGGTCTGGCGCGACCGCCGCCTGATGGCGCTTGCAGCGCACAAGAAGAGATCTGACGAGGAGTTCGGAAAATGAGCGAGACCACCCGAAAGTCGGACGGGGCGACGGCCAGGGGCAAGGTCATCATCACCTGCGCCGTCACCGGCGCGATCCACACGCCGACCATGTCGCCCTATCTGCCGATCACGCCCGACGAGATCGCAGCCGATGCGGTCGCGGCGGCGGAGGCGGGCGCTGCGATCCTGCATCTGCACGCCCGCGACCCGGAGACCGGCAAGCCGGACCAGACGCCGGAGGCCTTCGCCCGCTTCCTGCGGCGGATCAAGCAGAGCACCGGCGCCGCCATCAACATCACCACCGGCGGCAGCCCCTATATGAAGGTGGAGGAGCGCGTCCTGCCGGCCGCGCAGTTCAAGCCGGAAGTCGCCTCGCTCAATATGGGCTCGATCAATTTCGGCCTCTATCACCTCGTCGACAAATACGATTCCTTCAAGTTCGACTGGGAGAAGCCGCATCTCGAAGCGACGCGCGACCTGATCTTCCGTAACTCCTTCAAGGACATCGAGTTCATCCTTTCGACCTGCTACGACAACGGCACGCGCTTCGAGTTCGAGTGCTACGACATCGCCCATCTCTACAATTTGGCCCATTTCGCCGACCGCGGACTGGTCAAGCCGCCCTTCTTCGTCCAGTCGGTCTTCGGCCTGCTCGGCGGCATCGGCACCCATCCGGAGGACGTCGCCCATATGAAGCGGACGGCCGACCGGCTGTTCGGCGACAGCTTCCGCTGGTCGGTGCTCGGCGCCGGCGCGAGCCAGTTCCGCATCGCCGCCCAGGCGGCGGCGCTCGGCGGCAACATCCGTGTCGGCCTTGAAGATTCGCTTTGGGCCGGCAGAGGCAGGCTCGCAAGGTCCAATGCCGAGCAGGTCCTGATGGCGCGCAAGATCATCGAGGGACTGGGCCTCGAGGTCGCGACCCCGGACGAAGCCCGCGATATCCTCCAGCTCAAGGGCGGCGACAAGGTCGCCTTCTGAGGCGACGATAGACGTCAACAAGCTTTCACTTCGAGACTTGGAGCCCTATGTTGGCGGGCGACAAGCTTCGGAAAATCATCCGTGAACAGACATGTGCCAAATGTCGATCTGACGCCGTCCGGGGAGCGTCCGCGTCCAGCCCGCACCGAACGCCATTGCTCGGTGCGCAAGACGGTAGAGATCGTCCTCGACAGCTGGACCTTCCTGATCATCCGCGAGGCTTTCTTCGGCGTTCACGGCTTCGACAAGTTCCAGCGCCGGCTGGGCATTCCGCGCCAGACGCTGTCGGCCCGCCTCAATGCGCTGATCGAGAACCAGATCCTGGTCGTCGGCCGCAAGCCGGGCGAGCGCTCCAACGGCTATTTCTTCACGCCGCGCGGCAAGGACCTGTTCGCGACCATGCTGTCGCTGATGGAGTTCGGCGACAAATGGCTGTCGCGCGGCGACGCGCCGCCGCTCAAGCTGATCCACACGCCGTGCGGGCACGAATGCCATCCGACCACCGTCTGCTCCGAATGCCTGGAGCCGGTCGCCGCCCGCGACGTGCAGTTCCGCGACGGACCCGGCGCCGGCTATTCGCCCTATGAGGTGCGGCTGAGGAGCCGCCGCAGCTCCGATCCGGCCCTGCTGGAGCGCGTGAGGCCGTGCTCCGTGGCGCGCAGCCTCCAGATCATCGGCGACCGCTGGAGCTTCCTGATCATGCGTGAAGGCTGGTTCGGCGTGCGGCGCTTCGACGAGATGATGGAAAAGCTCGGCATTGCGAGCAACATCCTCGCCGACCGCCTCAACCGGCTGGTGCAGAACGGGGTCTTCCGCAAGGAGGCCTATCGCAACGGCTTCGAATACCGCTTCACCGAGATGGGGCGCGACCTCTACAAGCCGATGATCGTCATGATGCGCTGGGGCGACAAATGGCTGGCGGACGGCAAGCCGCCGCTTCGCCTGCGCCATCGCCCGTGCAATTCCGATTTCGAGCCGCTCGTCGTCTGCAGCCATTGCAGGCAGCCGATCGTCGCCAACGAGACCGACTACGAGCTCCGCTACTCGCTGGTCGAATAGCGGGCTTATCCGTTGTCCGGGCCGGCGGGGTTGCGGCCGGACAGCCGCGCCTGAAGCTCGCCGAATATGCCGCGCCGGAACACCATCACGCAGGCGATGAAGACGATGCCGATGATGAAGGTGATCGGCAGGCCGCTGGTGGCCAGGAAATGCTCCAGCGAGATCACCAGCGTGGCGCCGAAGGCCGGACCGGCGAGCGTGCCCATGCCGCCGAGCAGCGTCATCAGGATGACCTCGCCGGACATGTGCCAGGTCACGTCGATCAGCGATGCGAGCTGGAAGGAGATCGCCTTCAGCGATCCGGCGAGGCCGGAGAGCGCGGCCGACAGGGTGAAGGCGATCAGCTTGTAGCGGTCGACGTCGAGGCCGAGCGAGATCGCACGCGGCTCGTTCTCGCGGATCGCCGCGAGCACATGGCCGAAGGGCGAGCGCACGGCGCGCCACAGCACGAGCAGGCCGAAGACGGTGAAGCCGAGCACGACGTAATACATGGCCGTCGTGTCGCTGAGGTCGACGATACCGAGCAGTGTTCCGCGCGGCACCGACTGGATGCCGTCCTCGCCGCCGGTGAACGGCATCTGGACGGCGAGGAAGTAGATCATCTGGGCGAGCGCCAGCGTGATCATGGCGAAGTAGATGCCCTGCCTGCGGATCGCCACCGCGCCGAACAGGAAGCCGAGAACGGTCGCGAAGGCGGTGCCGGACAGGATGGCGAGCTCGAACGGAAAGCCCCAGACCTTGGCCGAATGCGCCGCGACATAGGCGGCGCCGCCGAAGAAGGCGGCATGGCCGAAGGAGAGCAGCCCCGCATAGCCGAGCACCAGGTTGAGTGCGGACGCGAAGAGCACGAAGCACAGGATCTTGGTCAGGAACAGCGGGTAGACGAAGAGCGGCGCGATGAGTGCGACGCCCGCCAGGGCGACGAGCGCGCCGGTCTGCAGATTGCTCCACGACCTGCTCTTTCCCGCGCTGCCGACGGCGAAATCGAAGACGGCCATGTCGACTTACCTTTCCCGCCCGAACAGGCCGGCCGGCCGCAGCAGCAACACCAGCACCATGACGATGAAGATGACGATGGTCGACGCGGCGGGGAAGAAGGCCTTGGTCAGCCCTTCGACCACGCCGAGCCCGAGCCCGGTCACGATCGAGCCCATGATGGAGCCCATGCCGCCGATGACGACGACCGCGAAGACGATGATGACCAGATTGGAGCCCATGCCGGGCGTCACCTGGTAGAGCGGCGCGGCAAGCGCGCCGGCGAAGCCGGCGAGCCCGACGCAGAAGGCGTAGGTCAGTGTCAGCATGACCGGCACGTTGATGCCGAAGGCCTGGACCAGCGACGGGTTCTCGGTCGCCGCGCGCAGATAGGCGCCGAGCCTCGTGCGCTCGATCGCATACCAGGTCGCCAGGCATACGCCGAGCGAGGCGACGATGACCCAGGCGCGATAGGTCGGCAGATACATGAAGCCGAGGTTGAGTCCGCCCGACAGCGCCTCGGGGACGGGATAGGGTTTGCCGGCCGACCCGAAGATGTGGCGGAAAAGGCCCTCCAGCGCCAGCGCCACGCCGAAGGTGAAGAGCAGGCTGTAGAGATGGTCGACGCGGTAGAGATGACGCAGGAAGAAGCGCTCGACCAGGACGCCGAAGGCGCCGACAGCGATCGGCGCCAGGATCAGGCCCGGCCAGTAGCCGAGCCCGGTCCAGCTCAGCACCATCCATGCCGCGAAGCCGCCGAGCATGTAGAAGGCGCCATGGGCGAAATTGATCACGTTGAGCATGCCGAAGATGATCGCCAGGCCGAGGCTCAGCAGTGCATAGAATGAGCCGTTGATCAGGCCGAGCAGGATCTGGCCGAGCAGTACCGCCGCCGGAATGCCTAAGATCTCAGTCATGGTGCGGCGCCCCGGGACTTGCGGAAGGTTTCATGGTCACACCCCGAGATAGCTGTTCAGCCGGTCCATATTCGCTTCGAGCGCATCGTTGGCGATCTCGTCGACGACCCGGCCCTGCTCGACGACATAGTGGCGGTCGGCGATCGAGGCGGCGAAGTGCAGGTTCTGCTCGACCAGGACGATGGTCAGTCCCCTTTTCTTCAGGATCTGGAGGGCGCCGGCGATCTGCTCGACGATGACCGGGGCCAGACCCTCGGTGGGCTCGTCGAGCAGGATGAAATCGGCGCCGGTGCGCAGGATGCGCGCGATCGCGAGCATCTGCTGCTCGCCGCCCGAAAGCCGCGTGCCCGCGGTGTGCTCGCGCCCGCGCAGATTGGGGAAGAGGGCATAGATCTCGTCGACCTCCATGCCGCCGCTCTTCCATTCGGGCGGCAGCATCAGGTTCTCGATCACGCTCAGCGTCGAGAAGATGCCGCGCTCTTCCGGCACATAGCCGATGCCGAGCCGCGACACCTTGTGCGGCGGCACCGCGAGGATGTCGGTGTCGCCATAGCTCACCTGGCCGCGCCGCTTCTGGACGACGCCCATGATGGTGCGCAGCGTGGTGGTCTTGCCGGCGCCGTTGCGCCCGAGCAGGGTGACGATCTCACCGACCCCGACATCGAAGCTCATGCCGTGGAGGATGTGGCTTTCGCCGTACCAGCCGTGGAGGTCGCGGACCTGCAGACGCCGTGCGCCTTCAGCCATGCGCGCCTCCCATATAGGCCTTGCGGACCTCCTCGTTGCCGGAGATCTCCTGATAGCTGCCTTCGGCGAGCACCTCGCCCCGCCTGAGCACGGTGATCGTGTCGGAGAGGTCGGCGACGACGCCGAGATTGTGCTCCACCATCAGCACGGTGCGCCCTTTGGCGACATTGCGGATGAGCCCTGCGGTGCGCTCGATGTCCTCGCGCCCCATTCCCGCCATCGGCTCGTCGAGGAGCAGCACTTCGGGCTTGAGCGCCAGGGTCGTGGCGAGCTCGAGCGCCCGCTTGCGGCCATAGGGCAGCTCGACGGCCATCCGGCTCGCCGAATCCGCGAGGCCGACATCCTCCAGCAGTTGCGTCGCCTCCGCGTCGAGCCGTTCCAGCCGCCGGCCCGAGCGCCAGAAGGCATAGGTGTCGCGCTCGCGCGCCTGAAGCGCGACGCGGATGTTCTCGGCGACGCTCAGATGCGGGAAGACGGAGGAGATCTGGAACGAGCGCACCAGGCCACGTCGGGAGATTTCCGCCGGCTTCATGCCCGTTATGTCGCGCCCCTTGAAGAAGATCCTGCCCTGGCTCGGCTGCAGGAACTTGGTCAGCAGGTTGAAGAGCGTGCTCTTGCCGGCGCCGTTCGGCCCGATCAAGGCGTGGATCGTGCCCTCGCGCACCTTGAGGTCGACGCCGTTGACGGCGACGAAGCCGCCGAACGAACGCGTCAGGCCGCGGGCTTCAACGATAGCCATTTCGTCAGACACATCTCCTCCCGAACAGTCGTGTCCGCTGGTCCCGGCCGGCAATTTTTTGTGCCCGGCAGCTTGACAGCACGAAACCATATCAAGTCTAATAATGCAAGTTGCTTTTTCCGGCTGCGGTAACGATGATATCGGCTGTTCAGGAAAATGCAGCGTGTCCGGACCACAGGTAAAGTATGGCAATGCAAGCTAAGCTTGCGGCCCTCAGGGAGGAAGAGATGATGGGAATGGCAGGATTGACGCGCGCGGGATTGGCTGCTGCCCTCGTTGCGAGCACGGCGATGATTTCGGCCCAGGCGCTGGCGCAGGACGCCGAGGCCGTCAGGATCGGAGTGCTGACCGACATCAGCGGCCAGTTCTCGCACGAATCCGGCGAAGGCGCCGTCACCGCCGTCGAGATGGCGGTGGAGGATTTCGGCGGCGAGGTGCTGGGCCAGCCGATCGAGGTGATCTCGGCCGACCACCAGAACAAGCCGGAGGTCGCCGTCTCGACGGCCAAGCAATGGTACGAGTCCGAGGGCGTGACGCTGATCGCCAACCTCATCAATTCGGGCATCGCGCTGGCCGTGGCGCAGGTCGCCAAGGAGGAGAACGGCATCGCCATCGTCAACGGCTCGGGATCGTCGCGCCTGACCGGCGACGGCTGCACCCCGAACAGCATCCACTATGCCTACGACACCTACGCGCTTGCCAACGGAACCGCCAACGAGCTGATCCGGCAGGGCATGGATAGCTGGTATTTCCTGACCGCCGACTACGCCTTCGGCCATGCGCTCGAAAGCGACGCCTCGGCGATCGTCAAGGAAGCCGGCGGCACGGTGGAAGGCGCGGCGCGCTATCCGATCGAGACCTCCGACCACAGTGCCTTCATGCTGCAGGCGCAGGCAAGCCCGGCCGAGGTCGTCGCCATCGCCGGATCGGGAACGACCTTCCTCAACGCCGTCAAGTCGGCGCGCGCCTTCGGCCTCGAATCCTCGGGCAAGACGCTCGCCGGCCTCCTCGTCTGGATTACCGACGTCCATGCGCTCGGCCTCGAGACGGCCGGCGGCATGGTCCTCACCAACGCCTTCTACTGGGATCGCGACGATGAGACCCGCGCCTTCGCGGCGAAGTTCGAGGAGAGGATGGGCCGCATGCCGCATATGGGCGATGCCGGCGACTATTCGTCCACCATGCACTACCTCAAGGCCGTCGAGGCGGCGGGCACCACCGAGGCCCAGGCGGTGATGGAGAAGATGCGCGAGATGCCGATCAACGACTTCTTCGCTACCAACGGCAAGATCCGCGAGGACGGCCGCATGGTGCACGACATGTATGTCTACCGCGTCAAGACGCCGGAGGAGTCGGAAGGTGAGTGGGACGTCTACGAGCTGATCTCGACCATTCCGGGCGACGAGGCGTTCCGGCCGCTCTCCGATAGCGAGTGCCCGCTGGTCAAGAACTGAGCGCGTCTCCCAGGCGCGGGCGCGGCGGCCATCCGAACCGGTCGCCGCGCCCTTGTCCCGTTTCCGAAAGCGAGCTGGCATGGACCTGAAGCATTCAGTCACCCGCG
>CAYYZC010000008.1:19756-28182 GCA_964475605.1 uncultured Chelativorans sp.
CGATGAAGCCCGCAGCCTTCGACTATCTGGCTGTGACGACCGTCGAGGAGGCGGTGCAGGCGCTCGGGCGCGGCGACGCCAAGATCATCGCCGGCGGGCAGAGCCTCGTTCCGATGATGAATTTCCGCCTCGTCCAGCCCGAGCTGCTGGTCGACATCAACCGCATCGAGGACCTTTCGCAGATCGCAGAGACCGCAACCGGCCTGCGCTTCGGCGCGCTGGTCAGGCACACCGCGGCGCTGGGATCGCAACTGGCCGCGCGGTATTTCCCGGTGATCCCCGAGGCGTTGCAGCATGTCGCCCATGTCGCGATCCGCAATCGCGGCACCGTCGGCGGCAGCCTCGCCCATGCCGACGCGGCGGCGGAATGGCCGCTCCTGGCGACGCTGCTCGACGCCAGGATCGAGATCGCCGGGCCGGAGGGAGCCCGCACCGCGGCACCGGAGGAATTCTTCATCGCCCCGCTGGTGACGGCGCTGGAGGAAGAGGAGATCCTGACCGCGATCGATCTGCCGTTCCTGGCTTCGAGCGCGGGCTCGGCCTTCGAGGAGATCGCCCAGCGCGCCGGCGATTTCGCCGTCGTCTCGGCCGGTGCCGTCATCGTGCTCGCCGACGGGCTGGTGGGCGAGGCGCGGCTGGCGCTGGGCGGCGTCGGGGATACGCCGCTGCGCGCCGAAGAAGCCGAGGCGTTCCTGCTCGGCAAGGAGCCGGTGCCTGAGGTGCTCCGCGAGGCCGGCCGGCTTGCGGCAATGGGGCTCGAGCCGACCTCCGACCTGCACGCATCCGCCGAATACCGCCTTCATCTCGTTCCCGTCATGGCCCGTCGCGTGCTGGAAAGGGCGGCAGGCCGGGCCGGGGAAGGCAGTGCATGAGCACGCGCGTCCCGATCGAGCTCACCGTCAACGGCGAAGCCGTGTTCGAGATGGTCGAGCCGCGCATGCTGCTGTCGGATTTCCTGCGCGACGTGCTCGGGCTGACGGGAACGCATGTCGGCTGCGAGCACGGCATCTGCGGCGCCTGCACCGTTCATGTCGACGGCGTTTCGGCGCGCTCCTGCCTCACCTTCGCCGTGCAGGCGAACGGCGCCGACATAAGCACCGTCGAGAGCCTCGGCGAGCCGGTGGAGCTGCATCCGATCCAGGAGGCGTTCCGCAAGCATCATGCGCTGCAATGCGGCTTCTGCACGCCCGGCTTCCTCATGACCGTGAAGGACATTCTGGAACGCCTGCCGCTGCGGACCGATGAGGAGATCCGCGACGCGCTGTCGGGCAATATCTGCCGCTGCACCGGCTACGACCACATCGTCAAGGCCGTGCGCGAGCTCGTTGCCGAACGTGATGGAGCAAGAGCATGAAGATGCATGTGCTGGACGGCGGCCGCCTGCGCATGAAGAAGCGCATCTACGCGCCCGATGCCGAGCGCGACGAGACGATCGAGCTGCCGGTCTCGGCGTTCCTGTTCCGCCACCCGTCCGCCACGGTGCTGTTCGACACCGGCTGCCATCCTTCGGTCGAGACGGATGCGGAGGCGCGATGGGGCGGGCTCGCCAAGGTGATGACGCCGATCGGTGCGCCGCAGGCCAATGTGGTCGCCGGCCTTGACGCGATCGGCCTTCGGCCCGACGACGTCGACCTCGTGGTCAACTCCCATTTCCACCCCGATCATTGCGGCTGCAACGAATTCTTCCGCAAGGCCACGTTCATCTGCCACGAGGCGGAGCTTGCGGCTGCAAGGTCGGAGGATGCGCTCGCCAAGGGCTACCTGCCGGCGGAGTGGGACCACGCCATGCCGATCGAGACGGTCGACGGCGAACGCGACATCTTCGGCGACGACCGGCTCGTCACCATCCCGCTGCCCGGCCACACGCCGGGCATGATGGGGCTGCGCGCGGCGCTCGAGAGGGACGGCGCCTTCCTGCTCGCCTCCGACGCCGTCAGCCTCAAGCGCAACATCGATCTCGACGAGGTGCCCCGCAACGCCTGGGACGCAGAGCTGCTGCTGCGCTCCTATGCCGAGATCAGGGCGATCGAGAATGCCGGGGCGACGGTGCTGTTCGGCCATGACGACGGGCAATGGCAAGGTTTGAGGAAAGGCGCCGACGCCTATGAATGAGGAGGCGCGCATTGGCCGCGAGGCAGGCAAGCCGCTCGTCATCGGCGAGGAGGGGGTGGCGACCGCGCGGCCCAAATATGTCGGCAAGCCGGTGCAGCGGCTGGAGGATCCGCGGCTCCTGACCGGGGCCGGCCGCTATGTCGCCGACATCAAGCTCGACCGCATGGTCCACGTCGCCTTCCTGCGCAGCGACCAGTCGCATGCCCGGATCCGCGGGATCGAGGTCGAGGAAGCGGCGGCGCTGCCCGGCGTGATCGGTGTCTTCACCGCCGCCGACCTGCCCGAGCTGAAGCCGATCTACGCAAGATCGCGCATGAAGAACTATCATGCGACGGCCAATCCCGCGCTTGCCATCGACAAGGTGCGCTATGTCGGCGAGCCGGTGGTCGTGGTCGTGGCGACGAGCCGCTATGTCGCCGAGGACGCGCTGGCGCTCATCGCCGTGGACTACGAGCCGCTGGGCGCGGTCATCGAGCCGGAAGCGGCGGCTTGCGGGGACGCGCCCTTCCTCCACCCGGAATTCGGCACCAACGTGTTGCTCGAACGTGTGTTCAAGACCGGCGAGGCCGCCGATGCGCTGGCCGCTGCGCCGCTGCGCGTGAAGGGGCGCTTCCGCTTCCATCGCAAGAGCCCGCTCTTCATGGAGAACCGCGCCTATCTCGCCGACTACGACCGCGGGCGTGGCTCCATCACGCTGCATTCCTCGACGCAGGTGCCGGGTATCGTCCGCGATGCGCTCGCCGGCGTGCTCGACATGCCGGGCCATGCGATCCGCGTCGTCGCGCCCGATGTCGGCGGCGGCTTCGGCGGCAAGGGCTCGCTCTATCCGGAGGAGATCGTCGTTACGGCGCTGGCGCGCCGGCTCGCGCGGCCGGTCAAATATGTCAGCGACCGGCTGGAGGACCTGTCCTCGACCAGCCAGGGCTTCGCCGAGATCGTCGAGGCCGAGCTCGGCTTCGACGAGGAGGGGCGCTTCATCGCCCTGTCGGGCGAGGTGCTGGGAGACGTCGGCGCCTATTCGATCTACCCCTGGACGGCCGCGCTGGAACCGGTGCAGGTGGTGAGCTTCCTGCCCGGCCCTTACAAGATCCCGCATTACTATGGCCGCGTGCGCGCCGTCGCGACCTCCAAGCCGCCGACCGGGCCCTATCGCGGCGTCGGACGGCCGACCTCGGTCTTCGCGCTGGAGCGGCTGGTCGATATGGCCGCCCGCAAGCTCGGCATGGACCCCAGGGAACTGCGGCTCCGCAATCTGGTCCAGGCCGACGAGTTCCCCCACCGCATCGGCTCCGGCATCATATGGGAGCGGTCGAGCTTCACCGAATGCCTCGACAAGGCCTGCAGGACGATCGACTACGAAGCGTTCCGGAAGCGCCAGGCGGAAGCGCGCGCGGCCGGCCGTTGGCTCGGCCTCGGCATCGCCACCTATGCCGAGCTGACCGGCATCGGCTCGCGCATCTCGGTGGCGCCCGGCATGCCGATCAATACGGGCAGCGAATCGGCGACGGTGCGGATCGATTCGACCGGCGCCGTCACCGCGATCTTCGGCGTCGCCTCGCACGGGCAGAGCCTGGAGACCACGCTGGCCCAGATCGTCGCCGAGGAGCTCGGCGTGCGCCCGCAGGACGTGCGGATCGTCCAGGGCGACAGCGCCGCGACCGCCCACGGCACCGGCACCTATGCCAGCCGCAGCGCGGTCATCGGCGGCAGCGCGGCGATCGTGACCAGCCGCGCCCTGCTCGAGAAGGTCAAGCGCGTCGCCGCGGAACTGCTCAAGGCGACGCCCGAGGAGATCGAGACCGCCGACGGCGAGATCTTCGTGCGCGACACCAACTACCATATCAGCTTCGGCGATCTCGCCCGGGCGGTCTATTCCGACATGGCGACGCTGCCGCTGGAGAAGCGCGAGAAGCTGGAGAGCACCGAGACCTTCGACCCCTTCCTCGGCACCACCACCACGGCGACCCATGTGGCGATCGTGGAGGTCGATCCGGAAACGCTTGCCGTCCGCGTCGAGCGCTTCGTCGTCGCGGAGGATTGCGGGCGCATGATCAATCCGATGGTGGTCGACGGCCAGGTGCATGGCGGGGTCGCTCAGGGGATCGGCGCTGCCCTGCTCGAAGAGCTGGTCTATGACGAGGAGGGCCAGTTCCTCACCGCCAGCCTCGTCGACTACATGGTCCCCACCGCGGCCGAGGTGCCGGCGATCGAGGTGTCGCATCTGGAATCGGTACTGCCCGACAATCCCGGCGGCTTCCGCGGCATGGGCGAGGGCGGTACGATCGGCTCGCCCGCGGCGGTCGCCAATGCGGTCGCCGATGCGCTTGCCCATCTCGACATCGAGATACTGGAATTGCCGATCACGCCGGAGCGCCTGTTCCGGCTGGTCGGTGCGGCTCAATCGAACGAACGGACTGGAGAAACGGTATGAAGCTCGGGCTCGAAGGCAAGGTCGCTCTGGTCACCGGCGGCGGGCGCGATGTCGGCGGCGACATCGCCACGACGCTCGCGGCTGAAGGTGCGAAGGTCGCGGTGAACTACCGCAGCTCGGAAGCGGAAGCCGCAAGCGTGGTCGAGGCGATCCGCTCCGCCGGCGGCGAGGCCGAGGCCTTCAAGGCCGATGTCGCCGACTACGATCAGGTCGGGGAGATGGTCGACGCCGTCGTCGCCAAATGGGGCGCGCTCGACATCCTCGTCAACAATGCCGGCTATGTGAAATACGGCAAGTTCGTGGAGTCCACGCCGCAGGACTGGAAGGCGCAGATCGACGTCTGCCTCTACGGTACGATGAACTGCTGCCATGCCGCCGCGCCCCACATGATCCGGCAGAACGGCGGGCGCATCATCAGCCTCGTCGGCGACAGCTCGCGGATCGGCGAGGCGAATCTGTCGATCGTCGCCGCCGCTCGCGCCGGCACGATCGCGCTCGGCAAGTCGCTCGCCAAGGAGCTCGGCCGCAACAACGTCACCGTCAACACCGTGTCCCTCGGGCTGGTAGAGACGGCGCATTCCGATGCCGATTTCCTGGAGAAGAACCGCGAGAAGATCGTCAGGGCCTATCCGTTGCGCCGCCTCGGCAAGCCCGACGACGTCGCACCGGCGATCGCCTTCCTCGCATCCGAGGGCGCGGCATGGGTGACGGGCCAGGTGATCAGCGTCAATGGCGGCTTCTGCATGGTCTGACGGACCGCTCAGGGAGGTTTAGGATGATCAGGACCGATCTCATCGTCTCCGTGGCCGAGCTGCTTCGGCGGCAGGCCGCGCACTATCCCGACAAGACCGCCTATGCCGATGCGAAGCGCAGCATCGACTATGGGTGGCTGGAGCGGGAGGTGAACAATCTTGCCACGCAACTGCGCGCAAGGGGCGTCGTCGAGGGCGCCAGCGTCGCCCTGTGGCTGCCCAATTCGGTCGACTGGGTGGTGGCCTGCCTCGGGGTGGTGCGAGCCGGAGCGGTGGCGGTGCCGATCAGCTTCGACGCCACCCTGCCGGAAGCGCGTTACCGCCTCGAGGATTCCGGCGCGGTCGCGCTCGTCACCGCCGGATCGAGATACGAACTGCTCGGCGACGATGCCGGCGTGGGCCTTGTCGTCCTGGCCGGGGAGGCAAGCGGGCAGGGCGCAGCGTCCTTCGCCGACCTCTGCGCCGAGCCGGCCGACGGGATCGTGATCGAGGACGACGACATCGACCGCATCTCCTACATCATCTACACGTCGGGCACGACCGGGCGTGCCAAGGGCGTGCTGCTGACGACGCGCAGCATGCTGTGGGTGACGGCGGCCTGTTGGGCGCCGATCCTCGGCCTCGGCCCGGACGACAGGGTGCTGTCGCCGCTGCCGCTGTTCCACTCCTATGCGCTCAATCTCTCCGTGCTCGGCATCCTCGCCGTCGGGGCGAGCGAGCACATCATGGAGAGGTTCTCCACGCAGGGCGCGATGGAGCTCCTCGGCGGGGGCGGCTTCACCATCATGCCTGGTGTGCCGACCATGTTCCACTATCTGCTCCAGGCCGCACAGGCCGCGGGCGCGCAGCCCTTTGCAGGCGTTCGCCGCTGCGTATCGGCCGGCGCCATCATGCCGGGCACGCTGAACCAGGAGTTCGAGGACTATTTCGCCGTCGAGCTGCTCGACGGCTACGGCATCACCGAGACCGCGACCATGGTGACCATGAACTGGCCGGGAGAAAGCCGGGTTCCAGGCTCGTGCGGCCTGCCGGTTCCGGGCCTTGCCGTCCGCATCGTCGATCCGGCGACCGGGTTCGATCTCGAGCCCGGCCGGGAAGGCGAGCTGATCTGCCGCGGGCCGAACCTGATGAAGGGCTACCACAACAAGCCGCAGGAGACGGAAGCCGCGCTCAGGGACGGCTGGTACCGCACCGGCGACCTTGCCCGCAGCGACGAGAGCGGCTTCCTCACCATCACCGGCCGGCTCAAGGAGATCATCATCCGCGGCGGCCAGAACATCGCGCCGGCGGAAGTCGAGGAGGTCATCCTGGCGCTGGCGGAAATCAAGGACGCGGCCGTCGTCGGCATTGCGCATGCGACGCTCGGCGAGGTGCCGGTCGCCTTCGTGGTCGGCAAGGAGGGCGCGGCGGTCGAGGAAAAAGTGCTTGTCGAGCATTGCAGGGCGACGCTCTCCGGCTACAAGGTTCCGGCCGCCGTCCATGTGGTCGCGGAGATTCCGCGCACCGGGTCCGGCAAGATCATGCGCTTCAAGCTGCGCGAAATGCTGGAGCCGGTGGGCTCCTGATGCCGAAGTAGGGCCACGAGATGCAGGATTTCACCTTCAACACGACGCCTTCGGTGGTCTTCGAGGCGGGCGCGTCGCAGCGTCTGGGCGCGATCGCGGGCAAGCGCCTCGGCGCCTCCGTGCTGGTCGTCACCGATCCCGGCCTACGCGGCCTCGGCCTCTGCGACCCGGCATGCGCCTCGCTGGAGCAGGAGGGCATCAGGGTCACCGTCTTCGACGCGGTCGAGGCCGACCCGTCGCGCGCCACGCTGATGGCCGCGGTCGAGGCGGGGCGCAGCGCCGGCGCCAGCGGCATCGTCGGCTTCGGCGGCGGCTCCTCGCTGGACGTCGCCAAGCTCGCCGCCCTGCTGATCGGTTCGGGCGAGGACCTCGACGAGGCATGGGGCGTCGGCCAGGCCAAGGGGCCGCGCCTGCCGCTGGCCCTTGTCCCGACCACCGCCGGCACCGGCTCGGAGGTTACCCCGGTCTCCATCATCACCGTTGGCGAGGAAGAAAAGCGCGGCGTCTCCAGCGCCATCATCCTGCCCGACATCGCCGTGCTCGATGCGGAGCTGACGCTCGGCCTGCCGCCGCAGATCACGGCTGCGACCGGCGTCGACGCCATGGTCCACGCGATCGAGGCCTATGCCTCGAAGAACGCCAACAACAATCCGATCTCCAGGATGCTGGCCCGCCAGGCCCTGCAGCTTCTCGGCGCCAATATCGAGACGGCCGTCTTCGACGGCGGCAATGTCGCGGCGCGTGGCGCCATGCTGCTCGGCTCGATGCTGGCCGGCCAGGCCTTCGCAAACTCGCCGGTCGCCGCCGTCCACGCGCTCGCCTATCCGATCGGCGGCACCTTTCACGTGCCGCACGGCCTGTCCAACGCGCTGGTCCTGCCGCATGTGCTGCGCTTCAACGCACCGGATGCGGCGCAGCTCTATTCGGAGATCGCGGCCGATCCCTTCCCGCACCTCGCCGGGGAGGAAGGCGCGCAGGGCCGCACGGCCGCCTTCGTCGAGGAGCTCGCCGCCCTCTCCAGGAAGCTCGGCATGAAGACGAGGCTGCGCGAGGTCGGCATCGGCGAGGAGCATCTTGCCAAGATGGCCGCCGATTCGATGAAGCAGCAGCGCCTGTTGGTCAACAATCCGCGTGCCGTGTCGGAGGCCGACGCGCTGGCGATCTACCGGGCGGCGTGGTGATGGCAGAGCGCGCCGCGCCGTCCGCCCGCGCCGCCTACAAGGCCTTCCGGCCGATCCCGACCCGCTGGATGGACAACGACATCTACGGCCACATGAACAATGTCGTGCACTATTCGCTGTTCGACACCGCCGTGAACGGTTGGCTCATGGAGAACGGCGTGCTCGACATCCATGATGGCGGGCAGATCGGGCTCGTGGTCGAGACCGGCTGCCGCTATTTCGGCGAGATGGCCTTTCCCGATCTCGTCACGGCGGGCCTGCGCGTCGCGCGGCTCGGCTCGTCCTCGGTGCGCTACGAGGTCGGCCTGTTCAGGAATGACGAGGGGCAGGCGGCGGCCGAGGGCTTCTTCGTCCATGTCTATGTCGATCGCGCGTCGCGGCGGCC
>CAYYZC010000008.1:28282-30798 GCA_964475605.1 uncultured Chelativorans sp.
CGGCTGGTCGACATCACCTCGCGCGCTGCCCCGACCATGCGCGACCTGCTCGACCATGACGACCCGGCGGCGCTGGTCGATGCGGCCGGAGGCGAGGACCTCGGCCCGCTGGAGGCGATCGCCGCCGGTTCGGCCGGTGGCATGGGAGCCCCGGACAGGCTTCATTTCCTCGCCCCTTGCGACCTGCAGGCGGTGAAGGCCTGCGGCGTGACCTTCGCCCGCTCGATGGTCGAGCGCGTCATCGAGGAACGGGCGAAGGGCGATCCTGCCCAGGCCGCCGCGATCCGCGAGCGCGCCGGTGCGATCATCGGCGAGAGCCTGCGCAGCCTTGTGCCGGGCTCGCCAGAGGCGGCCAGGATCAAGCAGGCGCTTCTCGAGGAGGGCCTGTGGTCGCAATATCTGGAGGTCGGCATCGGGCCCGATGCCGAGGTCTTCACCAAGGCGCAACCGATGTCGTCGGTCGGCTGGGGCGCCTCGGTCGGGCTGCATCCGGTTTCCCGCTGGAACAATCCCGAGCCCGAACTGGTGCTCGCCGTCGACGGCCGCGGCAGGGTCAAGGGCGCCACCCTCGGCAATGACGTCAATCTGCGCGACGTCGAGGGCCGCTCGGCGCTGCTGCTCGGCAAGGCCAAGGACAACAACGCCTCCTGCGCGCTCGGACCGTTCATCCGGCTCTTCGACGAGAGCTACGGCATCGAGGACGTCCGCCAGGCCGAGCTCGAGCTGCGCGTCGAAGGCAGGGATGACGGCTTCGTGCTGAATGGCCGGAGCTCGATGAAGGAGATCAGCCGCGACCCGCTCGACCTCGTCGCCCAGACGATCGGCCGGCACCACCAGTATCCGGACGGCTTCCTGCTCTTCCTCGGCACGCTGTTCGCGCCGGTCGAGGATCGCGACGCCGCGGGCGAGGGATTCACCCACAAGCCCGGCGATGTCGTCACGATCTCCAATCCGCAGCTCGGCATGCTCGAGAACGACGTGAAGCTGTCGACCGAATGCCCGGAATGGACATTCGGGACCGCTGCGCTTATGCGCAATCTGGCCGCACGCGGCCTGCTCTAGAATTATTGCCGGAGGTACCGATGACCCTGCACAAGAACCTGATCGATGGCGAATGGATCGGCGGGGAAGCCGTACCCAACATCAACCCGTCGGACACCGGCGACGTCGTCGGCGAATATGCCCGCGCCAGCAAGGAGGATGCGGCAGCCGCGATCGCTGCGGCGAAGGTAGCCTTCCCCTCCTGGTCGCGCTCGGGCCTGCTGGAGCGCCACGGCGTGCTGCGCAAGACGTCCGACGAGATACTGGCGCGCAAGGACGAGCTCGGCCGGCTGCTGGCGCGCGAGGAGGGCAAGACGCTCGCCGAGGGCATCGGCGAGACCGTCCGCGCCGCCCAGATCTTCGATTTCTTCGCCGGCGAGGTGCTGCGGCTTTCGGGCGAGCTGGTGCCGTCGGTGCGTCCCGGCGTCGGCGTCGAGATGACGCGCGAGCCGGTCGGCGTCGTCGGCATCATCACGCCGTGGAACTTCCCGATCGCCATCCCCGCCTGGAAGCTCGCGCCGGCACTCTGCTACGGCAACACGGTGGTGCTGAAGCCCGCCGATCTGGTGCCCGGCTGCGCCCATGCGATCGTCGAGATCCTGCATCGCGCCGGCCTGCCCAAGGGTGTTCTCAACCTCGTCATGGGCAAGGGCTCGGTCGTCGGCCAGGCGATGCTCGACAGCCCCGACATCGATGCTATCAGCTTCACCGGCTCCGTCGCCACCGGCAAGCGCGTCGCCGCGGCAAGCGTCGAGCATATGCGCAAGGTCCAGCTCGAAATGGGCGGCAAGAATCCGCTCGTCGTCCTCGACGACGCGGATATGGGCACCGCAGTCGAATGCGCCGTCAACGGCGCCTTCTTCTCGACCGGCCAGCGCTGCACGGCATCGTCCAGGCTGATCGTCACCGATGCCATCCACGACCGCTTCGTGGAGGCCGTCACTGAACGGTTGAAGGCGCTCGTGGTCGACGACGCGCTGAAGGACGGCACCCATATCGGACCGGTGGTCGATCAGAACCAGCTCGACCAGGACGAGAAATATATCGCCATCGGCCGTGAGGAGGGCGCCAGGCTCGCCTTCGGCGGCGAGCGGGTCGACCGCGGCACGCCCGGCTTCTACCTGCAACCGGCGCTGTTCACCGAGGCAAGCCCGGCGATGCGCATTTCGCGCGAGGAGATCTTCGGGCCCGTCGCCTCCGTCATCCGCGTCAAGGACTATGACGAGGCGCTCGCCGTCGCCAACGACACGCCCTTCGGCTTGTCGGCCGGCATCTGCACGACCAGCCTCAAGCACGCCACGCATTTCAAGCGCAATGCGGAAGCCGGCATGGTGATGGTCAACCTGCCGACGGCCGGCGTCGACTTCCATGTGCCCTTCGGCGGCCGGAAAGGCTCCTCCTACGGCCCGCGCGAGCAGGGCAGCTACGCCAAGGAATTCTACACCACGGTGAAGACCGCCTACACCCTGGCATAG
>CAYYZC010000008.1:30898-32044 GCA_964475605.1 uncultured Chelativorans sp.
GCTATTATATTAGTATTCTTCCTGCTCGGACATATCCAACTTTATCAGGCGGCTCCTCAAGAATGCTGACGTCTCCGAAGGCGCGCGCGCTCCGACTCACCGATGCCGACAATATCGTCGTCGCCATCGAGCCGTTCAGTCCCGGCGAGACGGTGAACGGCATCGAGGTCGCCAAGCGTGTGCCGCGGGGGCACAAGATGGCGATAGAGCCGATCGCCCGCGACGCCGCGGTGGTGAAATACGGCCAGGTGATCGGCTTCGCGAAGGAAGACATCGCTCCGGGAGAATGGGTCCACGAGCACAATGTCTATCTTCACGATTTCGATCGCGATTATGATTTCGGTGCCGATGCGCGGCCGACCGACTATGTCGCGCTGGAGCGGCGCCGCACCTTCCGCGGTTTCAGGCGCGCCGGCGGCAAGGTCGGCACGCGCAACTATGTCGCCGTGCTGACCTCGGTGAACTGCTCGGCCAGCGCGGCGCGCTTCATCGCCGACGAGGTGACGCGTTCCGGCATCCTCGACGACTATCCGAATGTCGACGGCGTGATCTCGCTGGTCCACGGGACGGGATGCGGGATCGGCGTCAACGGCGAGGCCTACGAGCTTCTCAAGCGCACGCAATGGGGTTTCGCGACCAACCCCAATATCGGCGGCGTGCTCATGGTCGGGCTCGGCTGCGAGGCATTCCAGATCCCGCGCTGGATGCAGTCCTACAACGTCCGTGAGAATGCGACCTTCCGCACGCTGACGATCCAGGAGGTCGGCGGCACGCGCAAGACGGTCGAGGCCGGCGTTCGGGCGATCCGCGAGATGCTGCCGATCGTCAACGAGGCGGTGCGCACGGAGGCGCCGGCCTCGGAACTGATGCTGGCGCTCCAGTGCGGCGGCTCCGACGGCTATTCGGGCATCACCGCCAATCCGGCGCTCGGCGTGGCGGCCGACCTGCTGGTCGCCGAGGGCGGCACCGCCATCCTGTCGGAGACGCCGGAGATCTACGGCGCCGAGCATCTGCTGATGCGCCGTGCCGAGAAGCCGGAGATCGGCGCGCGGCTGGCCGAGCGGATCCGCTGGTGGGAGGACTATACCGCTCGCCACGATATGGAGATGAACAACAATCCGTCGCCCGGCAACAAGGCCGGCGGGC
>CAYYZC010000009.1:0-1852 GCA_964475605.1 uncultured Chelativorans sp.
AGGTGGTGGAGGAGTGGCCGGTCGACGAGGTGCTGGCGCGGCCCAGGCATCCCTATACGCGGGCGCTGCTCGACTGCGTGCCGAGCCGACGCGACGCGGCCGGCAACCGGCGCACGCTGAAACCCATCCCCGGCATGCTGCCGAACCCGCTGTCGCCGCCGCGCGGCTGCCGCTTCCATCCGCGCTGCGTCCATGCGCTGGAGAAATGCGTGGCCAACGAACCCGCCTTCGAGGCGGTCGACGAGGATCACCATACGCGCTGCCTGCGCTGGCGGGAGATCGTCATATGAGCGTCGCCGCCGATCTTCGCCCGACCGGCGCGGACGGCACGGCGCCCGGCCAGCCGCTGGTCTCGGCGCGGGGCCTGAGCAAATATTTCGAATCCGGCAGCGGCTTCCTGTCGTCGCCGCGCCCGCCGGTGCGGGCTGTGGAGAGCGTCGATCTCGACATCGCCAGGGGCGAGGTGCTCGGCGTCGTCGGCGAATCCGGCTCCGGCAAGTCGACGCTCGGGCGCCTGGTGCTGCGGCTGATCGAGCCGACCGCCGGCACCGCCTCCTTCCAGGGCCGCGACCTCGGCGGGCTCGGCGCGGGCGAACTGCGCCGCTTCCGCCGCCACATGCAGATGATCTTCCAGGATCCCTTCGCAAGCCTCAATTCGCGCATGACGGTCGGCGCAGCACTGCTCGAGCCGCTGGCGCTCCATCGCGGGCTGAGGGGCAGACGGGCGCGCGAGGCGGCGGTCGCCCTTCTCGAGCAGGTCGGCCTGACGGGAGAGCATATGGAGCGCTATCCGCGCATGTTCTCCGGCGGGCAGCGCCAGCGCGTGGCGATCGCCCGCGCGCTCGCCTCGCAGCCGAGCTTCATCGTCGCCGACGAGCCGGTCTCCGCGCTCGACGTCTCGGTGCAGACGGAAGTCATCAACCTGATGCAGAACCTCCAGGCCGATCTCGGCCTGACGCTGATGTTCATCAGCCACGACCTGTCGGTCGTCGAGGTGATCACCGACCGGGTGATGGTGCTCTATCTCGGGCGCATCATGGAGCTCGCCCCGACCGAGGCGCTCTACGGCGCCCCGGCGCATCCCTATACGGCTGCGCTGCTGCAGGCCGCGCCCGGCATGGGCGCGTCGCGGCGCTACGTGCTCAAGGGCGAGATCCCGAGCCCGGCCAATCCGCCGTCGGGCTGCGTCTTCCGCACCCGCTGTCCCTTCGCCATCGATGCCTGCGCCCAGACGGTGCCAGAGCTGCGGCGCGTCGCCCCGGACCACTACAAGGCCTGTATCCGCGATGACCTCGATCTTTAGGCACGATCCGGCCAGGCCTGTGCTGGTCGTCGGCGGGCGCGGCTTCGTCGGCTCGCATATCGTGCGCGCGCTGCTCGACGAGGACATCGGGGTCCACCTCTTCGGCCCGCCGATGCGGGACGATCTTCTGTCCGACCTTGCCGGGCGCTTCGGCGAGACCGAAGGATCGGTCGAGGACGAGGCCGGGCTCGAGGAGGCGATGGCGCGCAGCGGCGCCGGCGCGGTGGTGACGACGGCCGCATACGCTTCGGGCGACCAGGGCCTGATGCGCGGCGGCGACGCCGATGCCGGCAAGGCGGTGGCGATCAATGTCGAGGGCATGCGCAACACCTTCGAGGCGGCGCGGCGGCAGGGGATCGGGCGCGTCGTGTGGGCCGATTCGACCACCGTCTATGGCGAGGCGTCGCTCTATGACAAGGAACGCGTCGACGAAGGCGACGCACGCCGTCCGACCACCTTCTACGGCCTTACCAAGGTGCTCGGCGAGGACGTCGCCCAATATTACCGCGACCGCTACGGCATGGAGATCGTGGGCCTGCGCATGTCGCT
>CAYYZC010000009.1:1952-12559 GCA_964475605.1 uncultured Chelativorans sp.
CCCAATATTACCGCGACCGCTACGGCATGGAGATCGTGGGCCTGCGCATGTCGCTACTGCTCGGCCCCGGCCTCTGGTACCAGGGCGCTGCGAGCGCCATCGCCGAGGTGATGCGGAACGCTGCGGCCGGTTCCACGCACCGCGTGAGCTTTCATTCCGAAGCCATCGATCTGATGCATGTCCGGGACGTCGCGCAGGCGACGCTGCTGGCGCTGCGAAGCGCCGACGCGCCGGCCGCCGTCTACAACATCAACGGGTTCACGGCGTCGCTGCCCGAGATCATCGCCGCGGTCGAGGCGGCAGTGCCGGGCTATCGCGTCGAGCACGAGCCGGTCGAGCCGGTACGGACGTTTCCGCTGGTCGACGACCGTCGGGCCCGCATCGATCTCGGCTACCGGCCGCGCTTCGGGCTGAAGGACATCGTCGCCGAGCTGACCGCGAAGGGAGACAGGAATTGATTGCCGAACGTCTTGCAGAACTAGGCATCGAGCTGCCGCAGGCGGCGGAGCCCTCGTTCAACTACGTGCCGGTGACGCTACATCGCGGCGTCGCCTATGTCAGCGGCCAGATGCCGAAGGTCGACGGCGAGGTGCGGGTCTTCGGCAAGGTCGGCGAGGAGGTCGACCTGGAGACGGCACGCGGCGAGGCGCGCATCTGCATCCTGCAGGGGCTCGCCTGTCTCGAACATGCGCTCGGCAACCTCGACCGGATCACCGCCATCCTCAAGGTCAACGGCTATGTCGCCTCGGCGCGCGGCTTCAACGGCCAGCCCAAGGTGATCGACGCCGCGTCCGACCTGCTGGTCGAGATCTTCGGCGACAAGGGGCGGCATGCGCGCGCGGCCGTCGGCGTGGCGGAGCTGCCGCGCAATGCCGCGGTCGAGATCGAGATGGTCGTCGCCTTCGAGTGAATCCGCATGCGCCGCGAGGCGCTGCGCAAATCGCCGGTCCGGGTCGCCTGTAGCGGATCGGCATGCCCCCGAAGGGGAGGAGCAACCAGCAGGTGAGCAAAGGGGTTTGAGATGTCTAGTTCGCGCATGAAGAATTGGAGAAGCGTATTTCGGTCGGGCCTGGCCGCGGCTGCCGTCCTCGGCCTGGCCGCGGCAGGTCCGGCATTCGCCCAGAGCGAGGGGGACAGCCTCTACGGGCCGGCCGCCGAAAACCCGACGCTGGGAGGCCGTCTGAACATGGGCCTGCTGGTCGAGCCGCCCGGCCTCGACCCGTTCCATCAGGCTGCGGACGCGCGCATCCGCGTCACGGTGCTGGTCTATCAGGGCCTGTTCTACGAATCGCCGACGGGAACCGCGGCGCCGCTGCTGGCGGAGAGCTATGAGGTCTCGGACGACGGCCTGACCTACACGATCAAGCTGCGCGAGGGCGTCAAGTTCCACAATGGCGAGGAGATGACCGCCGAGGACGTCGCCTACAGCTACAACTATATCCGCGATCCCGAGAACGGCTCGCCCGGCGCCGGCGACTTCGCGATCATCTCCGAGATCACTGTCGTCGATCCGCTGACGGTCGAGTTCAAGCTGAGCAGCCCGAACGCCTCGCTGCCGATGACGCTCGGCAACAAATACGGCGCCGTTATCCCGGCCGGCTATTTCGACGACGAGAACTCGCGCAACCTGATGAACTCGCAGAGCGTGGGGACCGGGCCGTTCATGCTGACGGAGTTCGTGCCCAACTCGCATATCGTGCTCGACAAGAACCCCGACTATTGGGAAGCGGGCATGCCCTATCTCGACGGCGTCGATTTCGCGATCCTGCCCAACAGCGCCTCCATGCTTGTCGCGTTGCAGAACCAGCGCGTCGACCTCGTCAAGCTGACCAAGCCGCAGGACGTTCAACAGGTCGAGAGCGTCGAGGGGCTGGAGATCGAGCGCTGGCCGTCGCTGAACCAGGCTGCCATCGATCTCGGCTCGGAGACCGATCCGCTCGGCGATGTGAAGGTGCGCCAGGCGATCTCGCTCGCCATCGACAAGAACGAGGTCATGCAGGCATCGATCGGCGATTTCGGCACCGTGCTCGGGACGGTTCCGGCCGGCCTGCAGGAGCAGTGGGGCCTGCCCATGGCCGAGGTGCCGATGCAGGGGCCCGACGTCGAGGCCGCCAAGGCGCTGCTCGAGGAAGCCGGCATGGCCGACGGTTTCGACCTGACGCTGACCACGATCAACGGCTATGAATGGATGGATCCGGCCGCCGTCACGCTGCGCGAGCAGCTCGGCGAGGTCGGCATCAACCTGCAGATCCAGAAGGTCGATCTCGGCGTCTGGATCGACAATTTCCGTTCCAGCCAGATGGGTTTCACCTTCAACGACTGGGCGACGCAGCCCGATCCGAATCTGCTCTTCTACCGCCACTTCCACTCCAAGCCGGAAGGCGCGGACTTCCGCAACTGGGAGAACGAGGAAGCGAGCACGCTGCTCGACGACGGCCGGGCGGAGTCGGATCCGGAGAAGCGCAAGGAGATCTATCTCGAGTTCCAGCGCGTACTCGCCGAGACGGTGCCGACGGTCATGCTGTTCTCGCCGGACCACCTCACCGTACGCAGTGAGCGGGTCCAGAACTACGTCCAGCATCCGACCGGCTGGTACTACGGCCTGGCGCGGGCCTATCTGAGCGAATGAGCCGACTGGCGGCTCCGCTCCGTCCGGAGCGGGGCCGCCTATAATCCAGGAAACGGGACGTTCCCATGGGCAGATATCTGGTCAAGCGGCTGGCGGCATCGCTGCTGACGGCGCTGCTCGCCTCGGTGCTGGTGTTCCTGCTCGTGCGCATGGTCCCCGGCGACGTGGTCGCCCAGATGATGGGCCAGGCCGGCGGCCAGAACGCGGAGGCGGCGCTGCGCGAGTTCTTCGGCCTCGACCGGCCCATCCATGTCCAGTATTTCAGTTGGCTGATGCGGGTGCTCCAGGGCGACCTCGGCACGAGCTGGGTCCGCGGCGTGTCGGTCACGCAGATGGTCGGCCAGGCCTTCCTGGTCACGCTCGAGATCGGCCTGCTGACGCTTTTCGTGGCGACGGTCATCGGCGTGCCGCTCGGCATCCTCGCCGGCATCTACGAGAACCGCCCGCTCGACACGCTGATCCAGAGCTTCAACGTCGTCGGCCTGTCGGCGCCGGTGTTCTGGGTCGGGCTGATGCTGCTCGTCGCCGTCTCGACGGCCTTCTCGTGGTCGCCGCCGCTGCGCTATGCGCCGCCGACCCGCTCGCTGGGCGACAATCTGGCGATCCTGGCCTTGCCGATCGCGAGCCTGGCGCTGCTGCAGGTCGCCGCCTACAGCCAGTTCGTACGCCAGAACGTCGTCTCGGCGCTGCATCAGGAATATGTGCGCACGGCGATCGCCAAGGGCGTGCCGGTGCGCACCATCTTCTTCAAGCACATCCTGCGCAACGTGCTGATCCCGATCGTTACCTTCATGGGGCTGATCCTGATCCAGATCCTCGGCGGCGTCGTCATCATCGAATCGCTGTTCGCGTTGCCGGGTCTCGGGCGCCTGCTGCTGACGGCGGTCGAGACCCGCGACTATCCCGTCCTGCAGGGGGCGCTGCTGATCGTCGTGGTGACGGCGATGGTGGTCAATCTCCTGGTCGATCTCGCCTACCGGCTGATCGACCCGCGCGTGCGCGTATCGTGAGCCGGGCGGGTCGACCATGAGCGATATCCCGCAGTCAGCACCCGGCCGCCGCCGCTTCCCCCTGGGCGGACGGCTCGTCCGCATGGCCGGCTCCGAGCCCGGCCTGCTGGTCGGCACGATCCTGATCGCCCTCATCGGCCTGGTGGCGATATTCCCCGGCCTGTTCGCTTCCGCCTCGCCGTTCTCGATCGACGTCGCCTCGTCGCTCCTGCCGCCGTCGAGCGAGCATTGGTTCGGCACCGACGATGTCGGGCGCGACCTCTATGCGCGCGTCATCCACGGCACGCGGGTGACGCTGTCGATCTGCGCCGGATCGCTGCTGATCTCGGCTATCGTCGGCGGCGTGCTGGGGCTGTTCTCGGGCTTCTTCGGCGGCGGCGCCGACCAGTTGCTCGGCCGGCTGATCGACGTTCTCCTGAGCTTTCCCCCGATCATCCTCGGCGTCATCATCACCGGCGTGCTCGGGCCGGAGACGGCCAACCTGATCCTGGCGCTGTCGGTGGTCTATATGCCGGTCTTCTTCCGCATCGCGCGCGCCGGCGCGCTCAGCGAGCGCGAGAAGACCTATGTCGAGGCGGCGCGCTCGATCGGCCTCAACGAGCCGGCGATCCTCGGCAACCATGTCACGCGCAACGTGCTGCCGCTGATCCTGACCCAGTACATCATCCTGTTCCCGCTGATCCTGCAGATCCAGGCCGCGCTCGGCTTTCTCGGGCTCGGCGTGCAACCTCCGACGCCGGACTGGGGCGCGATCCTGGAGCAGGGCAAGGACTATATCCTGTTCGCGCCGTGGATGTCGGTCTTCCCGGGTCTTGCGGTGCTGATCACGTCGCTGTCGCTGATCCTGGTCGGCCGCGCGCTGCAGAAGCGCATCGACCAGCGATGAGCGCGCCGTCCTTCCAGCCGGGCTCAGCCGCTGCTGGCGTTCGACAGCGTCCGCAGCAGATAGTCGCGGATCGCGGTGCGGGCGGCGGCGGCATCCTTGCTCTTGAGCGCCTGCACGATGCCGAGATTGTCGCGATAGGCGGTCTCGCGCACTGCCGATACCGGGGTCGGGTGGCCGCCGGGACGGTCCCAGCCGGCGCGGCGACGCGATTCCAGGATCTGCTCGAAGATCGAGACGATGAAGCGGTTGCGCGAGCCGCGAGCGATGGCGAGGTGGAGCCCGTATTTGGCCTCCTTGAACTCGCGCCAGCTCGTCGCGCCGCGCATCGCCTCCAGGCTTTTCTCCATCTCGGCGACGTGCTCCGGCGTCGCGCGCTCGACGACGAGGTCGGGCAGGCTCGGCTCGAACAGCAGCCTCGCCTCGAGCAGCTCCTGGAGGCTGTATTCGGCGCCGGACGGGCGCGTCGCCTGCGCAAGCTCTTCCGAAACGAAGGTGCCGCGGCCGACATGGCGCACGATCAGCCCTTCCTTGACGAGCTGGTTCATCGTCTTGCGCACCGTGTTGCGCGCCGCGTTGAAGCGGCTCGACAGCATGCGCTCGGTCGGCAGGCGGCTGCCTGCCTCGAAGCCTCCGCTCAGGATCGCGGCCTTGAGATCGCGGTAGATCTTCTGCGAATCGCGTTCCGATTTCGCCCGCACGCCGGGAAAATGGGCGCTGGTATGGGTTGGATTGTCGAGCATTGGAAAGCTTTTTTGGCTGGAAGTGATGCGGTTTTGGGCGGATCGGCAGGTGTCGCTTCTACACCATGTCGATCGGACCGACAATGTTGACCGGCGCCGCTGGGCTCCCGCACATGGCGGGCCCTGGCCGGCAGGTCGGGTTTGGTAGGGAATTGGCGCACCATTCCGGTGCGCATCCCGGGGCGGCTTCCAGCCCCGGGCGGAAGGCGATATGCCGCGGCAGGAACAGTGGAGACCGAAATGACGGACAAGAACGAGGCCGGGACGATAAGAGGTGCGGATCTTCTGGTCTCGAGCCTGCTGGTGCAGGGAGTGGAGCGCATCTTCTGCGTGCCCGGCGAGAGTTATCTGCCGGTGCTCGACGCGCTCTATGAGACGAAGGAGAAGATCGACCTCGTCGTCTGCCGGCAGGAAGGCGGGGCGGCCAACATGGCCGAAGCCTACGGCAAGCTGACAGGCAAGCCGGGCATCTGCTTCGTCACCCGCGGCCCCGGCGCCACCAATGCCTCGATCGGCATCCATACCGCCTTCCAGGATTCGACGCCGATGATCCTCTTCGTCGGCCAGGTCGGACGCGACATCAAGGACCGCGAGGGCTTTCAGGAGGTCGATTTCGCGGCGATGTTCGGGCCGCTGGCGAAATGGGCGGCCGAGATCAGCGATCCGCGGCGCATCCCCGAATATGTCCATCGCGCCTTCCAGACGGCGATGGCCGGGCGTCCCGGCCCGGTCGTGCTCGCCCTGCCGGAGGACGTGCTGAGCGAGATGGTCGACGGCGGGATCGATCCCGGCCTGCCGGCACGCCCGCTCGACACCGCACCCGGCCAGGACAGGCTCGACCAGCTCGCGCGCATGGTGGGCGAGGCGCAGCGTCCGCTGATGCTCATCGGCGGTGGCGGCTGGAGCGCGGAGACGGGCGTGGCGATCATGAAATTCGCCGAGCGTTTCGGCGTTGCCGTCGCGGCCTCGCTGCGCTGCCAGGACTATGTGCCCAACAGCCATCCGAACTATGTCGGGCATCTGGGCATCGGCGCCGACTCCGCGCTGACCAGGCATCTTGGCGAGAGCGACCTGCTGATCGTGCTCGGCGCCCGGCTCGGCGAGATGACGACGGCCGGCTATGAGCTCCTGAAGCCGCCGCGCCCGGCCAAGAAGCTGATCCACATCTATCCCGACCCGGAGGAGCTCGGCCGGGTCTTCCAGGCGGATCTGCCGATCAACGCGTCATCCTCCGCCACGGCGAAGGCGCTCGCCGCGCTGCCGGCGCCCGCAGGCGCCTCGTCGGACTGGCTTGCCGGCTGGCACGCCGATTTCGAGAAGACGCTGGAGCTGCCGGAGAAACGGCGCAAGCTCGACATGGCCGATGTCGTCACGCGGCTGCGCAAGCGGCTGCCGCCCGATACGATCATCACCACGGGTGCCGGCAACTACACCGGCTGGGTGCACAAATACTGGCCGTTCGACCGTTTCCGCTCGCAGCTTGCGCCGACCTCAGGCGCGATGGGCTACGGCGTGCCGGCGGCGGTCGCCGCCAAGCTCACCCACCCAGAGCGCAGCGTCGTCGCATTCGCCGGCGACGGCTGTTTCCTGATGAACGGGCAGGAGATCGCGACGGCGGCGCAATACGACGCCAAGGTCCTGTTCGTCGTCGCGAATAACGGCATGTACGGCACGATCCGCATGCATCAGGAGCGGGACTTCCCCGCCCGCGTCCACGGCACGGAGCTGAAGAACCCGGATTTCGCCGCCCTGGCGAAGGCCTATGGCCTCCATGGCGAGAAGGTGACCGACATTTCGGAGTTCGATGCGGCGCTGGAGCGGGCGCTCGCCGCGCCGGGCAGCGCGCTGCTGGAGCTGATCATCGACGCCGACGCGATCTCGATCCGCACCACGATCACCGCGCTGCGGGAGAAGGCGAAGGCGTAAGAGCGGAGTTCAGCGCTTGAGGAAATCGGCCGGCGCCCGCGACAGCAGGCGCCGCGCCAGCTCCTCGCCGAGTGCTGCCCCCTCGTTGGCTGCGGCCGAGGCCTCATCGGCGACCAGCTCGGAACCGTCGGGACGCAGGATCTCGCCGCGGAGATGGATACGGTCGCCGTCGATCCGGGCAAGGCCGGCGATCGGCGTCTGGCAGGAGCCGTCGAGCGTGGCGAGGAAGGCGCGCTCGGCGTCCATCCGCCGCCCGGTCGTGTCGTCGTTGAGCGGCGCCACCAGCGTGGCCGCCCGCTCGTCGCCCGCTCGGCGCTCGATCACCAGCGCTCCCTGGCCGACGGCCGGCAGCATGTCCTCGGTGGCGATCGCATGGCACGGCACGTCGCGCAGGCCGAGCCGGTTGAGCCCGGCCATGGCGAGGAAGGTCGCTTCGGCGACGCCGTCGGTGAGCTTCTTCAGCCGCGTCTGCACGTTGCCGCGGAAATCCACCACCTTGAGGTCGGGGCGGCGATGGAGGAGCTGGGCGCGGCGCCTGATGCTCGATGTGCCGACCGTCGCGCCGGCGGGCAGGTCGGCCAGGCGCTCATATTTCTCCGAGACCAGCGCGTCGCGCGGGTCCTCGCGCACCATGTAGCAGTCCAGCACCAGCCCGTCGGGTTGCAGCACCGGCATGTCCTTGACGCAATGGACGCCGATGTCGATGCTGCCGTCGAGCAGCGCCTCCTCGATCTCCTTGGTGAACAGGCCCTTGCCGCCGACCTCGCTCAGCGAGCGGTCCTGGACCCGGTCGGCCGTGGTCTTGATGGCGATGATCTCGAACGCCTCTTCGGGCAGGTCATGCGCCTTCATCAGCAGGGCACGCGTCTCGGCGGCCTGGGCCAGCGCGAGGAGCGAGCCTCGCGTCCCGATCTTCAGCGGCGTTCTGCTATCCGGCGGCGACATGGCACTGGCTTAGACCCATCGCCGGGCGTTCGCAACGCGGCACGGCTGCCGCCTCTTGTCGCGGACATGCATCATTCGTCCGCACGGCCCGCGGCGGAAACGTCGTCTCTTTGCCGGCGCCGCTTGCGCTTGCGCAAGGCACGCAACAGCGTCGTCATGAGCCAGGCGAAGCTCGCCCAGGCGATGCCGATCGCCCAGCCCGCGGCGACGTCGCTCGGCCAGTGGACGCCGAGATAGATGCGGCTGAAGCCCACGGCGAGCGTGAGCAGGACCGCGACGACGAGCACATAGGCGCGCACCGCGGTGCGGTCGACCAGCCTGACGATCAGCGAGGCCAGCGTCAGATAGACGACGGCGCTCATCGTCGCATGGCCGCTCGGAAAGCTCGGCGTATGCGTGCTGACCAGATGATCGACGATGTCGGGCCGCGGCCGGTCATAGGCGAGCTTCAGCCCGTGGCCGACGATCGTGCCGGCGCCGACCGACAGCAGTACGTAGAGGGCGGGGCCGTATTTGCGCGCCACCAGCATGAAGCCGATGACGGCCGCCACCATGATCACGAGGATCGGATAGCCGCCGAGCGCGGTGATCTCGACGACCGTCTCCTCCAGCCATTCCGGCCCGATCGGGTCGGCGACGTCCTGCGGGTTGCGGAAGAGCAGCAGCAGCATCCGGTCGAACTCGTCGATCTCGTTCTCGGTGACCTCCTCGGCGATCTGGAAGAACAAATAGAGCCCGCAGGCGAAGAGCCCGATCAAGACGACCGGAAGCATCCTGAGGCGCGTGTCGCGCATGCCGTGCACGAGGTCGGTGAAGTGCTTGGAGCCTTTCATGGCCATAGGGAATCGTTTTGTTTCATTCGGGTTCCCTGGGCGTCCCTCGAAAGTCAGCCGGCGAGTTCGCGGATATGGGCCGCGATGGCGAGAGAAGAGGTCAGGCCGGGCGATTCGATGCCGTAGAGGTTGACGAGGCGCGGGTTCGCGGTCTCGATCATGAAGTCGGCCGGGTCGAGCGCGGCCACCTTGACGCGGATGCCGGCATAGTCGGGAAAGAGCGTCCCGTCGCGCAAGGCCGGCCAATAGCGCCTGATCGCCCCGTAGAAGGGCTCGGCGCGCGCCGGGTCGACCCGGTAGTCGATCTCGTCGATCCACTCGACATCCGGCCCGAAGCGAGCCTGGCCGGACAGGTCGAGCGTCAGATGGACGCCGAGCCCGCCCGGTTCCGGCACGGGATAGACGAGCCGGTGGAACGGAACCCGGCCCTGGACGCCGAAATAGTTGCCCTTGGCGTAGCGGATCTCGGGGATCGTCTCCGGCGCGACGCCCTCGATCGAGCCGGCGATCCTGTGGGCGGCAAGTCCGGCGCAATTGACCACGAGGCCGGCCTGAAGCCGCATCGGCTGGTCGCCGCCGATGTCGAGCAGGATGCCCTGCGCCTCGATGCTGCCGCCGGTGACCGGCGACATGAATGCCAGCATGGCGCCGTGATCCTCCGCCTCGCCCTGCAGCGAGAGCAGCAGGCCGTGGCTGTCGACGATGCCGGTGCTGGGCGAGAGCAGTGCGCCGGCGCAAGACAGCGCCGGCTCGAGCCGGCGTGCCTCGGCGGCGTCCAGGAATTGCAGGTCGGTGACGCCGTTGCCGCGGGCGCGTTCGGCGATGGCGCCGAGCGCGTTGAGCTCTCCAGGCGTCGTCGCCACGACGAGCTTGCCGAGGCGCTTGTGCGGGATGCCGCGCTGGCGGCACCATTCATAGAGGCGCTCGCGGCCGGGCGCGCAGAAGCGGGCCTTCAGGCTGCCTTCGGGATAGTAGATCCCGGCATGGACGACCTCGCTGTTGCGGCTCGACGTGCCGGTGCCGATGGCATCGCCGGCTTCGAGGATGAGCACCTCGCGCCCGGCATGGGCGAGTTCGGCGGCGACGGCGAGCCCGACGACGCCGGCGCCGATGACGACGCAGTCGACCTGCTCAGCCATGCGCCTGACCGCGTTCACCCATTGCCGCTCAGTTCCTGATAGCGGCCGAAGGTCCCGGCGGTCATCTCCTCCTTCCAGCCGGCAAGCGGCGGCATGACGCGCGCCAGCGCCTCGTCGCCATGGATGCGCGCCAGAAGCGCTTTGACGCCCGGCACCAGCGGCTTGCCCTCGAACAGGGCGCGGATCGATTTCGCCCTCGCGAGCGCTTCGGCGTCGCCCTCGTGGAAGGCGCGGGCGCAGTGGGACGAATTGAGGTTCGCCGTCGCCGAGATGCAGCCGGCGAACCGGCCGTCGCGCGCCTCGATCAGCACGGCCTCGGTCGAGGGGAAGACGGCGAAGTCGTCCGACAGATCGGCGACGGCGCCTGCATAGGCCATGTCGCCGGAGGAATCTTTGAGCCCGGCGAGGCGGCCGGGATGGCGTTCCAGAAGCCGCCCGACCAGTTCGACCGCGTAGGGGACGCCGGACTGGGCCGGGAAATGGTAGAGATAGATGGGCA
>CAYYZC010000009.1:12659-28099 GCA_964475605.1 uncultured Chelativorans sp.
TCGACCGCGTAGGGGACGCCGGACTGGGCCGGGAAATGGTAGAGATAGATGGGCACGCCGGAGCGTGCGACGATCGTGTCGATATAGGCCGCGACGCCGTCCTCCGGCGCGTTCTTGTAATAGAAGGGCGGCAGGACCAGCGCACCGGCGAAGCCGAGATCGGAGGCCTCGCGCGTCAGCGCGACGGCATCCTCCAGCGCGGCGGCGCCGGTGCCGACCAGCATCCGTGACAGGTCGAGGCCGGAGGAGGCCAGCGCGCGCATCACGCGCCGGCGCTGGTCGAGCGAGAAGGAGGTCGCCTCGCCGGTCGTGCCGAGCACGTTGAGGCCGTCGCAGCCGTTCTCGAGCAGGAAGGCGGCGAGTTTCAGGAAGCGGTCCAGGTCGGGCTCGAAATCGTCGGTGACCGGTGTGGCGATCGCCGCGATGACGCCGCGCGGGCCTTTGTTCCTCATCTGATCCTCCCGATACCGTTCCGTTGGGTTTCCGAGCTTCTTTTCGTCACCGGAGCGTCGGGACGCAAGTCCTGTTTGATGTCGGGCCCTGTTTGATGTCGGCCCTGTTTGATGTCGGAAAGGCGTCGGCGGCAGTCGTCCCTGCGCAGATGCGGCAACGCGTCGGGTTTATGATCCTCGGCAGCGACTGGACAGAAGCGGGCCGCACCTCCATATCGCAATCAGGTCGTGGAAGGATTCCTCGTGAGCCAAGAACGGATTTCCAGGGTGGTCGTGGCCGGAAGCGGCCAGGCCGGGGTGGAGCTTGCCGCATCGCTGCGGCAGCGCGGTTTTGACGGACATATCGTCCTCGTCGGGGACGAGCCCGACCTTCCCTACCAGCGGCCGCCGCTGTCGAAGGATTTCCTGAAGACCGAAAACAGCGCCCCGCTGCCGATCAAGGCGGAATCCTTCTATGAAGCCCAGGGCATCGAGCTGCGACGCAGCGTGACGGCGGTGGCGATCGACCGCGCCGGGCGCCGCCTCATGCTCGATAGCGGGGAGGGGCTCGGCTACGATCATCTCGTGCTCGCCACAGGCGCCCGCAACCGCATGCCGCAGGTGGCGGGCCTCGCCCGTGAAGACATCGTGGAATTGCGAACGCTCGCCCATGCGCGGGCGCTTTCGATGCGCCTCGACGCGCTCGGTCATGTCACAGTGCTCGGTGGCGGCTTCATCGGGCTTGAGGTGGCGAGCCTTCTGCGCCAGCGCGGCATCGAGGTCGACCTGGTCGAAGCGTCGGACCGGCTGATGGGCCGCGTGCTGTCGCGCGAGACGGGCGACTATTTCCGCGGCTTCCATGACGGCCTCGGCGTGCGTCTGCGCTTCGGGACGCGGGCGGAGAAGGTCAAGAGGGACGGTGACGGATATGTCGTCTCGCTTTCCGACGGCACCACGCTCCGCAGCGATGCGATCATGGTCGCGGTCGGGGTGCTGCCGAACGAGGAAATGGCGGGCGCGGCAGGGCTCACGCTCAGCAACGGCGTTGCGGTCGACGAGAGGCTCGTCACCTCCGATCCCTCCATCTCGGCGATCGGCGATTGCGCGGCGCATCCAAATCCGTTCGGCATCGGCATGGTGCGGCTGGAGTCGGTGCAGAATGCCGTCGACCAGGCGCGCTGCGTCGCCGCGCGGCTGACCGGCGACGCCACCCCCTATGACAGCCTGCCCTGGTTCTGGTCGAACCAGGGCTCCGCACGCCTGCAGATCGCGGGCCTGTCGCGCGGCGCCGACCATGCCGTCACCAGGGGCGATCCGGCCTCCGGCGGCTTCTCTGTGTTCCTCTACCGCGACGGCAGGCTGGTCACGGTCGAGAGCGTCAACCGTCCGGGCGAGCATATGGCTGCAAGGCGGATCCTGTCGGCGCACGCCACCGTCGAGCCGGAGATCGCCGCCGACCCGACGGTCGACCTCAAGGAGTTGATGCCGACGCGCTCGGCGGCCTGACGCCCGGATGCATTGCCAGACCGGTCTACGGCGCTGCGGCTTCCACGAACACGTCGACGCTCGCGGTGCGGCCGGCCGCGTCGATCACCGTCAGCGTCGAGTAACCGTTGCCGTCGGGCACCCAGTAGCCGACGCGGCGGCGCGACGGCTCGGCCAGCGGCCGGCCGTTGGCGAGCCAGCGGAACGGGGCGCGGCCACCCTCCAGCTTCAGCACCAGCGGATCCTGCGCGCCGGATGCGCCGGCAAGCTCGACGCGGGCGCCCTGCGGCGGGAAAACGATCTGCGGCGCCGGCTCGGCGACGCCCCGCGGGCGGTCGAAGCGGGGGCCCTCGAAGCGTTGCAGGGTCACCGGCAGTTGCTCGCGGGCAAGCCGCAGCGCGCCGGGCGGGGCCTTGGGCAGGGGCGTGACCGGCACGCCGGACCGGTCGAAGGCCTCGAACAGGATCGGGGCTGCGGTCGTGTAGCCGGTGATGCCCGGAACCGGGCCGCCGTCCGGCCGCCCGACCCAGACGCCGAGCACGTGGCGGCCGTCATAGCCGACCGACCACGCGTCGCGATAGCCGTAGCTGGTGCCGGTCTTGTAGGCGATGCCGTTGCGCGCGGCACCTTCCGGCGGCGCGACCGCCGAGAGCATGTCGCCGACCTGCCATGCCGAGCGCGGGTCGAGCAGGCGTCTGCTCGCGGGCGCGCCGTCGTCGAGATGCAGCGCCGTCGCCTCGCCGCCATTGGCGAGGCTCGTGTAGAGCTGGACGAGGTCGCGCAGCGTGGTGCCGGCGCCGCCGAGCGCGATCGCCAGGCCCGGCGGCTCGTCGCGCGGCATGGCGAGCGTCACGCCGGCTGCGCGGAAGCGGGCGGACAACCGCAGCGGCCCGACCGCGTCGAGAAGCGCCACCGCCGGCACGTTGAGCGAGAGCTGGAGCGCGGTGCGGATGCTGACGTCGCCCTGATAGGCCATGTCGAAATTGCGCGGCCTATAGCCCGAGAAGCTCGACGGCCGGTCGGCGATCACCGTTTCCTGCGCGACCAGCCCTTCCTCCATCGCCAGTGCGTAGACGAACGGCTTCAGCGTCGAGCCGGGGGAGCGCAGCGCCGTGGTCATATCGACCCAGCCGTCGCGGCGGTTGTCGAGGAAATCGGCAGCGCCCACCGAGGCCAGGATCTCCCCGTTATGCGCATCGGCCATGACCATGGCGACCGAGACCCTCGACCCCAGCCCGGCGGCCGCCTCGCGCGCCACCCGCTCGAGCGCCGCCTGGACGTCGCCGCGGATCGTCAGCCGGTGGATGCTTTTGTCCGGCGCGGCGCGGACGGCGTCTCCGGTCGCATGGGCGGCGAGGGCGGGCATGTCGCGGCGCATGAGCGGCACGCGGTCGGCTTCGGCGCGTTGCGCCTCCCGCCGGTCGAGCAGGCCCTGGGCCACCATGCGCTGGAGCACGCGGTCGCGGGCCGCGCGCGCCTCGTCGGCATGGCGGTCGGGGCGGCGGCGCTCGGGCGATTGGGGGATGGAGACCAGCAGCGCGGCCTCGCCGAGGCCGAGCCGCTTCGGCTCCTTGCCGTACCAGGCGAGCGAGGCGGCGCGGATGCCTTCCAGATTGCCGCCATAGGGCGCCAGCGTCAGGTAGAGTTCGAGGATTTCGTCCTTGCTCAGGCGGCGCTCGATCTGCAGCGCGCGCAGCATCTGCCTGAGCTTGGCCGACACCGAGCGCTCCTCGCGCGGCTCCAGCAGCCGGGCAAGCTGCATGGTGATGGTCGAGCCGCCGGAGACGATCCGGCCATTGACGAGGAGCTGTGCCGCCGCCCTCGCCACCGCGACGGGGTCGACGCCGTGATGGCTGCGGAAGCGCTTGTCCTCATAGGCGACCAGCATGTCGAGGAAGGCGGGATCGACATCGTCCAGCGACACGGCGAGGCGCCAGGTGCCGTCCTCGGCCGCGAAGGCGCGCAGCAGCCTGCCATTGCGGTCGCGCACCTCGACCGAGGTCGCGACAGTGTCGGCGAGCGGCGGCGGGAAGGCGCGGTCGAGCGCGCCGAGCACGGCGATCGACAGCCCGACCAAGGCGCACAGCACGGCGCCGGCGATCGCGATGCGGGCGGGCATCACCATGGATCCACGAACCTCAGTTCGCCGCCACGACCTCCATCATGCTGTCGGGCGTGCGGGCCGAATATTGCGGCCGGTACATGTCCTCGACCACGGCGGCCGGATGGACATAGACGCCGGGCGTCACGGCGCGCACGACATAGGCAACGCGGAAATTGCCGCGCTGGCCCTGCTGGCGATCGAAGGCGGCGACGAAACGATCGTCGCGGAACTCCGTATGCGCTGCCTGCGGCTGTCCCAGCCAGCCGAAATTCGACAGTTCGGCGCTGCCGACGAGGCGCGGATTGTCGATCTCCAGACCGGCCGGCAGCAGGTCGGTGACGGCGATGCGCGCCGGCCAGTCGTCGAAGCGGTCGATGCGCAGCACCACCACGAAACGCTCGTTCTGCTCGACCTGCGAGATGCTGGCAGGCTCGCCGTCGAGCGTGTAGTAGCTCCGGCTGATCTCGAAGCCGTCATTCATCGCCGCCAGCGGCTCGGCCGGCGTGGCGACGGTGGTGATCACCGCATCCACCGGCTCGGAGCCGCGATTGACCAGCGTCAGCGGCGACGACATCACCTCCTCGCCGGCGAGGCGGGTCGCGTAGGTGCCGGTATGCGCCTCGCCGTTGATGTCGAGCCTGATGCTGCTGCCCGCTTCCTCCAGCGCGCGTGCGGCGAGCACCATCCAGACCTGCTCCTGCGTGCTGGTATTGCGCGCCGCCTGCCAGTTCTCCTCCACCAGGCGGACCATCGCCGGCATGGCCGAGGGCGAGGGCGTCGTCTCCGCCGCCAGCGCCAGCATCGCCGCGCCGTCGCGCAGGTTCGAGCCGTAGTCGGTGCGATAGTGGGTGTCGTCGAGCCGGCCTTGAGCTTGGCGCAGGGCCGAAGCGAAGGCGCGCTCGGCGCGCGGCGCGTCGCCGTAGAGCGCCAGGCTGGCGGCGATCTGGGCACGAGCCATCGGGCTCTCGAACTCGTCGAGGCGCGTGTCGGCATAGTAGCGCAGGTCGCCGACGGAGGCCTCCTTGTTGCGCGCCAGCACATAGAGCGCATAGGCGATCTCGCTGCCGCGGCCGGCCACGTCCTGGTCGTAGGCGATCGAGTTCCGGACGTTGTCAAGGGCCATCTTCATCGCCATTGCGGGGATGCGATAGCCCTGCTCATGCGCCCGCGACAGGAACTCGGTCACATAGGCGTCGAGCCACAGATCGCCCCAGCCAGGCCCCCACATGCCGAAGGAGCCGGTGGAGGACTGGAAGGTCAGCACGCGGTCGATCGCGTCCTGCACGCGCCGGCGCAGGTCGGCATTGTCCTCCATGCCGGCCGCCGCCGACAGCTCGCTGACATAGAGCAGCGGCAGCGCGCGGCTGATCGTCTGCTCGGAGCAGCCATAGGGGTAGCGGTCGAGCGTCATCAGCAGCGACGGCACGTCGAAGGCGGAGACCGGCGATACGCCGACGCTGACCGAAGCGCCGTCGAGGAGGCTCGCGGCGAGCAATTCGCCGTCGACCCTGATGCTGCCTCCCTCCGGCGCCAGCGTCACGACGCGCTGGGTCGTGACCGGCATGGAAGCCGGGCGCACGGGGAGGAACAGCGTCCTCTCCACCCGCGTGCCGTCCTCGTGGGCGAGTGCGACGGTGACCGTCGCATCGCCCGTGGCCTCGGCGGAGACCGGCAGCAGCACGGTCGCGTTCCCGCCCTCTGCAAGGGTGACGGCGTCGGCCGTGGCGCCGATCTTCAGTCCGGCGCTGCCCTGCATCTGCGTCGTCAGCCGGTATTCGCCGGCCGGGCCGTCGGTGTTGGCGATGTCGAGCCTGATCGTCGAGCTGTCGCCGGCGGCGAGGAAACGCGGCTGGCCGGCGGTGACGACGACCGGATCGCGGATGACGACGTCGGCATCGGCGCGGCCGACCGCCTCCTTCGACCAAGCGACCGCCATCACGCGGGCGGTGCCGTTGAACTCGGGAATGTCGAAGGTGACGAGCGCCTTCCCGTCCTCGTCGAGCTCGACGGGGCCGGAGAAGAAGGCGACCAGCTTCTCGGTCGGCGGACTGCCCGTTATCGCCATGCCGACGCCGTCGCCGCCGGTGCGCAGCCGGCCCGTGGCGCCGAGGCTGCCGTCGATCAGGCGGCCATAGAGGTCGCGGATCTCGAGGCCGAGCCTGCGCTGCCCGAAATACCACTCCTCCGGGTCGGGCGGCGAATAGGACGTCAGGTTGAGGATGCCGACATCGACGGCGGCGACCATGACATAGCCGGTCTCGCCCTGCGCCAGCCCCGTCACCTCGACGGGAATCGACAGCGGCGCCCGCGGATCGCTGCGCCCGGTCGTGCCGAGATCGACCTCGAGCCGGCGGTCGCCGGGATCGATCGACATCCAGCTCACGCCGACGGAGCGCGAAGGCATGCGGCCGTCGCGGCCGTTGCCGGGCCTGAACAGCGTCGCGGTGACATAGGTGCCGGCGCCCCAGTCCTCGCCGACAGGGATCTCGATCTCGCCGCCTTCGGCCGGAACGCTCGCCGTGACGGTGGCGAGCAGCCGCTCAGCGCCGACGATCACCAGCAGCTCGCCGGCATCGCGGGGCGAGACCTGGAGGCGGGCGACGTCGCCCGCCCGGTAGCTTTCCTTGTCGAGCGCGATCTCGAGCCCGTCCGGCGTCTCGGTCGAGGCGGAAGCGACATACCAGCCGGCGTCGAATTCGAAGCTCGCGACCGGCCCGGTCGGGTCCGCGGATTCGACGGTGAGGCGGTAGCGCCCCCATCCGACCGGCAGCGAGAGGACCGCGCCGTCCGCCGCCGCAAGATCGATCTCGCCTTCCGAGACCTTCCGCTCGACGGTGATCGGCTCGTAGTCCCAGCCGCTGTCGGTGCGGTACCATTGATAGCTGCGCTCGATCTCGACCAGCGTCCACAATGCGTCGTCGAACGCGACCTGCTCGCCCTCCGGCGAGACGGCGATGGCGCGGAAGGTGGCATTGCCGTTCTCCGGCACGGCGTTGCCGTCGAAGCCTGGGCGGATGCCGATCACGGTCGCCTCCGGCTTGACGGTGAGATCGAGGCGGCGCTCCACGGCGCGTCCGCCGCTCTCGCGCATGCGCACCACGACCTCGGCATTGATCAGCCTGGTCGTCGAGGGCAGCGTGTCGACGACGGCATCGAAATCCGCATGCCCGTCGGCGTCGGCGACCGGCAGGTCGTCGAGCGGGATCGTGTTGCCGGCGACATAATCCTCGTCGGCGAGCCCGAACCGGTAGTCCGGAAAACGCTCCCACTCGCGCGTCGTGGTGATGTTGATCTCGCCTTCGAGCTCGAGGCCGGCGGCGGGCGCGCCGTAGAGATAGCGGCCGTCGACCTGAAGGCTCGCCGGCTCGCCCGGCGCGACGTCGCTCGCCGTGCTCGCCAGGTCGAACTCGATGCGGTCGGGCACGAAGTCCTCGACGAGGAAGTTGACGCGCGCCAGCGCCGGCGCTTCCGGATCGGCATGGATGGCGAGCCCCCAGGCGCCGCGCAGCGCCGTCTGCTCCAGGTCGAGCGCGATGTGATGGCCGCCGAGCGCGGCCCCGTCGCTGACCATGCGCCGCTCCTCGACGCCGTCCGGCCGGGTGAAGATGAAGGTCAGCGGCAGGTTGGCGATGGCGTCGGTGCGGTCGTCGCGGGCGAGCGCTGCCGCATGCACCGTCTCGCCGGCGCGGTAGATGCCGCGCTCCGTCCATGCATAGACGTCGATGGCGCCGGGCGCGGCGCGGCCGGCCACGCCGCGGTCGGAGAGGTCGAATCCCGGCCGCGTCATGTCGAGGAAGACGAAGTCGTCACCGCCGCGCGCGGCGGAGAGCACGGCCGGCACCAGCCCGCCTTCGCCCCGCACCAGGCCGGGCGAGAACGTGGCGCGGCCTTCGGCGTCGGTGACGGCTTCGCCCAGAACCTCGTTGTTGCGGGCGAGCAGTTGCAGCTCGGCGCCCTCGATCGGCTCGGCGGTGGCGAGCGAGCGGGCGAAGACGGTCAGCCCGTCCTCGCCGGCGAAGGTGGAAAGGCCGATGTCGGAGACGACGAACCATTGCGTGGCCCGGTCCTGCCAGCCGTCCGGCGTCTCGCCCTCGGCCAGGGCGCTGAGGATATAGACGCCGGGGCGCCGGTCGGGCAGCGCCTGATCGACGGGGAAGCTGGTGACGATCTCCTCGTTGAGCACGTTGTCGACCTCGACCGCGCCGCGCCAGATCTCCTGCCCGGTATCGTCGCGGACCCCGGAGAGATCGTATTCGCCGAGGCGGTCGAGGAACTGGTAGCCGGTGAGCAGGCGCGCCAGCGCGCGGTCGCCGATGCGATAGATCGCGATCTCGACGCTGTCGGTGTTGACGCTGACGAGCGGGATGCCGTGCCGGCCGCCGCCGGGCAGGACGAAGCCGTTGCCGGTGACGCGGACGGAAGGCTGCCGGTCGCGGACATAGATGGACAGCGTCGTCGGCACCGGCAGCACCTCGCCGATGGCTGCGGGCAGGCCCTGGCGGACGACGATGCGATACTGCTTGCCGTGCTCGAGCCCCTCGACGCAGAGCTGGCGCTCGGCGGCGTCGATCGCCCGCGGCGGAGCCCCGTCGACGGTGACGAAGGACGAATAGTCGATCCCCGTCTTGACCAGGTCCTCGGAGAACTGGACGCAGGCACGCGGCGTGGCGACCTCCGTATCCACCGAGTGGTTGAGGATGCGGAAGCCCTTGCGCAGCTTCAGGTCGGTATAGGCGGCGCGCACCTCGGCGTCGTTGATCAGCGCCAGGCTGTCCTCATAGGCCTGCAGGGCCTGGCGATAGTCGTCGCTGCGGTCGAGCGCCTCGGCGATCAGCGCCAGCGCATGGGCGCGCGGCGTCGCGCCCCGCGACAGCAGATAGGCGTTGACGGCCGCGTAGCCGCCGTCGCGGCTGAACCGCCTCTTCTCGGAATTCTTGTCGCTATCGACGGCGAAATTCGCTTCCGCGAGGTCGAGCCATGCGCCGACATCCTCCGGCGCGATGGCCAGCGCGGAGACGTATTCGGCGACCGCCGCGACCGCATTCCCGGAGGCGAGCGAATTGTCGCCGCTGGAGGTGAAATGGACGAAGCCGAGCCCGGCCTGCGGCTCCGTCTGGGCGACCTTCTCGCGATAGCCGCGGGCGCCGGCGCGCATGAATTCGGGCAGGTAGGAAAGCTCCGGCGGGGCGCCGAGATCGTCCTCGGCGGAAAGGTCGACGACACGCCCGGCGACGGCTCCCGGGAAGCTGTTGAGCACCGAGAAATCGGATTTCAGGAAGCACCATTGCGCGCTGCCATTATAGGTGAAGGCGCGGCACTGCCCGTCGGCGAGGCAGATCGACTGGCAGCTCTCGAGCGATACGTCGCGCTCGGTGCGCAGGTCGAAGCCGAAATAGTCTGCGTCCTCGGTGAGGATGACGGATCGCGCTTCCTGGGCCAGGGCCTGCTGCAGGGGCAGGGCGAACAGGAACAGCAGGGCGTGCAGGATTGCCAAGACGCGCATCGACATGATGTCCTCCCATGAATGCGCACGAAGGAGGAATGACCCCCGGGAGATAACGATGTCTCTTCGGGTTCGACAATGAGCGCCCCGTGCCGGGGCTTGTCAACCGGAAGTGGCGGGGAGGAAGATGGGCCGCCGCGGCGCGCATCACGACATTGCGACCTCGCCGGCGCTGAAAAACTGTTGGCGAATGCGGCTTTTGCGTCAAGATTGTCGCAATTACGCCAACCGGGCGATGCGCCACGTTGCACATTCCCCAGCGGAGTGCCGCAGGCGAAAGGGGACCTGCTTCTTTGACAACAACCGGCAGATGGGAAATGCTGCCGACACGATCCGAAGAATGGGAGAGCGATATGAAATTCTACAGAAGCGCCGGCGACAAGGTTCCGGATCATATTGAAAAGCTTGCCGGCGAGGCCCGCAGCGGCGAGCTCGACCGGCGCGAATTCCTGGCCCTGGCCAGCATTTTCGGCGCCACGACGGCGGCTGCCTACGGCATGCTCGGACTGGCGGCGCCGACCAGGGCGCTGGCCCAGGAGGAGCCCAAGAAGGGCGGCGTCCTCAGGGTGTCGATGTTCGTCAAGGCGAACAAGGATCCGCGCACGGCCGACTGGTCGGAGATCGCCAATGCGATGCGCCAGTCGCTCGAGCCGCTGGTCAAGTTCACGCGCGACGCGACCTTCGAGGGCCGGCTGCTGGAAAGCTGGGAAGTGAACGAGGACGCGACCGAATACGTCTTCAACGTCCGCCAGGGCGTGACCTGGACCAATGGCGACGAGTTCACCGCCGATGACGTGATCTACAACATAACGCGCTGGTGCGACCAGACCGTCGAAGGCAACTCGATGACGCAGCGGCTCGGCTCGCTCATCGACCCGGAGACGAGCAAGCTGCGCGAAGGCGCGGTCGAGCGCGTCGACGACCATACGGTCCGCCTGAAGCTGAGCGCGCCCGACGTGACGATCATCCCGGGCGTTTCGGACTATCCGGCGCTGGTGGTGCATCCGAGCTTCGACGAGACCGGCGCCGACTGGGTCGCCAATCCGATCGGCACCGGCCCCTTCGAGCTGGTCTCCTACGAGGTCGGAAACCGCGTCGTCTACAAGCGGCGGGAGAACGGCGAATGGTGGGGCGGCGAGGCCCATCTCGACGGCATCGAGTTCATCGACTACGGCACCGATCCTTCGGCCGAGGTCAGCGCGTTCGAGGCCGGCGAGATTCACACCAACTACGAGACGACCGCCGACTACGTGTCGATCCTCGACGATATCGGCCTGGTCAAGTCGGAGGTGCAGACCTCGACCACGCTGACCGTGCGCATGAACGTGGCGAACAAGCCCTATGACGACCAGAAGGTCCGCAAGGCCGTCCAGCTCGCCGTCGACAACAATGTCGCACTGCAACTCGGCATCAACGGCGCCGGCACCAAGGCCGACAACTATCACGTCGCGCCGATCCAGCCCGACTGGGCCGAAATCGGCACGCATGAGCGGGACGTCGAGGCCGCCAAGGCGATGATCGCCGAGACCGGCCAGGCGGATTTCGAGCACGAGATCATCTCGGTCGACGAGAACTGGCACAAGAACACCTGCGATGCGGTCGCAGCCCAGCTTCGCGACGCCGGCTTCAAGGTGAAGCGCACGGTCCTGCCGGGCTCCACGTTCTGGAACGACTGGACGAAGTATCCCTTCTCCGCCACCAACTGGAACATGCGTCCGCTCGGCATCCAGGTTGTCGTGCTCGCCTACCGCACCGGCGGAAGCTGGAACGAGACGGCGTACTCCAATCCCGATCTGGATGCGCTCATCGACAAGGCGGTGACGATCGGCAGCGATACCGACCGCAAGCCGGTGATGAAGGAGATCGAGCAGATTCTCCAGGATTCCGGCATCGTCATCCAGCCCTACTGGCGCAACCTCTACAATCACTCTGTCGCCGCGGTGAAGAACCACGGCATGCATCCGATGTTCGAGCTCGAGCTGTCGGACGTCTGGCTGGACGAGGCGTAAGCTGCCTGTGCAAACGGGGGGAGGGACGTTCGCCCTCTCCCACCTATCTCGGTCGTAATTCGACGATCCCGGAAACAAGGGGCGTCTGCGCGGAAACAAGGCGCTAACGGGGGAACGTGGCGCGGGTTGGGAGAGGGCGGTACCGGCGCGTTGCAACCGTTCCGCCGTCCAGAGTTTTTCCCCGGCGTGTGACCGCCAAGGCGCTGTCCCAACCTCGAAGGCAGGGGCTGCGATGCTGACATTCATGCTGCGACGGCTGGGCACCATGGTCCTCACCATGTTCTGCCTGACGCTCGTCGTCTTCTTCATGGTCAATCTGGAACCGAACCTGCGCAAGCTGTCGATCAGCCAGCTCGACATGCGCTCGTCCGACCAGGACATCGAGCAGTGGCTGGTCAGGAACGGCTATCGCGACAATTTCTTCGTCCGCTACGGCCGCTGGCTCGGCGTGGTCGAAAAGCAGCCCAACGTCAATGCAGCCGGCGACCCGGTGCCGCGCTTCAGCTACTGCAACGAACCCGCAGAACCCTATTACGGCGGTATCCTGCAGGGCGACTTCGGATGCTCGACGAAGTTCCGCGTGCCGGTCGGCGACAAGATATTCTCCGCGCTTGCGGCGACGGGAATACTGATGTTCTGGGTGATGGTGGTGATGGTGCCGGCCGCGCTGCTGATCGGGGTGCTCGCGGGAATGCGGGAGGGATCGCGCACGGATCGAACGCTCTCGGTCGCGTCCATCACCACGACAGCCACGCCCGAATATGTCTCCGGCGTCATATTCACCGTCGTCTTCGCCTCATGGCTCGGCATCCTCAACGGCTCGGCCGCCAGCGCGACCAGCCAGGGCATCACCTTCTACAATTTCACCCTGCCGGTGATCACGATGGCCATTTATGGCATCGGCTATATCGCGCGCATGACGCGGGCCTCGATGGTCGAGGTGATGACGCAGCAATATATCCGCACGGCGCGCCTCAAGGGCATGTCGTTCAACGCCGTGGTCCTCAGGCACGCGCTGCGCAACGCGCTGATCGCGCCGTTCACGGTGATCATGCTGCAGTTCCCATGGCTGCTCACCGGCGTGGTCATCGTCGAGACGATGTTCCGCTACCAGGGATTCGGCTTCGCGCTGGTCGAGGCGGCGAGCAACAACGACATCGACCTGCTGCTCGCATGCAGCCTGGTCTCGGTGTTCGTGGTGCTTTTCACCCAGCTCATTTCCGATGTGGGCTACGCCTATCTGAACCCGCGCATCCGCGTGCAATAGAGGCAACGGCGCATGCAGCACGAATATCTCAGCGTCCTCGAAATCGTCTTCGGCGTCCTGTTCCGGTTCTGGTCGGTGTGGATCGCGCTCGGCATCATCCTCGTGGCGAGCATCGTCTGGAAGAGTCGGCTCGGCCTCTACGGCCAGCTTTTCGATAGCTATGTCGGGATCGCCGGCGTGATGATCTGCCTGTTCTGGGTCTTCACCGCCATATTCGCGGCGACGATCTCGCCATTCCATCCGCTCCAGCAGATCCTCGTGATGAAGGATGCGTTGCCCGGCGCGATCGAGCCGGAAAGCGGACGGGCGTTCCTGTTCGGCGGCGACAAGCTGGCCCGCGACGTCTTCTCGCGCATGGTCCACGGCAGCCGCATCGTGCTGATCATCGCGCCGGCGGCGACGATGTTCGCTCTGATGGTCGGAACGACGCTCGGGCTGCCCGCCGGCTACTACGGCGGCAAGGTCGATTCGTTCCTCTCCTTCCTTGCCAACCTCGTACTCGCCTTTCCGGTGATCCTGCTCTTCTACCTGCTGGTCACGCCCGGCATCATGGACACGCCGATCCCCTATGGGATGGCGGGGCTGTTCTTCCTGTTCCCGATCATCTTCTTCTGCACGCTGTTCTACACCCGCTACAAGCACCGGCCGCAGCTTCTCGCCGTGCTGATCGGGCTCACCTTGCTGATCGGCGGCTGGATCTATGCCGGCCTCGTCTTCAACGCCGATCCGCTCGGCATCATCTCGATCCGGCCGAACGAGCTCAACATATTCGTCGCCGTCGTCTTCGCCTCGAGCCCCGGCGTGTTCCGCATCGTCCGCGGCCTCGTCATGGACATCAAGACGCGCGACTATGTCGCCGCCGCACAGACGCGCGGCGAGAGCCCGTGGTACATCATGCTGTGGGAGGTGCTGCCCAATGCCCGCGGCCCGCTGATCGTCGATGTCTGCCTGCGCATCGGCTACACCACGATCCTGCTCGGAACGCTGGGCTATTTCGGCCTCGGCCTGGCGCCCGAAAGCCCCGACTGGGGCACGGCGATCAAGGAGGCGAGCCGGCTGCTGCGTTCGCACATCCATCCGGCCCTGCCGCCGACCATCGCGCTGATGTCCTTCGTGCTCGGCCTCAACCTGCTCGCCGACGCGCTGCGCGAACAGTCGCTGAAGGATTGAGACCATGGATCATGGATGACGAGGTCGAGTTCCCTCGCGCCCTGATCAGTTTGTGAGAGAAAAGATAGATAAGGCGATCCGATGAACGAAGCCGTCAGAGCCACGAACGTCGCCCAGGCCGCAGAGCCTATCCTCGAGATCGAGAACCTGTCGATCTCCTTCTTCACTAGGCGCGGCGAGATACCGGCCGTGATGGACTTCTCCTGCAAGGTGATGCCCGGCGAGGCGATGGGCATCGTCGGCGAATCGGGCTGCGGCAAGTCCACCGTTTCGCTCGGCGTCATGCGCGACCTCTCCAATGTCGGCAGGATCGTCGGCGGCCGCATCCTGTTCAAGGGCCGCGACATGGGCGACCTGAGCGAGGACGAGCTGCGCGCGATCCGCGGCAACGAGATCGCCATGATCTACCAGGAGCCGATGGCGAGCCTCAATCCGGCGATGAAGGTCGGCAGGCAGCTCATGGAGGTGCCGATCCTCCACGACAAGGTGTCGCGCGGCGAAGCCTACAAGCGCGCCCTCGACATGGTGCGCGCGGTGCGCCTGCCCGACCCGGAGCGCATGATGCGCTCCTATCCGCACCAGCTTTCGGGCGGCCAGCAGCAGCGCATCGTGATCGCCATGGCGCTGCTGTCGAAGCCGGCGCTGCTGCTGCTCGACGAGCCGACGACGGCGCTCGACGTCACCGTCGAGGCGGGCATCGTCGAGCTGGTCAAGGGGCTCGGCCAGGAGTTCGGCACGTCGATGATCTTCGTGTCGCACAATCTCGGCCTGATCCTGGAGACCTGCGACCGGATCACGGTCATGTATTCGGGCGAGGCGGTCGAGACGGGCACGATCAAGGACGTGTTCGACCATATGCGCCATCCCTATACGCAGGGCCTGTTCCGCTCCATCCCGCTGCCCGGCGCCGACAAGAACTCGCGGCCGCTGGTGGCGATCCCCGGCCAGCTTCCGCTGCCGCAGGACCGCCCGAAGGGCTGCAATTTCGCCCCGCGCTGCCACCATTTCGTCGCCGGCGTCTGCGACGCGGCCGAGATCCCGATGGTCCAGGTGCAGGGGCATGAGGGCCATTTCAGCCGCTGCGTGCGCTTCGACCAGATCGACTGGGCGGCGCTGCCCGAAGGCGCCAGGACCGAGAAGCCGCCGGTGAAGCCCGGCGCGCCGGTGCTGCGCGTCGACAACCTCAAGAAATATTATCAGGTCGCCGCCAATGCGATCTTCGGCGGGGCGGAGACGCGGACGGTCAAGGCCAACGAATCGATCAGCTTCGAGGCCCATGAATCGGAGACGATGGCGATCGTCGGCGAGTCGGGCTGCGGCAAGTCCACCCTCGCCAAGGTGCTGCTCGGGCTGGAGACCGGCACCGACGGCAAGGTGACGCTCGGCAATACCGATATCCAGGCGACCCCGATCGAAGACCGCGGCACCGATACGATCTCGGCGATCCAGATGGTGTTCCAGAACCCGTTCG
>CAYYZC010000010.1:0-6233 GCA_964475605.1 uncultured Chelativorans sp.
ATCAACGTCGGCATCGTCGGCGGAGCCGCGCTCCTGCCGCGCAGGCTCGGCAACAGCGCCAAGGTTGCGGAGATGGTTCTGCTTGGTCGTTCCATCGACGCCGATCAGGCCATGTCGTTCGGGCTCGTCAACGAGGTGGTCGACGGCTCCGCGCTGCCGGCCGCGTTCCGCCTCGCCGACGCCTTGCTGGAAAAGCCCGCCGGCGCCCTTGTGCTGGCCAAGCAGGCTCTTGTGCGGGGCCAGGCCGAACCGGACGAGTTTGCCGCTTTCGCCGTGCAGCAGGACCTCGCCGCGCTCAGCCGGACATTGGACGAAAGCATCGCCGCATCCGCCGGCTTCGTGAAGCACCGGAGACAAGAACGGCCATGAGTGGTGAAGGCGTCTGGTTGTCCACCACCCTCATCGTCTTCGTGGCGTCTACGATTCAGGCGACGACCGGTTTCGGATTTGCCGTATTTTCCATGCCGATCATGGTGTTCCTGCTCCATCCGCACGAGGCGGTTGCCACGAACATGCTGTTGTCGAGCGTGCTCGTCCTCATGATGTGGTGGCGGACGTCCGATCAGTTCCAGCTTCCGGTCGGCCGGAGCCTGTTTCTGCCGGCACTGCTCGGCCTGCCTATCGGGCTTACGGCACTCGCCTTCGCCAATCTTGATGTCATTCGCCTTGGCGTCGGCTTCGTGACGATCCTGATCGTGCTCTATCTCGCCCAGTATGCGATCCGGCACCGATATGTGGCGATCCCGCCCCCGCCCTTTGCAAATCCGACCAGTCATACCTGGCTGGCGGGATTTGTCTCGGGATTCCTGACCGGCAGCCTCGCTATGCCCGGTCCTCCCATCGTGGCACTCCTGAACGGCCAGGGCATTCCCAAGACGCCTTATCGTGCGACGCTGAACACCTATCTGGCTCTGATCTACCCGATAGGTCTTTGCCTTCTCCTGCTGACGAGCGTCATTCCCTTTCGCTCGGTCGCATTGAACCTGTCTCACATTCCCGCCCTCCTTCTGGGAATCCAGGTCGGGAACCGGCTGCATAACGCAATCAGTGAATGGCTCTTCACCATCGGCTCGCTGACGGTTCTCTCCTGCGCGGCGATATTGTGCATCTGGAGCGGCGTCACCGCCCTGTTGGTACGTTGAGGAGGCTTGTTTGCAGCAGCCCCTTCTGACTTTCGACAAGATCCGGGTGGGGACCACCTATGCCGATCGGCAATGGATCGTGTCGCGTGAGACCGCCATGGCGTATTGCCGGCTTACAGGCGCCCAGCCGGATGCCATACCGGCGACGCTGCTGTCCATGTGGACACCGCCGCGAATTTGCTTTCAGGGATGGCGGATCCCGGAGGGAGGTATCCATGCTTCCCAGGCGTGGCAGTCGTATCGGTTGATTGCAGTTGGAGAGCCGATCCGCCATCGCGCGGTAGCCGAACAGACTTTCCTGCGTAAGGAGCGCCCTTATGTCGTGTTCGTTTCCGAATTTACCGATACCTCGGACCTTCCGGTCGCGCGCGGAACAATGACTATACTATGGCCGACATGATCCTGCCCGATCGAATAGGCCCGCTGGATTGGGAGATCCCCCAGGCGAGCGTGGATGCCTATGCAGCGCTGTGCGGAGCGAGTGATCCGATCCACGTGGATCCGGACCACCCCAATACGAAACGCCTCGGCGGTACGATTGCCCAGGGCCTCCTGGTTATGGGCGGTTTGTCAAACCTTATGGCAACAGGTCCCTGGGGCAAGGACAGTTGGAATGCCGCATGCGATCTGGACATCCGATTTCGCAGGCCTGTCAGACCTGGCACTAGAATACGACTGGAGGGCATGCTCTCCCAGGCGGACGATACGCTGAATATCGCTACCTTCCGCATCCGATGCACCCTGCCTGACGGGGAAATAGCGATCGAGGGAATAGCGAAGGTCAAATTCAGTTAGAGATATGCGGATCAGCGAATTCCATTTGATTATCATCCACTTTCGGATGAAGGATCCATATTGGAATAGCTGATGGCGCAAAGCCTGCGCACTGGATCGTACTGCTGGTCGAGTCTCCGTTTATCCGTCGTCGAGCGGCTTTTGGTCCATGGCCGGCGGAGGATATAGGGGGACCTGATCGGGACCGTGTGTTAAGGGGGAGGATGGTTTCGGTCGGCTGGTACATCGTCGCGGCGCTGGGCGAGATTGCCGGCTGCTTCGCCTTCTGGGCCTGGCTGCGGCTCGACAGATCGCCGTGGTGGCTGCTTCCGGGCATGGCCGCCCTCGCCATCTTCGCCATCGCCCTGACCCGCGTCGACAGCGCCCATGCCGGGCGCGCCTACGCGGCCTATGGCGGCGTCTATATCGTTTCCTCCATCCTGTGGCTCTGGGCCGTCGAACGCCATCCGCCCGACCGCTGGGACCTCGCCGGCTCCGCCGTCGCGCTCGCCGGCGCGGCGATCATCCTTTGGGGGCCGCGGGCGGCGTGAGGCGAAGGGGCTCCGCATTGTCGGGAGCTCCGCGGTGCCTCCTATGATCTCCTCGACATCGACACCCGATCCGTCTGACGACCACCGCCGACCCCTCGCCCGCCGCCCGCAAGATCGGCATGCGCGGCGGCAGCCCGGGCTGCATGCCCCGCGCCCGGATCGAGACGTCGCGGCGGAGCGGGCCGCTGCGTCATCCCGGCTCCGCCAGGGCCCGGAGCCTCCCGGCGCGCCCGTCCCGCGGCCGGTGACAACTGCTCCAGCAGCAGCAGATCGTCCTCGAAGCGATCATAGCGCAGCAGCTCGATATTGCGGTTCATCTGGTTGACCGCCTGGACGTCGAACTTGACGAAGTCGCGCGCGATGCAGATCAGCCGCGGCGACCGCCAGTCGACCGCCCGCGCCAGCTCCGGTCCCCAGCGCTCCAGCACCAGCCATTCGAAGTCGCCGCGATGATCCATCAGCCAGTCGAGATAGAACAGCCCCTGAGTGATGATGTTCTCGTTGGTCGAGCGCTTGTATTCGACGATCACGGGCGAGCCGTCCCGATCGATCCCGAGCGTATCCATGCGCCCGCCATTCGAGGTGATGAACTCGGAGGCGAGGAAGCGGACGCCGAGCATGGCCGGCATGTTGTGCTCGACGATCTCCTGGAGGGATCTCTCGCGCGCCACGGCCTCTCCCCGAAGTTCCGTGACAGCGCGTCGATCGGTTTGAAACAGCCTGATATTGCCCATTGAGAACTCCAACCCCCCACAAGACGCCCCGCGGCCAAAGGCTATACGCTATGGCCGGATGCGCAAGGTTGCGTTCCCGTCCCCCGCGCGGCGGAACCCGGCGCGGCTGGAACCCCGGCGGCACCTGTTGCATTGTCGCAGCGCCCGCCGGCGCCCGTGAGATCGCGCGGGCCATGATCATTCGGAGGTTGTTCGGAACCGATGGCCAGGACTGCGACGCTGCCGATGATCGCCGATCCGGGCGCATTCGCATTCTTCCTCGATTTCGACGGCACGCTGGTCGAGATCGTCGACGATCCGAAGGCGGTCTCGATCGAGCCCGCCACGCTCGATGCGCTCGGCCGACTGAGGCTCGCCAATGGCGGCGCCGTGGCGATCGTCTCGGGGCGCAGCATCGCCCAGCTCGACCGCGTCCTGCAGCCGCTCAAGCTGCCGGCGGCGGGCGTTCACGGGCTGGAGCGGCGCAACGGCCAGGGCCGCACCATCCGCGCCGGACTGGACGAGGCCGCGCTGCGGCGATTGTCGGATGCGGTCCATGCCTTCGCCGATCCTCATCAGGGCCTGCTCGTGGAGACCAAGCCGGGCTCGGTGGCGCTGCACTACCGCATGGCCCCCGGGCTCGAAGCCGAGTGCCTCGCCCTTGCCGACGCACAGGCGGCAACCGACGACCGGATCAGGCTGCTGCGCGGCAAGATGGTGGTCGAGATGATGCTGGGCACCCGCTCCAAGGGCATGGCGATCGCCGATTTCCTCGCCGAGGAGCCGTTCCGCGGCCGCCGCCCCTTCTTCGCCGGCGACGACGTGACCGACGAGACCGGCTTCGCGGAGGTCGAGGCGCGCGGCGGCGTCGGCGTCAAGATCGGCAAGGGACCGACCGCCGCGGGCCATCGCATGGACAGCGTCGGCAGCTTCGGACGCTGGCTTGTCCGGCTGGCCGACAGCCTCGACAATGCGAGCGGGCGCTAGCGACCGCCGGGCATCGCCGCGCGGGCACATTGCCCCGGGCCATGGAACCAACCCGGGCCTCCGGGGTTGGAAATCCCGACCTCCTCCGCAACAGAAAGTGATCGCCGACGTGCCTCCAGAGACCGAGCAGACCTTTCGGATCGGGATCGCCCTCGACGCCCGGTGCCCGGCCGCCGTCGAGGGCCGCGAGTGCTGCGGGAGACCGGCGGAATGAGCCGGCTGGTCGTCGTCTCCAACCGCGTCGCCGATCTGCGCAAGTCGACCCAGTCGGGCGGCCTCGCCGTCGGCCTCGCCGACGCGGTGAAGGAACGCGGCGGCGTCTGGTTCGGATGGAGCGGCGAGATCATCGAGGATGCGCCTGGCGAACCCGCGGTCGAGACCGTCGGCGAGGTCACCCAGGTCGCCACCCCGCTCACCTCGAAGGACTATTCGGAATATTATCTCGGCTATTCCAACAGCGTGCTGTGGCCGCTCTTCCACTACCGGCTCGACCTCGTCGACTACCACCAGGAATATTTCGAGGGCTATATCCGCACCAATCGCCACTTCGCCGCCCAGCTCGTGCCCTTCCTGCGGCCCGAGGACGTGATCTGGATCCACGACTATCATCTCATTCCGCTGGCCGGAGAGCTGCGCAGGCTCGGCTGCCGCCAGCGGATCGGCTTCTTCCTCCACATCCCCTTCCCGCCGCCCGACCTCTTCGCCGCCTCGCCCAACCATGGCGAGCTGGTGGAATCGCTTGCCCAATGCGACGTGATCGGCCTCCAGACCAGCGCCGACGCCGGCAATCTGATGCATTATCTCGACGGGCTCGACGGCGCGCAGCGCATCGACGACAACAGCTACCGGATCGGCGGCCGCACCGTCGTCATCGACCGCTTTCCGATCGGCATCGACGCCGCCGCTTTCCGCGACATGGCGACGTCGACGTCGGAGGACGTCGCCATCGACATCATGCGGCGCAAGATCCTCGGCCGCAAACAGATCATCGGCGTCGACCGGCTCGACTATTCCAAGGGCCTGCCGGAGCGCATGCGCGCCTTCGGCAAGCTGCTCGCCGAGCGCAGCGAGATGGAGAAGGCCGTCACCTTCCTGCAGATCGCGCCGCCGACGCGCGAGGAGGTCGACGCCTATTCGGAGATCAGGATCGAGCTCGAAGGCCTCGCCGGCTCGATCAACGGCCGCTTCGCCGACTTCAACTGGACGCCGATCCGCTACATCCACCGGCCGGTCCCACGCGACAAGCTGGCGGCCCTCTTCCGCGCCAGCCAGGTCGGCTTCGTGACGCCGCTGCGCGACGGCATGAACCTCGTCGCCAAGGAATATGTCGCCGCCCAGAGTTCGGAGGATCCGGGCGTGCTGATCCTGTCGCAATTCGCCGGCGCTGCCGAGGAGATGCAGCAGGCGCTGATCGTCAATCCCTACGACGTCGAGGACATGGCGCAGAAGCTCTACGACGCGCTGCACATGCCGCTCGACGAGCGGCGTGAGCGCCATGAGGCGCTCTGCAGCCACGTCATGCACCAGGATGCGCGCCGCTGGCTCACCACCTTCCTCGCCGCGCTCGAAAGCACGGCCGGCGACGGCGGCCGGATGGAGGCGTCGGCCGCATAGGAGCAGGGCCTGCCGGCCGGGGAAACTTTCAGCGCCTCAGGCGGCGTCCTCGACGACCAGACTGTCCATCGGAATATCGTGCCATTGCGGGAAGATCGTCGCCAGCCGGGCAAACCCGAAGCCGACGCCGATCGTCTGCGGCCTGGCCGGCATCGCCGCAAGGGTGCGGTCGTAGAAGCCGCCGCCATAGCCGAGCCGGTAGCCGGCCTCGTCGAAACCGACCAGCGGCGCGATCACCAGGTCCGGCAGCACCTGCTCGCCGCCGGCCGGGATGGGGATGTTCCAGACGCCCTTCTCGAGCTTCTCGCCCGGCGCCCAGCTCCGGAACACCAGCGGCTGGCCCTTCGCCACCACGACCGGGAGCGCGATGCGGGCGCCGCGCGCGATCGCGGAAGCCGCCCATTCCCGCAGATCGGGCTCGCCCCGGAACGGCCAGTAGATGCCGACCGTGC
>CAYYZC010000010.1:6333-11909 GCA_964475605.1 uncultured Chelativorans sp.
CCGGTACGGCAACGCCGTCCTGTTGACGCGGACGCCGTCATCGGCAATGTGAGGATCATGCAGAAGACGGTAGATCTCAATTCCGACCTCGGTGAAAGCTTCGGCCCTTGGCGTATGGGCGACGACGCGGCGATCCTCGACATCGTCACCAGCGCCAACATCGCCTGCGGCGGCCATGCCAGCGATCCGGCCACCATGGTCGAGACGTTGACGCTCGCAAAGGAGCGTGGCGTGGTCGCAGGCGCGCATCCGGGCTTCGCCGACCGCGAGGGCTTCGGCCGGCGCCTGATCCCGCTCACGCCGACCGAGATCGAGCAGCTCGTGGCAACGCAGATCGGCGCGCTGATGGGCGCAGCGGCCCTCGCCGGCACGACCGTGCGCTACGTCAAGCCGCATGGCGCGCTCGGCAATCATGCGGCGGCCGACCGGCCGGCCGCCGAGGCCGTCATCCGGGCCGCCAGGGCGATCTCGGCCGATATCGCGATCCTCGCCATGGCCGGGAGCGCGCTCGAAACTGCCGGCCGCGAAGCCGGGATGACCGTCTTCAGCGAGATTTTCGCCGATCGCGGCTATCTGGCCACCGGCCGGCTGGTCCCGCGCAGCCGCGAGGGCGCCCTGATCCACGACCCCGACGAGGCGGGCCGGCGCCTGGTCGAATTCTTCTCCACCGGGCTGATGCCGACCATCGACGGCGATCCGGTCGCCTTCGAGGGGCATTCGATCTGTGTCCATGGCGACAGCCCCGGCGCCGTCGCCATGGCGCGCGACGTGCGCGCGGCGCTCGAAGATGCGGGCATGAAGGTCGAGCCGTTCCTCAACCGCGCGGGACAGCGCGGCATTGCCTGAATTGGCCGTCACTCCACCAGCGCCGGCCAGACCTTTTCCGCGTTTCCGCCCCGTTGCCGACCGCGCCCTCCTCGTCGAGTTCGGCGACACGATCGATGCGGAGACCCACCGCCGGGTGCGGCATCTCGACATGGCGCTCGCCGCGAAGCCTTTTGCGGGGTTCGCGGAAGCGGTTCCCGCCTATGCCAGCGTCCTGGTCGCCTTCGATCCGCTCCGCATCGACCATGCCGGGACGCAGGCGGCGGTCGCAGCGCTGCTCGAAGAGGACCGGGCGGTGCCCGAAAGCCGCGCCGTCCGCGAGGTGCTGGTCTGCTACGATCGCGAATTCGCCCCCGACCTCGCCGGCGTGGCCGAGCGCACCGGTCTCTCTGAGGAGGAGGTGATCGCGGCGCATCTCGCCGGCGACTACCGTGTCTTCATGTACGGCTTCGCGCCCGGCTACGCCTATCTCGGCGGCGTGGAAAGCGCGATCCGGCTTGCCCGAAAGCAGTCGGCGGTGCGCGACGTCCCGGCCGGCAGCGTCATCATCGCCGGACCGCAATGCCTGGTCACGACGCTCACGATGCCGACGGGCTGGTGGGTCATCGGCCGCTCGCCGACCCGCATCCTCGGCGACAGCCCGCAGCAATTCCTGTTCGAGGTCGGCGACGCGGTCAGGTTCCGCCGGATCGACCGCGACACCTATTGCAGCGAGCGGCAGGCCGCCGGCTCATGAGCACCGCGCGCTTCGTTGTCTCGCAGGTCGGGCCGCAGGTCAGCATCCAGGATTGCGGCCGGCCCGGGCTGATGCGCTTCGGCGTGCCGGCCTCGGGGCCGATGGACCGTGCTTCCTTCGCCATCGCCAATGTGGCACTCGGCAATGTGGCCAGTGCATCCGCGATCGAGGTGTCGATGGGCGGGCTCGCGCTCGAATGCGTCGAGGGCGCCGTCACATTCGCGCTCGCCGGCGGCGGCTTCCGCCTTGCCGTCGACGACGCCTCCACCGGCTCATGGCGGATCGCCACCATCCGCACCGGCTCGAAGCTCGTCATCAGGCCGGGGCCCTGGGGAAGCTGGACCTATCTCGCCTTCGCCGGAAAGCTGGCGGCGGACGAATGGCTCGGCAGCGTCTCGACGCACGGACCGTCCGGCCTCGGCGGCGGGCGGCTCGCAGTCGGCCAGGAGCTGGTCGTGGAGGAGGCGGAGAGCCGCCAGAACCGGGAAGGCGAGATCGCCTGTCCGGTCACGGCGCGGCCGCGCCATGCGATGCGGGTGGTGCTCGGCCCGCAGGACCGGTTCTTCTCCGGCGAGACGATCGACACGCTGCTGACGGAACCGTTCGTCCTCAGCGATTCCTACGACCGGATGGGCGTCCGCCTGCGCGGGCCGTCGCTGCAGCCGTCAGCCACGCTCGACATGCCCTCCGAGGCGATCGTGCGCGGCTCGATCCAGGTGGCGGGCGACGGCGTGGCGACGGTGCTGCTTGCCGACCACCAGACGACCGGCGGCTATCCGAAGATCGCGACCATCGTCGCCGACGATCTCGACGGCTTCGTCCAGCTCCGCAGCCGCAGCCGGGTCGCCTTCACGGCGATCCCGCCGGAAGCGGCGATCCGCTCGGCCCGCACCCGGCGGCTGGCGCAGGAGAAGTTCATGGCGAAGCTGCGCGAACAGGCACCCTGACAGGGATTCCCCCGCGCCCGCACCGTCCGCGCCCGTTATTGCTCCTTGAACGCCCGCGTGAACTGGTCGGTGAGCGGTTTTGCAAGATATGACAAGGCGGTCCGCCGCTCGGTCGAGATGAAGACCTCGAGCGGCATTCCGGGCAGGAGCTGGTTGTCACCGAGACGTTCGAGCTCGGCTTCCGCGACCTCGATATAGGCGAGGTAATAGGGCATGCCGGTGGTCTCGTCGGTTGCGGTTGCGGGCGACACATAGCTGATCGTGCCGGAAAGCTCGGGCGTGGTGCGCTGGTTGAAGGTCGAGAAGCGCAGCCTTGCCGCCTGGCCGACATGGACCTGGTCGATATCGGTCGGGGCGAGCCGGGCGGTGATCTTCAGGCGGGCATTCTCCGGCACCAGCGTCGCCAGCGTCTCCGCGGGCGTGATGACGCCGCCGATCGTATGGACGGCGAGCTCGTTGACCGTGCCCGCGATGGGGGCGCGGATGTCGGTGCGCGACAGGCGGTCCTCGATCGCGGTTCGGCGTTCGCTCAGCTCGGTGATCTTCGGCTCGACCTCGCTCAGCTCGCGCTGCGCCTCGGTGCGGGCGGCCTCGTCGATGGCGAGGATCTGAATCCTGATCTCGCTGATGCGGGCCCTGGCGCGGGCGATGCCGGCATCGATCTCGCCCTGCTCGCCGAGCAGCACCGCCATCTCGCGGGAGACCGTATAGACGCGGCTGGTCTCGATCAGGCGCTTCTCGGCCAGCCCCCTGATCTTCTCGTGCTCCGCGCTGACCAGCTCGAGCTCCTGCGACTTGGAGCGGCGCTGGGCCTCGAGCCCCCTGATCTCCTCGCCGAGCTGATCGATGCCGAGCAGGAGCTGCTCCTTCTGGCTCTCGCGATTGCGCGAATTGCCTTCGAAGAGCCGTTCCTCGCCGGCGAGGATGGCGCGAACGTCCGGGGCGTCGGCCGGATCGAACCCGGCGGGCGGATCGAACCCGGCGAGCCCGTCGCGCTCGGCGCGCAGGCGGGCGCGGCGGATCTGCAGCTCCTGGAGCTGCGCGCTCACGATCGACAGCTCGGCGCGGGTCTGGGCGTCGTCGAGGCGGAACATGATCTGGCCCTTCTCGACGAAGTCGCCTGGCCCGACCGCGATCTCGCCGACGATGCCTCCGTCGCGGTGCTGGATCGACTTCAGATTGTTCTCCACCATGACCGAGCCGGTGGCGATCACCGCGCCGGAAAGCGTCGCGGTCGCCGCCCAGCCGCCGCAGCCGGCGACGAGCAGGAAGGCGAGCGCGGTGCCCGCGACGATGCGCGAGCCGACGCCGAAGCGGCGCTCGTCGCTCCTCTCACGGGTGCCTGGATCATGTGGCATGTCGGATCTCCGGATGCTCTAGCTGTTGTCGACGACGAAGAGCACGTGGTGCCCTTCGAGCCGGATGCTGAGCTCGTAGCTGTCGTTGCGGTCGAGATCGGCCTCGACATAGGTCGCGCGGGCATTGTCGGTCTGCTCGTGGCGGATGCGGATCGGCATGTCGTCCTCGTCCAGCCTGTTGCCGTAGGCATCCTCGAAGCGGTCCTCGAGCGTGTCGACGACCTCCTTGAAGATGTTGTAGCGCGACAGCCGGATGCGGTCGTCGACCATCAGGTCGAGTATCTCGTGGACGACCTGCGAAGCCATGCTCTCGCCGGCGGCAGCCGAGAAGTCGAAGACATCGCGGCCCTTGCCGCCGGTCAGCTCGACCTCCTTGCCGGCGGCGATGAAGAGGTCGTCGCCGCTGCCGCCCTCGATCTTCTCGAAACCGCGGATCGTGTCGGTGCCGATCTCGATGCCGGTAGCCGTCTTCTTGACGAGGTCGATCTGGACCGCCGAGGTGCTGGCGGCGAAGCTGATCTTGTCGACGCCTTCGCCGCCCGCGAAATGATCGTCGTCGCCGTCCGCCGCGGCCAGGACGACGTCGTCGCCGGCGCCGCCGTCGATGCAGTCGCTGCCGGCGCCGTCATGGATCACGTCGTCGCCGGCATTGCCCTCGATGGTCTCGTCCTCGTCGCTGCCCTGGACGCTGTCGTCGCCCTGCCCGGCGCTGAATATCTCGAAGGCCGAGATGGTGTCGGTACCGATCTCGGCTCCCGTGACGACGCCCGCGGCGAGGTCGGCCTCGATCGCCTCGGTGGCGGCCGAATAGTCGATCTTGTCCCGGCCTTCGCCGCCGTCATAGTCGTCGTCGGCGCGGTCGGGATCGCCGAGCACCGTATCGTCGCCGGCATCGCCTTCGACCGTGTCGGCATCCGCGCCGCCCGACAGCAGGTCGCGGCCCTCGCCCCCCGACAGCGCGTCGCGGCCTGAGCCGCCGAAGCCGGCATCGTCGCCGGCGCTGCCGGAGATCGTGTCCCGGCCGCTGCCGCCCTGCATCCGGTCGTCGCCGTCTCCGCCTTCGAGGCCGTCATTGCCGCTGCCACCGAAGAGCAGGTCACTGCCCGCCCCGCCGTCGAGCAGGTCGTCGCATCCGTCGCCGGACAGCACGTCGTCGCCATCCTCGCCGAAGAGGCGGTCCCGCCCGTCGCCGCCGGAGATCTGGTCGTTGCCCGAGCCGCCGAAGACGATGTCGTCGCCCGCCCCGGCATGCACGATGTCGTTGCCGCCACCGGCAACGATATGGTCGTCGCCGGACCCGCCGGTGATCGTGTCCGCCCCGCCGCCGGCATCGATGAGGTCGCAGCCGCCGGCGCCGTCGATCTCCTCGCCGCAATCGGTGCCGACGAGGATGTCGTCGCCGTCCGTCCCCTCGATCGGGCGCGCCTTGAAGACGTCGAGATGGGCGGTCCGGGTGACCGAATGCACGCCGTCGGTCACCTGGTAGGTGAAGGTGACGGGACCGATCCCGTCCGGATCGTAGAGCCAACTATCGCCTTGCTGCACCAGCGTGCCGGAGGAGACGGTGAGACCGGTTATCGCCAGCACGTCGCCATCGGGATCGGAGACATTGCGCAGGAGGTCGGAGAGCGCGATCAGGACGGCGCCGCAGCCGAAGACGTCATTGAGCTGGACCGAGCCGGCGACGACCGGCGCGCGGTTCTGCGGCCC
>CAYYZC010000010.1:12009-27334 GCA_964475605.1 uncultured Chelativorans sp.
TCGTCGTCGGGATCGTCATCATCGGGATCGTCTTCGTCCGGGTCGCCGGGAAGCTCCGGGTCGGCCACCGGCGGATCGTTGTCGTTGACCGAGCGCGGATCGGCCGGCGGCGGCGTCACCCTGATGCGCGGCGTGATGTCGCTCTCGGCCTCGAGCGTCGGAACCTCCGGCGAATCGATCCTGATGAAGGTGGCCGGCGGCTGGAGCTGGATCAGGCCGGAGCCCGAGCCCAGCGGACCCTGCGGCCCGACCGTGCCGGTCGGATTCTGGTCGAGTTCCCTCTGCCCGGGCAGTTCGGCGACATCGCTCTCGCGGTCGGCCGGCGCGAGCCCGCCGTCTTCCTCTTCGGGCTTCGGCTCCGCCTCGCCCGGCACGATGCTGCCCCAGCTCGGGAAGATGCCGCGCAGATAGAAGGCGACCCCCATCATCAGCGCGCCGAGGACGAAGGGCGTCTTCGTCGGCGCGGCTGGCTTGAACCGGTATTGCGATCCCGGGACCTGCTCGGCAGGCGCGGCCTTGGTGGCCCTGATCGTGATCATGCCGATACCCTCGCCGACATGCGCTGGCGCGTATCCGCGGCGGGCGCGGCGGCGACGTTCGCCGGCAGGCCGGGGGCGGTCGGACCCAGGACCTGCTCCTTGGGCCCGAAGGCGGTGACGCGCCCGTTCTGGACCACGCAGACATGGCTGACCGCCGTCAGCGCGCTCGGCCGGTGGGCGACGACGAGAGCGATGCCGCCGCGCTCGCGGATCGCCTCGATCGCCTCGGTGAGCGCGGCCTCGCCGGCGCCGTCGAGATTGGAGTTCGGCTCGTCCATCACCACGACGAAGGGGTCGCGGTAGAGCGCGCGGGCAAGCCCGATGCGCTGGCGCTGGCCGGCCGACAGATCGGCACCGCCCGGGCCGAGCTGCGTGTGATAGCCGTCGGGCAGGCGCACGATCATCTCGTGCACGCCGGCCGCCTTGGCGGCGTCGACGACGAGGCGCGGATTGGGCTCGGGATCGAGACGCGAGATGTTCTCCTCGATCGTGCCGTCGAGCAGCGCCACGTCCTGCGGCAGGTAGCCGACGATGCGGCCGAGCGTCTCGTCGGCCCATTGCGTCAGCTCGGCATCGTCGAAGCGGATGCAGCCGCGCAGCGTCGGCCAGATGCCGGTCAGCGCGCGCACCAGCGTCGTCTTGCCGCCGCCTGAGGGCCCGATCACGCCGACCGCCTGGCCGGCCCTGATCTCGAACTCCACCTCGCTCAGCAGCACGCGGCCCGAGCCGGGTGCGGCGACGGTGATCTTCTCGACCTTCAGCGACGAGGACGGCGCCGGCAGCTCCATCGGCTCCCTGATCTCCGACAGCGCAACCAGCGTCTCCTTGAGCCGCTCATAGGCGTTGCGGGCCGCGACCACGCCCTTCCAGTTGGCGATCGCCAGGTCGACGGGCGCGAGAGCGCGCGCCGAGGCGACGGAGGCTGCGATGATGGCGCCGGCCGAAAGCTCGCCGATGATGGTCAGATAGGCGCCGAAGCCCAGCGTCGCCGATTGCAGCAGCATGCGCAGCACCCGGCTGATGGCGGAGAACGTGCCTGCGATGTCGGTGGTCTCGGTCTGGAGCTGGAGATGCTCGGCATTGGCCTTGTTGAAGCGCGCCACGGCGCGACCGGCAAAGCCCATCGCCTTGAGTATCTCGGCATTGCGCGCATTGGAGTCGGCGATCGCGTTGCGGGCGACGACGGCGCTCTGCATGGCTCCCGACATGCGCCGCGTCATGATCTCCGTGGCGATAGTGAGCATGGCGAGCACGCAGGCGCCGGCGAAGGTGACCATGCCGAGATAGGGATGGAGGAAATAGATGAAGGCGAGATAGAGCGGAATCCAGGGCAGGTCGAACAGGGCGACCGGGCCCTGGCCGCCGAGGAAGCCGCGCAGCGTGTCGACGTCGCGCCCGCGCTCCAGCGCCTCGGAGGTGGAGAAGCCGAAGCGCGGCATGTCGATCGCGACGCGATGGGCGTGCGGAGCGAGCCGGCGGTCGACCCCGGCGCCGACGCGGACCAGGATCTGCGTGCGGATGATGTCGAACAGGCCCTGGAACAGATAGAGCCCGATCGCCAGCGCGGAGAGCGCGGCCAGCGTCGGGACGCTGCCGCTGGTCAGCGCCCGGTCGTAGATCTGCAGCATGTAGATCGAGCCGGTCAGCGCCAGCACATTGATGATGCCGGAGACGACGAACAGGAAGACGACGATGCCGCGGAGCCCTTCGGTGAGCTTCCTGGCGGCGCGGCGTCTCGCGCCGGCTGAGGAAATGGCTGAGGCTTTCATCTGACGATCCACCAGGCATGAACGGGATTGCGGCGGGACGGGAAGGCCGGCGGGTCCCGAACTCCCGCCGGCCGGCCGACTTCAGAAGTTGAAGTCGGACGCCCCCAGATCGTGCACGCCCTTGATGCTGATCCTGAACTCGGGCGTGTCCGAGCCCTCCGTGTTGCCGGAGACGACCGTGTATTCGCCGTCCTCCCGCGTCTCATGGGTGACCTTCACCTCGCCCGGCCCGCCGGAGCCGCAACCGGGGACGAGCGTGAAGGCCTGGTTGCCGCCGGCGGACGCATCGGCGTCGATCCCCGACAGGTCGATCCGGTCGCCCGGCTCGAAGCTGGCGATGGTGTCGCCGTCGGCATCCTGCGCCGCCGTGAAGCGATAGATGTCGGCACCCGCGCCGCCGTCCATGATGTTGACCGCCGAGCTCGCCGTGATCGTGTCGTTGCCCGACCCGGTGACGACGTTCTCGACGCCCCACAGCGTGTCCGACCCCGTCGATGCGCTGAAGGCGCTGCCGCCGGCCATGGCGCCGGTGCCGAGATCGACCGTCGTGTCGGCCGCGATACGCGACATGTCGAGCGTGTCGGAGCCGCTGCCGCCGACCATGTCGTCGCCGTAATAGACGTCGTCGCCGTCGCCGTTCGCGGCCACGAACACGTCGTCGCCGGCGCCGCCATGCACCTGGTCGCTGCCTGCGCCGGCATCGATGAAGTCGTTGCCGGCCTCGCCGAAGATCCGGTCGTCGCCGGCGTCGCCATACATCATGTCGGCGCCCTTGCCGCCCATCATGTCGTCATTGCCGCCGCCGCCGAACATCATGTCGCGGCCGTCCATCCCGGCGAGGAAGTCGTCGCCCTCGTCGCCGCGCAGCACGTCATTGCCGCCGCCGCCGACGATATTGTCGTTGCCGCCAAGCCCCATGACCGTGTCGGGACCGGCATCGCCGATCAGGACGTTGTCGCCGACCGTGCCGGCAAGCGTCGAGCCCGCCTGCTGATGGCTTCCATCATCGTCGCGATCGTCATCGTCGCCGTCGCCGCAATCATCGTCATCGTCGTCATGACCATGATCCTCGTCGTCGTCATCGTGATCGCCGTCGTCGATGTCGTCATCGTCGTGATAGCCGCCATCGGGCCCGTCATCGTCATCGTGATGCTCGTCGTCGTCATCGTGGCCGGCCCCTCGGTCGTCGGACGATATCTGCGGCGTGCCCGTGAAGCTGATCTGATGATCCTCGCCTTCCAGGGTCACCTCGCCGCTGATGTCGTCGATCGTCACCTCGTAGTCGGCGATCGTCAGGCCTCTCGGCAGCTCGATCACGTCCTGGGGACGAAGCGCGCCGATGATCGTGTCGTTGCCGCCCATCGAGCGGAAGACGATGCGATGCTCGGACAGGAGCCCGCTTATGTCGACGGTGTCGTCGCCGGCACTGCCCACCAGGGTGATGGTGTCGGGCCTGAGGCTCGTCGTCGTCGTGAAGTCGCCATAGATCTCGAACGTGTCGTTGCCGCTCTGGCCGTTGCCGCCGACATTGCTGCCGTTGACCACGATCTCCTCGATCTCGGTGAGCTCGGCGATCACGGTTTCCTCGCCGGTTCCCGCCTGGCGGGTGACCACGATCTCGGCTTCCTCGTCGCCGGCGAAGCCGATCCGCGCCACCGCCTCTTCATAGGTGTAGATGCGGTAGGCTTCCGCCTCGTCATTGCCGACGACCTGGAAGGTGTCGCCGTTGACGCCCTCGAACCCGCCATTGATGGAGTCGGAGCCGTCGCCGACACGCCAGATGAAGGTGTCGTCGTCCGGCTCTCCGCTGGTGGCGTTGTCGCCTTCGCCGACATCGTAGCCGTTGAGCGTGTCGTCGCCGGCCCCGCCGATGATGACGTCGTCGAAATTGCTGCCGGTGATGGTGTCGTTGCCGTCGCCGCCGATGATGATGGCGGCCTGCGTCGAGGTGATGTCGCCGTCGCCGGTGACGATGATCAGATCGGCGCCGTTGCCGAACCGCAGCCTTTCGATGTTCGAGAGCGTGTCGGTCTCGCCGCTCTCCATATGCGTCATGCCGGTGAGGTCCGATCCGGTGAAGTCGTAGCTGTAGTCGCCGGCCGAGCCGCTGAAGACCGCCACGTCGGCGTTGCCGCCCTGGCCGTTGAGCGCATCGTTGCCTTCGCCGCCGATCAGCACGTCGTTGCCAGCGCCGCCGCGCAGATCGTCATCGCCGGCATTGCCGACGAGCGTGTCGTCGCCGCCCTGGCCGACGAGCGTGTTGTTGCCGGAATTGCCGGTCAGCTCGTTGTCGAGCCCGTTGCCGGTGGCGTTGACGTCGTTGCTGCCGGTCAGGACGATATTCTCGACATCGCCTTCGGCATGATTGACGTTGTTGAGGTTCCGCGTCACCGGCGAATAGATGGTGTCTATGCCGCTGCCGCCGATCTCGCTCACAAGGTCGCCGCCCTGCTGGACGATATAGGTGTCGTTGCCGGCGCCGCCGACCATGTCGTCATTGCCGTTGCCGCCGACCAGGATATCGTCGCCGCCATTGCCGACCAGGCCGTCCGCGGCGTTGAAGCCGAGCAGGATCTCCGCGCCGCCGCCGCCGGTGACCGCATCTGGGCCGGTATCGGCGCCGTTGGTGCCCCTGACGATGTCATAGGTGATCCCGCCGACGACAAGCCGCTCGATGTCGATCAGCGTATCGGTTCCACCGGCGTCGCTGGAGACCTGGATATCGCCGCCGACCAGCGCGAACTGGTAGTCGGTGATATGGCCCTCGAGCACGACGGCGTCGGTGCCGAGACCGCCGTCGAGGACGTTGTCGCCCGCGTCGCCGGTCAGCGTGTTGTCGAGATCGTTGCCGGTGGCGTCGCCGCCGTTGCCGGTCAGGACCAGGTTCTCGACATTGTCTGCGAGCACGTAGCCGCTCAGGGACGTGCGCACCGTGTCGTCGCCGCCGTCGGCCGCCTCGGTCACGACGTCGCCGGCATCGTCGACGACATAGACGTCGTCGCCGGCCCCGCCGGTCATCGTGTCGGCCCCTGCGCCGCCGTCGATGACGTTGGCGCCGCCATTGCCGGTCAGGCTGTCGTCATGGCTGCTGCCGGTCAGGTTCTCGACGCCGACGAGCATGTCGCTGCCCGCGCCGAGCGTGTCCTGGTAGTCGGCGAGCGCCAGCGACACGGTGACGGCGGCGGCCGCGCCGGTATAGCGGACGGTGTCGCTGCCCGCGCCGCCGTCGAGGCGGTCGTCGCCTTCGCCGCCGTCCAGCGTGTCGTCGCCCTCGTCGCCATAGAGCCGGTCGTTGTCCGCCCCGCCTTCGAGCGTATCGTCGCCATAGCCGCCGCGGACCGTGTCGTCGCCTTCGCCGCCGTCGATTGCATTGGCGTCGTTGTTGCCGAGCAGCGTGTCGTCGCCGGTGCCGCCATTCACGTTCTCGACGCCCCGGATATAGGAGAACCCGGTCGCCGTGCCGGTCAGCAGGTTGACCGACAGAGGGATGCCGGTGCCGTCATAGTCGAGCGTGTCGACGCCCGCACCGAGGTCGAGCTCGACGCGCTCCACGCCGGTGACGGTGCCTTCCGCCGCGGCGGTGATGACCGCATCGGCATCGAGCGAGACGACGACCTCGTCGTCGGCGGTGCCGCCCCGGAGGCGGAGCGTGTCGAAGCCTTCGCCGCCGTCGATCGCGTCGGCGCCCTCGCCGGCCATGTCGACGATCGTGTCGTCGCCGGCACCGCCATCGACCACATCGTCGCCTGCACCGCCATCGAGGACATCGTTGCCGCCGCCGCCGTCGATCGTGTCGTCGCCGCCGCCGCCGCCGATCATGTCGTTGCCGCCGAGGCCGGTGATGTCGTTGGCCGACGCGCCGCCTTCGACCCAGTTGTCGCCCGCATTGAGGCCGTCCGGCAGCGGACCGGCGCCGATCGTGGCGGCGTCGGAGACGACGTGGTTGCCGACGATCGCCGTCACGGCGGAGGTCTTCACATGCTCATTGCCGAGATCGTCCGTATAGGTGACGACGATGCGCAGATACATGCCGACATGCGCCTCGTTGGGCGTGAAGCTGCGCAGATTGCCGCCCTGCTCGGCCGGCACCGGCTGCCATCCGGCGACGCCGGTCTGCGAATACTGCCACTGATAGGCGAGCAGCCCTTCCTCGAAGGCGTCGGTGATGCCGTCGGGATCGGTGAAGGCGACGGTCGCGGTGAGCTCCCGGCCTTCGGTGGGGGTCGAATCGCTGATCAGCAGCTCGCCGACCGGCTCGTCGTTGAAGCCGACCACGACGTCGGTCGGATCCGAGGAGACGGTCTCGGTGACGCCGCCGGCGTCGACATAGGTGCCGAGCACGCGGATGCGCAGGCCGGTATGCTCGTCGTCCGGCGTGAAGGTCGGCAGGCCGCCGGAGCCGGGAATGTCGATATAGTCGCCGGTGCCGTCATTGCGCTCGATCTGCCAGCGGAAGACGATGCCGGGCACATTGCCCGGGCCGCCGGGATTGTTGGCGTCGTAGACTTCGGAGGCCGAGACGGAGAGCTGCACGCCCTCGCGGGCCGGCAGGCCGGAGATGACGAGACGGCCGGTCGGCGCGATATTGCCGGTCTCCCTCAGCTCGACGATCTGGTCGGCGAACTGGATGCGCTCGATGCCGATGAGCGTGTCCGTCCCCTCGTCGATCTGCGGGTCGATCTCCTCCATCTCGCGGCGCGCGACATAGGTGCGATCGCCGACCGTGGTGATCTCGTACCAGTCGCGATTGCCCGCGAAGATCGCGGTGTCGATATTGTCGTGCGGATTCTCGTCATACTCGATCTCGCGCATGATCTCCATCTGGCGCGGCTTGATCGTGCCGGCGAGCAGGAAGTCCGACAGCGACTTGGTGACGCCGTCGACGGTGATCTTGTCCTTCAGGCTCTCGACGCGGAAGAGCTCCGTTCCGCCGACGGTGCCGTCCCCGTTGAGGGCGCGGATGCTGATGCTGACGCGCAGCCAGGCGTCGCCATGAATGAAGTCGTCGCCGCCGCGGCCTTCGATCGTGTCGTGGCCGTCGCCGCCGAGGATGATGTTGCCGGCCGCCCAGGCGACGATGTCCTCCAGGTCCAGCCCTTCTTCGGTCGGGGCCGCGGCGATGGTGTTGCCGAGCAATTCGCGCAGGCCGTGGATGCGGTCGACGCCGGCCTGTGTCAGCTCGTGGTTGCGCAGGCTGAGCTCCAGCTCGATCTCCTCGCGGCTGCCGCGATCGTCGCCGCGAAGCACGTCATTGTGCTTCCAGCCCGACAGGCCTTCCGTCTGGTCGAAGCGGTCGCGCAGGATGTCGGCGGCCACCGTCGTGAAGATCGGGATCCGCATGTCGGAATCGGCGGCGATGCGGTTGTTCTGGTGGATCGCCCAGTCGAAGCCGAACATGCCCTCATTGCGCATGACGCTTTCGCCCTGGACCATGATGTCGTCGCCGGATTCGGCGTCGAAATCGTTCTCGTTCTCGCCCGCCAGCAACACGTCGTGGCCGATGATGGTCGAGTTGAAGAACAGCTCCGAATTGTCGCCGTTGAGGACGTCGAAACCGTCGCCGCCCTCGATCCAGTCGTCGCCTTCGTTGCCGAGCAGGAAGTCGGCATCGGCGCCGCCGAGGATGAAGTCGTCGCCTTCGCCGCCGAACACTTCCGTCGCGTCGACGCCGACGAGGAACACGTCCTTGCCGTCGCCGCCCATCAGCACGTCGAGGCCGTTGGAGTTGGCGATGACGTCGTCGCCGTCCTCGCCCTTGATGAAGTCGCCGGTGTCGCCGCTGTCGGTGATGATGTCGTCGCCCGCGCCACCGATGATCAGGTCGACGCCCGCGCCGCCTTCGATGCGGTCGTCGCCGCCGCCGCCCCAGATCGCGTCGTCGCCATAGTCGGCGATGATGGTGTCCTTGTCCTCGGTGCCGCCGATGACGATGTGCTCGCCGCCGATGTAGCGGAAATAGTTGGCGTCGAGCTCGGGGGTCACGAGATTGTCGCGCTGGACCTTGGTCATGCCGGTCGCGTTCAGTGCCGCGTCGTCATGCTCGGGATCGGGACCGATCTGTTTGGTCGGATCGACATGCAGCACATAGTCGTGCTTGGCGAAGGAATCGACGCCGACATGGTAGTTGACGATGTCGTCCGAGGTGCCGCGGATACCGTCCGGACCGGGATCGGTCATGTCGGTATTGGCCATGATGAGCTTGGAGAAAGCGTTGTTCTCCAGCTCGTTGAGCAGGTTCAGGCCCTGCGTGCGGGTCAGGTAGTAGAACCTGTCCAGGTCCTGCAGGAGCTCCATCTGCGCCTCGAAGACGGCGTTGAAGGTCGAGCCGAGCATGCCGCCGAACGGCATCTTCTTCTCCGCCAGGCCGCCGATCCACAGGTCGATCTCGTTGACGCCGGTCTCCGAGGCGGGACCGTTCAGCCAGGCGAGGCGCACCGCCCTTGCCGCGGCATCCTCTCCGGCCACGCCCATGACGAGGTCGGTGGCGGCAGCACGCCTTGCGGCCACGTCGTCGCCGGCCGCCGTCAGCGTGTCGTGGATGCCGTAGGCGGCGATGAAGTTGATGACCGAGGCAGGCGTCTTCAGGTTGGTGGCGAAATCCGCCCAGCTGTCATAGGGCCGCACGAAGCTCGAGTTCGAGGCCTCGTAGAGCTGGGCGCGCGCCTCGTTGAGCGTCGGCATGCCGGTGTCGCGGCCGCGCGCGATGTTGATCGAGGCGAGGTCGAGCGGCAGGCCGAGCAGATTGTTGCGCAGGGCGTCGACCACGAACTCGTCGATCTCGTTGCCATGGACGCGGTTCATGCCGCGGAAGATGGCGCCGGCCGCCTGCTCATGGGTGAGCTCGCCATCGAGATCGAAGCCGACAGGGTTCAGGAACGTCTCGATCAGGCCGATATCCTGGTTCCACTGCTCCAGGTCGGTGACGGGCACCGCCACGGTCTGGCCGTCGACCTCCTCGTAGCGGACCGGCTCGCCGGCGTCGTTGAGGAACATCCTCGCCACGTCCTCCGTCAGCATCGAATGGCCGAAGCGGTAGACGACATGGGCGAACTCGGCGAAGATCGCCGGGTCGATATCGGTGATCGTGTTGAACACGAAGAGGTCGATCAGCGGCTGGACCTTGCGGCCGAACTCCTCGAAGACGAGGTGCTGATACTGCATCTCGGTCGCGAACCGCGCGGTCTGGAACAGGCGCTCGCCGTCCCATTGCAGCGAAGCCGGGTCGAAGCCCGCCTCGACCGGCTCCAGCAGCCATTCGTTGAGGAACGCGATGTCCTCCTGCGTCCCGCCGGAGGCGATCTCCAGGATGTAGTGCTTGTTCGCCTCGACCTGCCGGTTGTGCTCGGAATGGAATACGTGGTGGACCGCCGTCAGGCCGACATTCTCGTTGCCGCGCCCGTCGCCGGTGACGAAATGCCGGTCGAGCAGCTCGTTGTCATATTCGGCGTTGGCGCCCGTCAGCGGGTTGAACTGCACGGCATTGCCGGCAGGGTCGACGCCGTCGACGAGGACGTTGTCGACGACGAGCACGCCATTGGCGATGACCGGCACCGCATTGTGGGCGATATCGTCGAGGAACGAGTGAGAGGTGCGAACCGGGGCGTAGTCGCCGGTTTCGGCCGGATCGGTGGGCAGGCGCAAGGTGATCGGGTCGTCGAGATCGCCGCTGACCAGCACGTCGTCGTCGGTGTTCGGTATGCCGTCGGGCCCGAGGCCGACGATGAGCTGCGGCATGCCGTTCCCGTCGCGGATGAACTCGCCATAGAGGTCGGTGCGCACCAGCGGGATGGCGAACACATCCTTGTCGGTGAGCTCGATGCCCAGCAATTCGCGCGCCTGGGCCTTGACGACCGCCCAGGTGGCCAGGCCGCCGCGGTCGCTGGAGCCTTCGCCGAAATATTCGCCGGCATCGTTGGGATCGCGATTGGTCAGCATGCGGCCGGTCGCCAGCGGCTTGCCGTCGACCAGCTCGTATTCGCGCAGGAACACCTGGTGCGAGGGGTGCGACGTATAGGTCTGGTTCTGGTCGACGAAGGGCGTGGTGACGTTGATCGCCTCGCGCGTCGTGTCGTCAGCCGTGCCCAGCACGCCGTCGGCGCCGGGACCGTCGAACTGGGTAGCGCGGGTGAGCACCATGAAGTTGGTGTGGCTGCCCTCGACATAGAGGGGATCGTCGGGCTGCAGCGGAACGTAGATGGTGCCCGCGCCGCCCTTCGAGATCAGGTCGAGGCCGTGGTCGAAGAACTGGCCGAAGAAGGTCATCCAGCCGTTGAACGGGGCGGACAGGCCCTCGTCCGGGGCGACGTTGGGAAGCTTGAGCGTCTTGCCGTCGACCTCGAATTCGATCCCGAACGTGATCGCTGCGGCGTCGAGCACGGCGCGCGCGCCGACATTGACGCCGTCCGTATGGGCGTCGGCCGCCGCGGTCGCGGCGGCGAGCACCGCTTGCGCGGCGTCGAAGGCGCCCTGCGTGCCCATGAGGGCGCCGGTCGCCGTGTTGACGGCCGCGATCGCGGCATCCAGCGCTGCCTGGTTCTCCGGCGTCGGCGCGGCGTCATAGGCGGCCTGCGCGACGTCCCTGGCCGTCTCGGCGGCGGTGAGACGCGCCTGCGCCCCCTGCACGGCGCCGTCATAGACGCCGGCCCGGTACTCCGCCTGCTCGACCGCGAAGACGAGCTGATAGGGAACCGAAAGCGCCGCCATCTCGTCGGCGAGGTCGCCTTCATGGCCGGCATGGCGCAAGGCCGCCACCAGCGCGGCCGGGTTGTTCGGCGTCTGGTCGACGATCAGGTTGGAGATGATGCGTGGATCGGCGTCGGCGACGCTCTCGTCGCTGTCATAGTCGGTGTTGGTGATCAGGCCGCCCGGCGCGTAGGGTCCATTGACGTCGAAGCTGTCGTCGCCCCCGTCGTCGCGCCAGCTCCGGTCGAAATAGCGCGGCATGGTCTGGTCGGCCGCGCCCCAGAGCTCGCGTCCGGGGATGATGTTGTTGTAGCTGCCGTCGACCGTCCGCAGCCCGTAGGGAAGGTGAGGCCGGGAGACCAGCTCGTTCAGCGGCGTGCCGGCTGCATGCTTTTCCGCGATCTTGATCTGGTCCAGGATGAACTGGAGATCATGTTGATTGAGCTTGACGGCCATTTCTTCCTCCCTGGGAAGTCGACAGGTTGAGCACCCGGCTGTTCCTCCAGCCGGCAAAGCACTCCGGATCGCGGCAGACGAATATCCCCGCGCAGCAGTATTTCCTGCTGCGGCCACTTGCCCGGACTTGGTTGTTACTTTAACTGTCTGCTTCCCTTTGCGCAGCCGCACAAGGTCGGACTAATATTGCGATGAAAGGTCAGGGTCGGATACCTGACCAAGGTCGGGGTCGGACGGGGATCAAGGTCGGAGCATGCGCTGGCGCGACAGATACTCGCTTTCGACGCAGTTCCTGGCCGCGTCGGCCGTCGTCCTGTGCCTGTCAATGGCGGTGCTCGGCACCTGGGTGAACCACCAGATCACGCGCAGCGTACTTGCCACGTCGGGGGCCGACGGCGCCGCCTTCATGCGCGGCATGCTGGAGCAGTACGTCCAGCGCATGGAGCCGGACGGCACGCTTCACCCGGACGACGTCGCCGCACTCGACCGGCTGTTCGTCGGCACCGTGCTTGCCGACAACGTCGTCTCGGTCAAGCTGTGGATCAATGACGGCACCAGGACCGCGACGATCGTCTACAGCAGCATGGCCAAGGACACCGTCGGCGAGCGGCATGTGTCGGCCGACGTCCTGAGGGCCTCGCGCGGCCGCCTCGTGTCCGAATTCGAGGACATGACCAGCAAGGAAAGCCTCTACGAGCAGAGCCTCGACATGCCGCTGATCGAGATCTATTCGCCGCTCTACCGGACCGGCACCGCCGAGGTCGTCGCGGTCGGCGAGATCTACGAGGACGCGTCCATTCTCGCCCAGCAGCTCCGCAAGGGCATGCTGCTCACCTGGGTGATCGTCTGCGCCACGACCATCCTGATGATCGCCGTCCTGCATCTCATCGTCCGGCGCGGCAGCCGGCTCATCGACGAGCAGCAGGCGGCGCTCAATGCGAAGGTCCGCGAGGCCGAGCAAATGGCGTCGCAGAACCATGCGCTGCGCCTCGAGGCGGATCGCACCAGGCTCGACGCCAACGAGGCGAACGAAGAGTTGCTCGGCCGCATCGGCCTGGACATCCATGACGGGCCCATCCAGCTCCTGGCGCTGCTCCGCCTCCGCCTCGACGAGGCGGTCGAGAACCTCGCCCGCGGCCGGCGCTCGCAGGAGCCCGTCGCGGCCGAGCTCGGGGAGATCGGCGACAAGCTCTCGGCGATCGTCGACGAGCTGCGCGACCTGTCGGTGGGGCTGGTGCTTCCCGAGATCGGCGCGCTGTCGGTCCGCGAGACGATCGAGCTCGCCGTCTACCGGCACGAGCAGCTCACCGGGACGGAGGTCCGCTTCGAGTGCCGCGACATGCCCGAAACGGTTCCCGACCCGCTGAAGACCTGCATCTACCGCATCGTGCAGGAATCACTGTCGAACTCGTTCAAGCATGCCGGAGGGCATGGCCAGCAGGTGGCGGCGATCGCGGAGGACGGCCTGCTGAAGCTCGATATCCGCGACGAGGGCTCGCCCGCGGCGGCTGCGGGCGGCAGGCACGAGGAGACCGTCAAGCTCGGTCAAAGAGGGATCCGCAACCGGGTCGCCGCCTTCGGCGGAACGCTGACCATCGAGCCGCGATCGGCGCATGGGACGCGGGTGAGCGTCGCGATTCCCCTCGGATGATCGCGCAGCCGGCTCGACTCTCGAGCCTCGACGGCCCGCAGGTCGGCTGTCAGCTGAACCCGGCGCCGGGGCTGGACGGCCGCGGAGCCGGCACGTCCCCGATGAGGCCGCGCGCCGCCACGGCGACGCCGACGCGGTTCTTGACCTTCATCTTGTTCATGATGATGGTCATGTAATATTTCACGGTCTTCTCCGTGATGTTCAGCCGCTCGCCGATCTGCTTGTTGGTCTTCCCTTCGAGGACGAGGCGGACGATCTGGTCCTCTCGGCGGCTCATTTTCAGCCCCTCCCGGGTCTTCGCCTGCTTCATCGCCGAGATCAGCTTGGTCGCGAAGCCCTGGGTGATGTAGGTCTCCCCGAGAACCACGGTGTCGACGGCCTCGGCGAGGCTGGCGAGCGGACCGCCCTTGAGGACATAGCCGCTGGCGCCGGCCTCGAGCGCCTGCACGGCATGATTTACTCCGGCGGAAGCGGTGAAGGCGATGACCTTGACCTCCGGGAAATATTCCCTGATGTCGCGGATGCAGGCGAATGCATCGCCATCCATGTTCAGGTCGAGAACTAATACGTCGGGCTTAATATCTCGCACGATGCGGATAGCATCGTCACAGCATGAGCCGGTTCCGACGACCTCGTAACCTGCCCTGCGGCGGAAGATCGACTGGACGCCTTCCAGCAGCATTGGGTGATCGTCAATGAACGCCACGGAAACCATGATACACTCCCCGGCACCCAGTAATCAGCCTAGTCCTGGTGCATGAAATCCGCAATTGAAATCTTTACCGGTGGTTAACCCCGTCATGGCGTGCCATTGTAACGGCCCGCGGCGCCGTGAAGGACCGGCGGATCGAGAGCGGCGGCTAACGATGCTGCGGCCGTCATGTCGGCGAGGTCGGAAAAGAGGCTCGCTATGGACTTTCTGGACGCGATCCTGGAGTGGATGCGGAACGAGGCGTCGCACCGTTCGGCCGAATGGATCGGCGAGGCGGCAGGTGCGGCCCGCGCCCATCCCTACCTGTTCTGGACCACCCTCGCCGCGGCGCTGCCGGCGCTGGTCGCAGGCCGCACCGTGCCGATCGCCGTCGCTGTCGTGACGATCGCGTCATTGACGGTCTGGTTGCTGGGAAAGGCAGAGGAGAGCGATGCGGCCGCGGCCGCGGCGGTCATCGGCTGGACGGCGCTGCTGGCGGCCGGCCTGTCGGCGCATCTCGCGCGGCGCGGCGAGCGGAGCCTGCTGGCGCGGCACCGGTTGCTGAAGAAGGACCTTGCCGAGACGAAGCGGTTGCTGGCGCGCGAGATCGAATGGCGCAAGGCCGCGGCGGAAGAGCCTCCCGGACACGCCGGAACTTGAATTCCGGCGCGGCTGTGCTACCCCCGGCGGCTCCCGAACGAGCTCCGGAGCAGACAGCATGGCCGTTGCAGCAAAGAGGATTGAAGCCCCGGATCTCGTGCCGGTACGCCGGGCGCTGCTCTCGGTCTCCGACAAGACGAACCTGATCGTGCTGGCGCGGGCGCTGTCGTCACGCGGCATCGAGCTGGTGTCCACCGGCGGCACCGCGAAGGCGATCGCCGAAGTCGGCATCGCGGTCCGCGACGTCTCCGACCTCACCGGCTTCCCCGAGATCATGGACGGCCGCGTCAAGACCCTCCACCCCGCCATCCATGGCGGGCTGCTCGCCATACGCGGCGATGCGGAGCATCGCGCCGCCATGGAGACGCACGGCATCGGCCCGATCGACCTCGCCGTGGTCAATCTCTATCCCTTCGAGGAGGTGCTCGCCGGCGGCGGCGACTATGCCTCGATCGTCGAGAATATCGACATCGGCGGCCCCGCCATGGTCCGCGCCTCGGCCAAGAACCATGCCTATGTGACGGTGCTGACCGACCCGGACGACTACCAGGCGCTCGTCGAAACGCTCGACGCCCATGACGGCGCCACGAGCCATGCCTTCAGGCAGAGGATGGCTGCCAGGGCCTATGCCCGCACCGCCGCCTATGACGCAGCGATATCGGGCTGGTTCGCCGACGCGATCGGCGAGGACCAGCCGCAATGGCGCGCCTTCGCCGGCCGGCTCCGGTCCGAGATGCGCTATGGCGAGAACCCGCACCAGAAGGCCGCCTTCTACGTCACCGGCGACAGGCGCCCCGGCGTGGCGACGGCACGCCAGCTCCAGGGCAAGCAACTCTCCTACAACAACATCAACGACACCGACGCGGCTTATGAATGT
>CAYYZC010000011.1:0-17225 GCA_964475605.1 uncultured Chelativorans sp.
GCGCTGGCGCATGCCCCCGGAAAGCTCGTGCGGATAGTTGTCGACGCGCCGCTCCGGCGACGGCACCTTGACCAGCGTCAGCAGCTCGATCGCGCGCTCACGCGCCGCCCTGCCCTTCAGTCCCTGATGCAGCGCAATCGCCTCCATGATCTGGTCGCCGACGGTGAAGACCGGGTTGAGCGAGGTCATCGGCTCCTGGAAGATCATCGAGATGTCGCCGCCGCAGAGCGCGCGCATCTCCTTGCGCGACAGGCGCAGCAGGTCGCGGCCCTGGAAGACGATCTCACCGGCCGCGATGCGCCCCGATTCCGGGATCAGCCCCATGATCGAGAGCGCCGTCATCGTCTTGCCGGAACCCGATTCGCCGACGATCGCCAGCCGCTCGCCCGGCGCGATCTGGAGATCGATCCCGTCGACGGCGGCGAAGGGCCTGCTGCGCGGTCCGAACTCGGTGCGCAGGCCCCTGATGTCGAGCAAGGCTTCCATCGACCGGCCTCCTATGTCGTCGTGTTGAGGCGCGGATCGAGAATGTCGCGCAGCCCGTCGCCGAGGAGGTTCAGCCCGAGCACGGTGAAGGCGATGACGAGGCCCGGGAAGATGCTGATCCACGGCGCATCGACCATATAGTCGCGGCCCTCGGCGATGATGTTGCCCCAGGTCGGCGTCGGCGGCGGCGGCCCGACGCCGAGGAAGCTGAGCGCGGCCTCCGCCAGGATCGCATAGGCGAAGACGAAGGTCAGGTCGACGACCAGCGGCGCCATGCTGTTGGGCAGGATGTGCCTGAGGATGATGCGGCGGTGGCTGGCGCCAGACAGGCGCGCCGATTCGACATATTCCGCGCCCCGGATGCCGAGCACGGCGGCACGCACGATACGCGCCGTGCGCGGCGTGTAGGCGATGCTCAGCGCAACGATCAGGTTGACCAGCCCGGTGCCCAGCGCGGCCGCGATGGCGATGGCGAGCATCAGCGGCGGAAACGCCATCAGCGCATCCATGGAGCGCATGATGATGCCGTCGAGGCGCTGGAAATAACCCGCCATGGCGCCGATCAGCGTGCCGAAGATCGCCGTGATGACGACGACGCTGGCGCCGATGATCAGCGACAGATGGGTTCCGGCGAGCACGCGCGTGAAGATGCTGCGTCCGAAATGGTCGGTCCCGAAGACGAATTCGGCCGAAGGCGGCACCATGCGCGCATCGTACCTGATGCCGAGCGGATCGCCGGCGATTCCGGTGACGCCGACGACGGCCGCCACCAGCATCACGACCACGATGAAGGTGCCGATCAGGAACCCCTTGTGGCGAAACAGCCTGCCCGCCGTGGCGCGCCAGGGTGCGGAAACCCGCTCCGGCAGGAGGTCGGCCGTCGCGTCAGTCATGGCGAAGCCTCGGATCGAGATAGGCATAGAGCAGGTCGACGATCAGGTTGATCACCACCAGCAGCACCGCCACCGCGAGAATGGAACCCTGGATGACCGGATAGTCGCGCCGCAATATGCCCTGCACCACCAGCTGCCCCACGCCCGGCAGGACGAAGATCTGCTCGATCACCACCGCGCCGGCGATCGCGACATTGACGAGCAGGCCGATCACGGTCACCACCGGGATCATGACGTTGGAAAGCGCGTGCTTGGCGACCGTCTTCCATTCGGAGACGCCCTTGGCGCGCGCGGTGCGGATGAAGTCCTGCCGCAGCACCTCGAGCGTGGTGGCGCGGGTCATGCGGGCGAGCAGGCCGATCTGGAATACGGCCAGCGACAGCGCCGGCAGGGTCAGCGACCAGAGGCAGGCGAGGATGCCCTGGCTCGGCGGCACGTAGCCGCTCGTCGGCAGCCAGCCGAGCGTCACGGAGAAGAGCAATATGCCCATCACGCTCAGCCAGAAGCTCGGCACCGAGACGCCGACCAGCGCGATCGACATCACCACCGTGTCGACCCATGTGTTCTGCCGGTAGGCGGCAAGCAGCCCGGCAACGATGCCGAAGGGCATGGTCAGCAGGATCGAATAGGTGGTGAGCAGCAGCGTCGTCGGAAGCCGCTCCATGATCGCCTGCACGACGCTGCGGCCGAGCATGAAGGACTGGCCGAGATCGCCCTGGAACAGGTTCCAGTACCAGCGGCCGAGCTGGACATGCAGCGGCCTGTCCAGCCCCAGCACCTGCCTGATCGCCTCCACCTGGTCGCGCGACGCATCGGGCCCGGCGATGACGGTGGCCGCATCGCCGGGGATGATGTGGATCAGCGCGAAGGTGACCAGGCTGACGCCGAACAGCACGGGAACCATGCTGATCAGCCGACGCGCCACGACATCGATCATATGCTGCTCCCGACAGGGACCGCGTCAGGACAGCCAGACGTCCCACATGCGCATCGCGTCATACGGCGCGTAGTTCTGCAGCCTGGCGGTCGAGGCCTGCTTGATGCCGCGATCCCCGAGCTTGAGGAGATAGGCTTCCTGGTTGAGGCGAAGCTCGATCTCCCACCATGCCTTGCGGCGCTCCTCGTCCGAGCCGGCGCTGAGCAGGTCGTCCCATGCCTGCTCCATCGCCTGGTCCTCCTCGTAGTAGAACCAGTTGGTGGGGCCGGAGACCAGACGCTGATACTGGAACGGTCCGAGCATGGGCTGGATCGCATAGGCGGTGCTGAACATGTTGTAGGAGGTGGGGTCGGCGCGCATCGCGTTGGCGCCCGGCCAGTCCAGCACCTTCATCTGGACCGGAATGCCGATCGACTTGATCTGCTCGGCCATCACCACCGCAGCTTCCTGCAGCGAGGCGATGTCGGAGCTGGTGAGAAGGACCACCTCCTGGCCGTTGTAGCCGGCCTCCTCGAGCAGCGCCTTGGCACGCTCGGCATTGGCCTCGTTGTAGACGAGCTGGTCGGGATCCGCCGGATAGAAAGGGCTGTCCGGATAGACGAAGGACGGGTTGAGCTGGAACAGACCGTCCGTCGCGATGCCCATGATCTCTTCGGTGTTGAGCACGTGCTGGATGGCGCTGCGCACCAGCCGGTTGTCGGTCGGGGCGCGCGCGACGTTCATCGGCACGAGGTTGATGGAGATCGGCAGCCGGTCGTAGGTCCTGATCTGGGCATCGCCCTCCAGCCGCCGCGCGGCGGGAACCGGGATGTCGTCGGCCAGCGTGAGCTCGCCGACCTGGAGGCCGCTGACGCGGCCGCTCGCCTCGGTGACGACCTTGAAGGTGACCTCGTCGAGATAGGCGGTGCGCTTGCCGCCATAGCCGTCGCGGCCCTCATAGGCGTCGTTCTGCTTGTAGTCGTCGAAACGGCGGATCCGGAGCTGGGTGACGCCGTCCCAGTCGACGAACTCGAACGGGCCGGTGGCGATCGAGGCGATCTCGTTCGGTCCCTTGTCGCACTCTTCCGCCGGGATGATGGTGAGCGGCGAGGCCGGCGACTTGATCAGCTCGATCCAGCTCGGCATCGACTGCTTGAGCTCGACCACGACGGTATGGGCGTCGGGCGTCGAGATGCGGTCGACCGGATCAAGCCTGACCTTCTCCGGGCTGACCCTGTGATAGCGCTCCAGCGAGAGCTTGACGTCTTCCGACGTCATCTCCTTGCCGTTGTGGAACGGCACCTCCTTGCGGAGCTGGAACGTGTAGGTCCTGTGGTCCTCCGAGATGTCGAGGCTTTCGGCGAGCTGGAGCTGCGGCGCGCCGTTCTCGCCGATCGTGACCAGGGTCTCGTAGATATGCATGAGCACGTTGCGCGCCGCCTGCGAGCGCGAGAAATGCGGGTCGATCGTCTCCGTGGCCGCATTCATGCCGACGACCGCGGAGCCGCCCGCCTTCGGCGCCGCCTCCTGCGCGGCAAGCTTGAACGGCTGTGTGGCCGCGGGCACCGACATGCCCAGGATTGCGCCGGTCTTCAAAAAATCACGCCTGGTCCAAGTCATTCCTACCTCCCTAAGCTATCGGTCATCGAGGTGCCGAATGCGTCCAATCGGATCCGTTCGCGCTTGGAACATTTCGTATGATCGTATACGATCTTACGAGAGTCAACGTTTGATGGCTCTTTATCGGCATGCGCTCCGCGGCAGAGCGGACAGGACAAGCAAGGAGGCGTTGTGACCAAACCAGAGATCGTCTTCGTCGGCAGCGGGCCCGACTGGTACATGACGCGTTTCGCGGAGGATTTCAGGCTCCACCACCTGCCCGACGGCAAGGCGGCCGATCTCGACCCGGCCGTGGCCGCACGCATCGAGGCGATGGTCGGCGCCGGCCCGGTGCGCGCCGAACTCATCGACGCCCTGCCGCACCTCAGGCTGATCGCCAATGCCGGCGCCGGCTACGACAAGCTCGACCTCGATGCCGCCAGGCGGCGCAACCTGACCGTGACCAACACGCCCGACGTGACCGACGGCTGCGTCGCCGATCTCGCCATCGGCCTGCTGCTCGCCGTCGCCCGCGACATCGTGCGCGGCGACCGTTTCGTCCGCCAGGGGAAATGGCTTGCCGGCGGCTATCCGCTGGTGCCGCGCGTGCATGGCCGCCGCCTCGGCATCCTCGGCATGGGACGCATCGGCCGCGCCATTGCCAGGCGGGCGCAAGGCTTCGACATGAGCGTCGCCTATCACAACCGCCGCCCGGTCGAAGGCGTCGACCACGCCTATTTCGCCTCGCCGGTCGAGCTGGCGGAGAATTGCGACTATCTCGTCGTCGCCTGTCCGGGCGGCGCCGCCACGCACCATCTCGTCGACCGCAAGGTCCTCGACGCGCTCGGGCCCAAGGGCATCGTGGTCAATATCGCGCGCGGGACGATCATCGACGAGGCGGCGCTGGTCGAGGCGCTCGAAGAGGGCCGCATCGCCGGCGCCGGGCTCGACGTGTTCCAGCACGAGCCAAAGGTGCCGGCGCGGCTGATGGCGCTCGACAATGTCGTCCTGATGCCGCATCGCGGCGGCGGCACGATGGAGACCTGGGAGGATGCCTGCGATCTGGTCAAGGCCAACCTTTCCGCCTTCTTCGCAGGCAAGCCGGTGCTCACGCCGATCGAGATGGGGTGATCACCCGACGCCGCGCTCCTGGCTGAGCCGCGGGTCGATGACGTCGCGCAGGCCATCGCCCATCAGGTTGAGGCCGAGCACGGCTGCCGCGATCGCCATGCCGGGGAAGAAGGCGATCCAGCTCGCATCGTAGAGATAGTTGCGGCCCTCGGCGATGATGTTGCCGAGCGAGGGCGCCGGCGGCGGCGGTCCGACGCCGAGGAAGCTGAGGATCGCCTCGGCCAGGATCGACACGGCGAAGACGAAGGTGAGCTGGACGATCAGCGGCGACAGCGCATTGGACAGGATATGGCGGAAGATGATGCGCATATGTCCGGCGCCGGCGGCGATCGCCGCCTCGACATAGGGCAGCTCGCGGATGACGAGCACGCTGGAGCGCACCACCCGCGCCGTGCGCGGCGTGAAGGTAACGGTGAGCGCGATGACGGCGTTGAGCTCGGAGGGACCGAGCGCTGCTGCAAGCGCGATCGCCAGCAGCACGCCCGGGAATGCCATCAGCCCGTCCATGATGCGCATGGTGACGTTGTCGAGCCAGCGGACATAGCCCGCGAGCATGCCGATGATCGTGCCCAGGATGCCGGTGAGCACGACGACGGCGATGCCGATCCTGAGCGACACGCGGGTGCCGTGCATGACGCGGCTCAATATGTCGCGGCCGAAGCCGTCGGTGCCGAACCAGTGCTCCGCCGACGGCGGTGCCAGCAGCATGCGATAGTCGTTGGCGTTCGGATCGTAGGGGGCGAGCAGGTCGGCGAAGACGGCGCAGAGCACGATCGCCATGAACAGCGCCAGCCCGATCGCGAAGGAGCGGTGCGTCAGCAGGCGCTTGACGAAGAGCCGTCTGCGCTCCCATCGGGCCTGGGCGATCTGCCGCTGCAGTGCGCCCGTGACGGCGGCGGCTTCAGCGGCCATCGCGCACCCTCGGGTCGAACCAGCCATAGGCGAGGTCGACCAGTATGTTGACGAAGACGAAGGTCGCCGAGGTGATCAGCAGGCCGCCCTGGATGATCGGATAGTCGCGGCGCTGGATCGCCCCGATGATGAGGCGCCCGACGCCCGGCAGCGCGAAGATCGTCTCGATGATCACCGCGCCCCCGAGCAGCACGCCGGTGAGCACGCCGACGACCGTGGTGATCGGCACCATCGCGTTGAGCAGAGCGTGCTTGAAGATGATGATCCGCTGGCGCATGCCCTTGGCGCGCGCGGTGCGGATATAGTCCTGGTTGAGCACGTCGAGCATGCTGGAGCGCGTCATGCGCGCGATGACGCCCATCTGCGTGAAGGCGAGCGCGAAGGCCGGCAGCGCCATCGACCGCAGCCAGCCGAGGAAGTCCTCGCCGGGCGGGACATAGCCGCCGGTCGGCAGCCAGCCGAGTCCGACGGCGAAGACCGAGATCAGGACGAGCGAGAACCAGAAGTCGGGGATCGACAGGCCGATCAGCGCCAGCGACATCGAGCTCTGGTCCATCCAGCTATTGTGGCGCGCCGCCGCGATGATGCCGAGCAGCATGCCGAGCGCCACCGCCAGGACCAGGGCGATGCCGGCGAGCGAGAGCGTCACCGGCAGCCGCTCCAGGATCGCCTCGGTCACCGGCCGGTTGAGCAGGTAGGATTCGCCCAGGTCGCCCTGCAGGACGCGCCCGTACCAGCTCAGCATGCGTTCGGCGAAGGGCCGGTCGAGGCCGAGCCGCTCGCGGATCGCTTCCCGCTGCGCCGGCGTCGACTCGCTGCCGGCGATCTCGGCCGTGACGTCGCCCGGCACCAGCGAAATGATGATGAAGCTGACGAAGGAGACGACGAGGAGCACGGGAATCGCGCTCAGCAGACGCCGTATCAGGAATCCCGTCAAAATCCCGCTCCGTCATCGAGCGCCGCGGCTCCCCTCGCCGAAGCGGTCCGGCCGGGGAGGATGGAGGTGCGGAGGCCGGGCGCCTCCTCCGCACCCCGGCCGATCCTACTCGTTTTCGAACCACACGTCATAGAGACGGGTGAAGCGGAACGGCTCGAAGCCTTCGACATTGGCGCGGCTGGCCTGCATCATCCCGGTCTCGCCGATCTTGATGACGCCGAAGAACTGATAGAGTCGCTCCTGGATCCTGGCGAACACTTCCTTGCGACCCTCGACCGTGTCGGTCGAGATCAATTCCTCGTAGAGCGCGTCGAGCTCCGGGTCGTTGGCGCGGAAATGCGGCTCCGGGCCGGTCAGCGTAGAGATCAGCGCGGCGGGGCCGAGATAGGGCTCGATGCCCATCATCAGCGTCCAGCCGTTCCAGCCCGAATCCTGGAGACGCAGGTTGAGCGCCGTCGGCCAGTCGACCTGCTTGATCGTCGCATTGATGCCGGCCGCCTGGAGCTGGCCGGCGATCACTACGCCGGCCTTGCCGTGCTCGGGGATGGTCGAGTCGGTCAGGACGACGAAGGGCTCGCCATTATATCCCGCCTCCTCCAGCAGGGCCTTGGCGCGCTCGACGTCGTGGACGTTGTAGTAGTCCTTTCCGACCTCGCCCGCGTCGTAGGTAGAGCCCTCGTACATCCAGCCATGGTAGAGGTTGAACAACCCCTCGGTGGCGATCGCCATGATCTCTTCGTCGTTGAGCGCCACCTGCACCGCCTCGCGGAACTTCACGTTGTCGGTCGGCGGCTCCTTCATGTTCAGGATGAAGGTCATGAAGGCCCAGGGCATGTTCTCGTAGATCTCGATGTCCGGATTGGACTCCAGCCGCCGCGCCGTCGGCACCGGGATCTGCTCGACCAGGTCGACCTCGCCCGTCTCCAGCGCCGCGACCGCAGCGCCGGGCTCGGGGATGACGCGGAAGGTGACGGTGTCGAAATAGGCCGTCTTCTTGCCGCCGAAGCCGTCCGCCTCGTCGAACGCTTCGTTGGGGACGAAATCCTCGAACCGCTTCAGCTCGACATGGCTGTCGGGAACGTATTCGACGAACTCATAGGGGCCGGTGCCGATGAACTCGATCTCGTCCGGCCCCTTGGCGGCCTCCTCGGCCGGGATGATGACGGCAGGCGCTCGCGGCGAGGAGAACGCCTCCAGGAAGGTCGGCGTCTTCTCCTTCATGGTCAGCACGACTTCGTAGGGGCCGGTCGCCTCGATGCTCTCGACCGGCTCCAGCATGCTCTGCGTGGCGCCGTGCTCGCGATAGCGCTCCAGCGACGCGACCACGTCCTCCGACGTCATCTCCTTGCCGTTGTGGAAGAGCACGCCCTCGCGCAGCGCGAATGTGTAGGTCAGCCCGTCCTCGGAAATGTCGACGGAGCTGGCGAGGATCGGCGTCGGCTGGATGGTGTCGTCGAAGCCGTAGAGGGTTTCATAGATGTTGAGGTTGATGTTGCGCGAAGCCTGCGAGGAGGTGACCATCGCATCCAGGCTCGGAGGGTTGGAGCTTTGCGCGATCACCACGTCGCCGCCCATCTGCTGTGCCGACGCGGCGGTGGCGGAGAACGCCGAGACCAGCGCCGCGGCGGCCAGGGCAGCCAGGCTGCTGCGGACCCTGCATGACTTTGCCATTTCAACCCTCCCTCGTTATGAGAACTTGTTCGTTACCCCTGCGACTTCCGGTTATCTTGAAGGACGCCGCGATGACGACCTTTGCATCTTTCGTATAATCGTATACGATATCGGCCATCCGTTCAAGGTCGGGTTTCGGCCCCGGAAGACGAAAAGAAGACCATGCCCGCCACTGACCTCCCCCGACGCGACGGCCCGCTGAAGAAGCTCCTGCCGCTCGAATCGCGCACCCTGGTCGACCAGGTCGTCGACACCATCGTCGAGGCGACGGCGACCGGAGTGTTCCTGCCCGGCGACCGCATCGTCGAGGCCGAGGTCGCCCGCGCGCTCAATGTCAGCCGCGTGCCCGTGCGCGAAGCCCTGCGCATACTGGAAAGCCAGGGCATCGTGGTGAACACGCGCTATCGCGGCATGCGGCTGATGGATGTCAGCGTCGACCGGCTGGAGAAGATCCTGAAGGTCCGCCTGGCGCTGGAGACGCTCGCCGCCAGGGAGGTGGTGGAGAAGGTGAAGGACGATCCGGCGGTTCTGGCACCGCTCGACAAGGTCGTCGCCGATCTCCACCGCGCCGCCGGAAGCGACGATTCCTACGAGGTGGCGCGCCTCGACACCGAGTTCCACCGGGTGCTGTGCAAGATCTCCGGCAACGACGTTCTGCTCCAGCTCTGGGAACCTCTGTCGCGCCAGCTCACCATCATCTTCGGCCTTTCGACGCTCCAGAAGGGGCTGGATGCGATCGTCTCGGAGCATGACAGCCTGCTCAGATCGATCAAGGCGGCCGACATGGCCACGCTCGAGCATGTGATGAAGGAGCACATTCTCGATTACACGCAGGCCCTCGACTATGAGGGCTTCGTCGAGACGCTCCGCCATCTGGAGCAGCGCAGCAATGGCTGAGCCCGGCTGATGGAGACCGTGCGGTCGGAGGTCGAGCGACCGTCAGTACCCGGACCGGCGCCGCAGGCCGATGCCGCCCCTCTGCTCGAAGTGCGCAATCTGCGCGTCGCTTTCTCCGGCATCCCGATCGTCGAGGAGGTCTCCTTCACCTTGAGGGCCGGCGAGGTGCTCGGCATCGTCGGCGAATCCGGCAGCGGCAAGAGCGTGTCGGCGCTGGCGCTGATGCGGTTGCTGCCGCCCAACGCCCGCATCGAGGCCGACCGGCTCGCCTTCATGGGCGAGGATCTGCTGGCCGCCGGCGAGCGCCGCATGGAGGCGCTGCGCGGCTCGGCGATCTCTATGATCTTCCAGGAGCCGATGACGGCGCTCAACCCGGTGCTGTCGGTCGGCCACCAGATCGTCGAGACGATCCGCCGCCATCGCCGCGTCGGCAGGCGCGAGGCGCGCTCCATGGCGATCGACATGCTCGACCGCGTCGGCATCCCCTCCGCCGAAAGCCGCTTCGACGACTATCCGCACCAGATGTCGGGCGGCATGCGCCAGCGCATCATGATCGCCATGGCGCTCGCCTGCAGCCCGCGCGTCCTCATCGCCGACGAGCCGACCACCGCGCTCGACGTCACCATCCAGGCGCAGATCCTGGAGCTGCTCCAGGATCTGCAGGAGGAGCGGCAGATGGGCACGATCATGATCACCCACGATCTCGGCCTCGTCTCTTCCTTCACCGACCGCGTGCTGATCATGTATTCCGGCCGCGTGGTCGAGGATGCGCCGGCCGAGCGCGTCTTCGCCGGTCCGGGCCATCCCTATACGGAGGGCCTGCTCGCGAGCATCCCGCCGATCGACGAGGACGTGGCGCGGCTCGACACGATCCCGGGCACCGTTCCGCCGCCCTTCGACCTGCCGCCCGGCTGCCGCTTCGAGCCTCGCTGCCCGCAGGCCAGGCCGCCCTGCCGCGAGGCCCAGCCATGGCTAATCCCCTGCGGGCCCGACCATCGCGCCGCCTGCATCCGCAACACCGGCTTCGTCCTTCCGGAACCGCCCCGATGAATGGCCCCGACGCGCTCCGCCCCGCTCTGCTGCGGGTCGAGGACCTGACGAAGGAGTTCCGCAGCGGCGGCGGATTCCTGTCGGCCGGAAAGGCAATCCGCGCCGTCGACGGCGTCTCCTTCGAGATCGCCGGCGGCGAGACGCTCGGCCTGGTCGGCGAATCGGGCTGCGGCAAGACGACGGTCGGGCGGCTGGTCCTGCGCCTGCTGGAGCCGTCCGGCGGCAGCGTCGTCTTCGACGGCCGCGACCTGATGGCGCTCGACGCCGGCGAGATGCGCGCGCTGCGCCGCCAGATGCAGATCATCTTCCAGGATCCGCTCGGCGCGCTCAATCCGCGCATGGCGGTCGGCGAGCTGATCATGGAGCCGCTGGTCATCCACGGGATCGGCGACGAGATCGCGCGCCAGGCGCGGCTCCGGGAGCTGCTCGACCTGGTCGGCCTCGCCACCTATCATGCCGGCCGCTTCCCGCATGAATTCTCCGGCGGCCAGCGCCAGCGCATCTGCATCGCCCGCGCCCTGGCGCTGAACCCGCGGCTGATCGTCTGCGACGAGGCGGCCTCCGCCCTCGACGTATCGATCCAGGCGCAGATCCTGAACCTGCTGCAGGACCTGAAGCAGGAGCTCGGCCTCACCTATCTCTTCATCAGCCACGATCTCGGCGTCATCCGGCACATCTCCGACCGCATCGCCGTCATGTATCTCGGCCAGATCGTCGAGACCGGCGACAAGCGTGCGATCCTCGAGGCGCCGCGCCATCCCTATACGCTGGCGCTGCTCGATTCCGCGCCGGCGCGCCAGAGCGGCAAGCGCCGCTACGCCGCGATCAAGGGCGACCTGCCGAGCCCGGCCAACCCGCCGCCCGGCTGCCGCTTCCACACGAGATGCCCGATGGCGGCCGATATCTGCCGCACCACGCCGCCGCCCTTGCGCCCGGTCGGCGAAAGGCATCTGTCCGCCTGCCACTTCGCGGAGATGGTGGGCGCTCAGCCGATGGAAGGCGTGCGGTAGAGCAGATCGCCGCCGACCTTGATCTCGAGGTCGACGAGATAGGGGCCGAGCCGCGTCAGGTCGACCTCCATCCCCAGTCCCGGCGCGTCCGGCGCAGCGATCTCGCCATTGCCGTCGCGCTCGACATGGTTCGCGGTCAGGTCGACGGCGAGCTGCTTGAGCGCTGCCGGATATTCGCAGATGCGATGGTCGGTCAGGCCGGCGAAGGGCTGCATCGAGGCCGACAGCGCCAGATGCGAGGTGAAGGTGTGGTTGACATAGGCGATGCCGCGCTCGACCGCGAGCTCGGCCACCTTCCGGGCCGGACCGATCCCGCCGATGCGGCCGCAATCGATCTGGATATAGCCGATCCTGCCATAGGCGATCAGATGGCGGGCCATGTGGACGTTGTGCGCCGCCTCGCCGCCGGCGATCGCGACCTTCGAGCCCTTCGCGGCGAGCGCCGCATAGGCCTCGAACGCATCGGCCTGGAACGGCTCCTCGAGCCATGTCGCGCGCGCCGCCTCCAGCGCCGGCAGGCGTGCGGCGGCGCCATCCACGTCCTCGCCGAAGATCTGGCCGACATCGACCATCAGATGCGCATCCGGCCCGAGTCCCTCGCGCGCCGCCGCGAACTGGTCGGCATCGGCGGAAGCGTCGGCGCGTCCGATCGGCCCCCAGCCGAACTTGGCGGCATTGTAGCCGTCGCGCTGCGCCTGGCGCGCCCGCGCCAGCGTCTCCTCGGCCGTGTCGCCGAAGAGCAGCGAGGCATAAGGGATCTTGCGATGCGATCGGCTATAGCCGAGCAGCCGCCACACCGGCTCGTCGCGCTTCTTGCCGAGCAGGTCCCACAGCGCCATCTCGATGCCGGAGAAGGTGTGCGCGGCCTGGAGCAGATCCATCGAGCGGTACCCGACCTGCTTCGCGATCCGTTCGATGTCCTCGGGGGCCTCCAGCTTCTGCCCCAGCACCGAATGGGCGACCGGATGGCAGGCGCCGTGCGACATCGGGCAGACGAAGGCGGCGATCGACGGCAGCGGGGCCGCCTCGCATTCGCCCCAGCCGACGAGCCCGCCGGCGGCGACGCGCACCAGCAGCGCATCCTGGCTGCCATCCGCCTCCTCGGTGATCTCCGGCATCGCCAGATAGAAGAAGTCAACAGCCTCGATCCTCACGTCCGGCCCGCCTGCCGAATCTTGCCGGGGCGGCGGAAGACGACCGCCCGGGCGCTGAAATCGATATCCGGATCGAGCGGATAGATCGGCCGCGCGCAGATCGTATGGCCGAGATTCTTGACGTCCGCCGAAGTCGCGCCCGGCGCATCGATGTTGAAGTTGCGCTCAATCCATTGGTCGTACATGTGGTATTCGGTGTGCGGCGACTTCACCACGACGAGGTCGAAGCCGCGCGGATCGAGCCCGTTGGCGTAGTACATGGCGCGGTCGAACAGGCTCACCGTCCGGCTCATCGCCACCACGGTGAAGTTGTCGAATTCGAGCACCGCCGTGCGCCCGGCATCGAGCGGCAACTGCATCGTCTCCAGCCGCGCCGTCCCGTCCGAGAGCAGCTTCACCCGCGCCTCGACCTCGATCGGCGTGAAGCGATCCGGATCGATGCTGCCGCCGAGGCTGACATCGATCGTCGCGCCCACACCGGCGCGATGGGCGGCCTCCGCTGCCGGCGCATCGACGATCTGCGCCAGCACGCGGCCTCGATAACCGGCCTGCCGGAGCGCTGCGATGATGGCGTTGGAATCGCCCGACGCGCCCGACGAGGTGGCATCGGCAGCATCGGTGAAGCAGACCGTGTCGGCCGCGGCCTTCGCCTGCGCGATGGCGCGATCCATGGCGATCAGCTTGCCCTGCATGCGGTGGCGCAGGGGCCAGAACTCGTCCGCCAGGCGCTCCGCCTCGCGCCGTGCCGCCGCCTCGTCGCCATCGGTGACGATGACCACCTGGCTGCAGAGCTCGGGCACGTCGGTGAACGGATTGCCGATCATGATGCCGGCGGAAAGCACGCTGCCTTCGCGCTCCAGCCGGCGGCATTCCTCGACCAGCGTGCCGTAGCAGCCGGATTTGGTGATCAGCTCGTCGCCGCGCACCAGGGCCGGGATCACCGCGCGCGCCACAACCGGCGCTTTCGCCTTGCCGTCGAGGAGATCGAGCAGCAGCCTCGCCGCCCGCGCGCCGGTCGAGCCGAAATCGACATGCGGATAGGTGTGGTAGATGGCGATCGCGTCGACCTGGCCGATCATCCGCTCGGTGAGGATGCCGTGAAGGTCGAGCGAGATGGAGATCGGCATGGCCTCGCCCGCCATCTCGCGGATGCGGGCGAGCAGGAAGCCCTCCGGATCGAGCTCGCCCTCCGCCCCCATCGCGCCGTGCAGCGAGACATAGATGCCGTCGATGTCGCGGAGCTTCTCCTCCACGGCTTCGAGTATCTCGCGCGACAGCCTCTCCCAGCCGGCGGCCGAAAGGATGCCGGCGCTGCCGGCGCGCGCCGAGATCGTCGGCACCGTCTCGATGTCGGCATGGCCGTCGAAGACGGAGAGCGCCCCGCCGATGGCAGTGTTCCTGCCGCGCTGGCGATAGAGCCCGTCGCCCCGGTCGATATCGAAATTCTCGTACCGGGAGGGCAGCGGATTGAAGGAGGAGATCTCCTGCATGCACTCCACGATGAGGATGCGCCGCATCCCGCCTTCTCTGGCCATGTCAGATGTCCCAATTGTCGTCATAGTCTTCCATGACGACGCCGACCGCGTCGCCGCGCGCCACCCGGCCCGGCCCGGCGCCCATCCAGAGCACGCCGTCCCGGGCGAAATGAAGCTCGATCGGCGGCGTATCGACGTCCTCGACGAAATGGACCCAGCCCGCCGTCTCGCCGGCGCGCACCTCCTCGCCGACATTGTGCGTCGGCTCGAACAGGCCGGCTCTGGGCGCGAACGTATAGGAGGCCGGATCGCGCACCATCATGTGGCGCGTCTTCGGCGAGCCGTCGCGCTGGCTCGTGTCGGGCTCGCCCTCGACGATGCCGAGATGCTTCAGGATGTTGTCGACGCCGCGCCGGCCGATGCGGACGCCCTCGATATGGACGCGCCCCCAGCCGCCGAGCTCGGTCCCGAGCGAAATCTTGCCGCGCCGCTCGACGCATGAGGTGAAGGTCGAGCCCTCGTCGACGCCGGCAAAGACCACGTTGTAGGGCGCGCCGAAGGCGGCGGCCGCCGCCATCGTCTTCTCCCGCATGGCCGGATCGGCGAGATAGTGCATATTGGTCGAAAGCGCGGAGTCGCCCGAATGCCCTGCCGTATGCATGTCGACCGAAATGTCCGCCATCGGCAAGATGACATGGTCGAGGAAATGCGCGATCATCTGGGTGATCGTGCCCTTCGGGTTGCCGGGGAAGCAGCGGTTGATGTCCCAGTTGTCGATCGGCGACAGGCGCGTGTCGGCCATGATGGCGGGGATGTTGACCGCAGGCATCATGATGACGCGGCCTTGAATCATGCCCGGATCGAGATCGCGGGCGAGACGCGAGATCGCGATCGGGCCTTCATATTCGTCGCCATGGACGCCGCCGGTGAGCAGCACCGTCGGACCCTTGCCGTTCTTGACGGTGACGATCGGGATCTCGATGACGCCCCAGCCCGAGGTGTTGCGCGACATCGGCGCGCGCGCATAGCCGGCCTGGCGCCCCTCCCGGTCGAAATCGATCTCACACCTGACCCGGCTTGCTCCGGCTGAATCCGACATCGGAACCCCTCGCTGGTTGGGAAAGCTTGTTTCGTATGATTGTATACTATATTGTCGCGAGTCAAGGACCGCCTACGGTCCGCGCCCATATGAACGGAGGGAAGACATGCAGTTGGTCGACGGCGCCCGCGGCAGCGGTCTTGCGCAACGTGCGCCGATGCCGGCCCGCATCACCGCGATCCGCGCCGTGCCGCTTGTGGGCGAAAGCCCGCAGGGCGGCTGGAGCAACGAGATCAAGGCGGACGATTCGGTCCATGGCCTCGTCGCCATCCATACCGACACCGGCATCTCCGGCTATGGAAGCTGCTTCACCGACGGCAGGCTGGTGCGTGCCGCGCTCGACGTCCTGGAACCGCTGATCATCGGCGAGAACCCGCTGGAGCCCGAGCGGGTCGCCGAGAAGCTGCACCAGAACTCCTTCTGGATGGGCCGCGGCGGCACGCTCACGCATGCCATAAGCGGCCTCGACATCGCGCTCTGGGACATATTCGGCAAGGCCACCGGCCTTTCGGTCGGGCGCCTGCTCGGCGGACGCTACCGCGACACCGCCCAGCCCTATTGCTCGCTGCTGATGGACGAGCCGGGGCGCATGGCCGACGTCATGCTGCCTCATGTCGAGCGCGGTTTCACCGCCTTCAAGATCGGCTGGGGCCCGTTCGGGCGGCGCGACGACCGCAAGCTCGACGAGGCGATCGTCAGGGCCGCGCGCGAGGCGATCGGCGACGACGCCAAACTCTTCGTCGATGCCGGCGGCAGCGACGCTTTCTGGCCGAACGGCCTCAAATGGGCGCTCAACACGGCGCGCATGCTGGCCGATTACGGCGTCGGCTGGTTCGAGGAGCCGCTGAAGCCCGACGCGCTCGACGATTTCGTCACGCTGCGCAAGGCGAGCCCGGTGCCGATCTCCGGCGGCGAGGTGCTGACGCGCCGGCAGAGCTTCGTGCCCTGGCTCGTGCAAGGCGCATTCGACATCGTCCAGCCCGACGTGACCAAGGCCGGCGGCATCAGCGAGCAGCGCCGCATCGCCTGGCTGGCACAGGAATTCGGCGTCCGCTATGTCGGCCATGGCTGGAACACCGCGCTCGGCCTCGCCGCCGACCTCCAGCTCGCCGCAGCGCTTCCGGACTGCGACCTGGTCGAATATATCGGCGGCAGCGCCTATCTCGACCACATCACGACCGAGCCCTTCGCGCTCGACGGCGATGGCCGCCTGCCGATCCCCGACATGCCCGGCATCGGCGTGGCCATCGATCCCGACAAGCTGGCGCGCTACACGCCCGACCCGCAGGAACTGTTCCGGCCCGCCTGATCCGCGGTCCGGCCGCGACGACCGCATCTTCCTCGAAATGCACAGGCAGCGACGAGCGCTGGAGGCGATCCCGGCGCAGTCGGCCGGTCAGATGTCCTTGGCGAGCCTGAGCCCGTCATAGATCGCCGCATGGGTGTTGCGCGCGGCGACCGCGTCACCGACGCGGAAGAGCTGGAACGTCCCTTCCGGATTGCGGGCGACGGATTGGGGATGGCCGGCGAGCAGCTGATCGTAGGAGACCTCCCCGAGGTTGCTCGAGAGCGGCTTCAACTCGAAATAGAGCTCGTCGAGCGGGATCGTCCCGTGATTGACGACGACCTGGTCGACCGTGCGCTGCCTGGCAACGCCGCCATAGTCGCTGCCGACATGCGCGACAAGCTGGTTGCCGTTCTTCTCGACCGCTTCGAGGCGCCAGGTGACGGTGAAGGTCACGTCGAGCTTCTGGAGCGAGCGCATATAGGGCACGAGGTTCATCGCCATGACCTCTGGCGCGAAGGAGCGATCCGGCGTCATGATCTCCACCTTTGCCCCGTTCCCGGCGATGAACTCCGCCGCCTGCAGGCCGGCATGGTCGCCGGCATCGTCGAAGATCAGGACATTCGCACCGGGCTTCACGTCCCCGGAAATGATGTCCCAGGCCGAAACGACCAGCTCGTTGCCCCTCGACAGGACCTCGGTATGCGGCA
>CAYYZC010000011.1:17325-26713 GCA_964475605.1 uncultured Chelativorans sp.
ACGCGCGCCGTCTCCAGCCCGGCCGGCCCCGCGCCGACGATCGCGACCTTCTTCCGCACATCGGCCTTGCCGACGATGTGCGGCATGGTCAGCTCGCGGCCGGTGGCGGGGTTGTGGATGCAGAAGGCCGCGCCGCCCTGATAGATGCGGTCGAGGCAGTAGTTCGCGCCGACGCAGGGGCGGATATCCTCCTCGCGCTTCTCGACGATCTTGCGCACGATATGCGGGTCGGTCATATGCGCCCGCGTCATGCCGACCATGTCCACCTTTCCCGACGCGATCGCGTGGCGGGCGGTCGCGACGTCGGGGATCTTCGCGGCATGGAAGGTCGGGAAGTCGGTCGCGGCGCGGATCTCGCCGGCGAAATCGAGATGCGGTGAATTGGCCATGCCCTGGATCGGGATCACGTCGGTCAGGCCGGGATCGGTATCGATATGGCCACGGATCACGTTCAGGTAGTCGATCAGGCCGCATTCCTTGAGGCGCCTGGAGATCTCGATGCCCTCGGCCTTCCCGGTGCCGCCGGGAAGGCATTCGTCCGCCGTGTATCGGACGCCGAGGATGAAGTCCTCCCCGACCCGCACCCGGATCGCCTTGAGGACGTCGAAGCAGAAGCGCATGCGATTGTCGAGCGAGCCGTTATAGGGGCCGTCGAGCTCGTTGGTCAGCGGCGACACGAACTGGTCGATCAGGTGGCCGTAGGCCTCCAGCTCGACGCCGTCCATGCCGCCCGCCTTCATGCGCTCCGCCGCGTCGGCGAAATCCTTGACGATGCGCTCGATGTCCCAGTCTTCCAGCTTCTTGGGAAAGGCGCGGTGCGCCGGCTCGCGATGATGCGAGGGAGCGACCACGGGAAGCCAGTCGCCCTTGTCCCAGCGCGTGCGCCGGCCGAGATGGGTGAGCTGGATCATGATCGCCGCACCCTCCTCGTGCACGGCGTCGGACATCTCCCTTATCCAGGGCACGATCTCGTCCTTGTAGGCGAGCAGGTTGTTGAAGACGGGTGGACTGTCCTTCGACACGGCGGCGGAGCCTGCCGTCATCGTCAGGGCCACGCCCCCCCCTTGCCCGTTCCACGATATAGGCGCGATAGCGCTCCTTCGGCATCCCGTCCTCCGGATAGGCCGGCTCGTGGGAGGTGACGATGATGCGATTGCGCAATGTCAGATGCTTGAGCTGGTAGGGCTGAAGGAGAGGGTCGTTGGACACTGCCGGACTCCGTTTGGCTGCTCTCGCCGAGGCTATGCCGGAATGTTCATTTGTGTCAATTTACAAAACACATTTGTTGTATAAATCGACACTTATGAACATTCCTGTTGTGTCCGACCGCCCGTCTTGTTAGGGAAGCGGTCATGGATCAGGCAGTGAACGACAGCGGCTGGCGTGGTTCCCCGGAGGTCTGGCTTGAGGCCGCCTGCGATGCGCTGCTGGAGTCTGGGGTCGAGGCGGTGAAGATCCTTCCCCTGGCCAAACGGCTGAAACTTTCGCGAACGAGCTTCTACTGGTTCTTCAAGGACAGGGAGGAACTGCTGGCCGCGCTTCTGGCGCGATGGCGCGAGAAGAACACCGGCAACCTCGTCAGGCAATCGCAGGCCTATGCGGAGTCGATCGCCGAAGCGATGCTCAACGTCTTCGACTGCTGGCTCGACGACGATCTTTTCGATTCGCGGTTCGAGTTCGCGGTGCGCAGTTGGGCGCTTCGATCGAACGAGATCCTTGCCGAGGTGCAGGATGCGGACCAGCAGCGCGTCGATGCGCTGCGACGGATGTTCGAGCGCTTCGGCCGCGACAAGCTTTCGGCGGACGTGCGGGCGCGCACGACCTATCTGATCCAGATCGGCTACATCTCGATGCAGACGAAGGAAGACGTCGCGACCCGGATGGCGCGCATACCCCAATATGTCGAGATCTTCACCGGCGAGGCTCCCCAGCAGAGAGAGCTGAACCGCTTCCACGCCAGGCATGATTTCAGGACCTGAGACACCCTCCATCGACCGACCCCGCTGGTGAGCATCGATGTCCACGCTCTTTCCCAAGCTGTTTTCGCCGGTCCGGATCGGCAGCCATACGCTCCGAAACAGGATCGTGTTCGGTGCGCATACCGCGAACATGGCCGAGAACGGCCTGCCCACGGAGCGGCACGTAGCCTATTACGCCGAAAGGGCGATCGGCGGCGCCGGCATGATCGTCGTCGAGCCCATGCCGGTCCACCCGGCAGCACTTCTCACGCGCGGCAATTTCCGGCCGGACGACGACGACGTCATCCCGCATTTCAGGAAGGTGACGGCGGCTATCAAGGACAATGGCGCGGTCGCCGTCCAGCAGCTCTACCATGTCGGCGGCCACGGCGATTCCGACAACTCGTTCCACGCGCATTGGTCCCCGTCTGGCCTGCCGAGCTACCATGACAGCGACGGCTCGCACGCGATGACCGAGGACGAGATCCGGGAAACGATCGACGGCTTCGTCCAGGCGGCGCGCCGATGCCGCGAGGCGGGCTTCGACGGCGTCGAGGTATGGGCCGCCTATCTTGGGCTCGTCGACCAGTTCTGGACGCCCTGGTCGAACCGCCGCGAAGACAGGTGGGGCGGCTCGCTGGAAAATCGCACCCGCATCTCCCGCGAGATCACGACCCGGATCCGCGAGACATGCGGCAGCGACTTCATCATCGGCCTCGCCGTCAGCGACGAGCCCGACCAGACGGTCGCCCTGTCGCGGGACGAGCTGGCGGAGATCGTCGCCCTGCACGACGAGCTGGGCCTGATCGACTACGTGACCTGCGGTTCCGGCAGCTATATCGATTTCTACAAGATCATGCCGACATTCCTCTATCCCGAAAAGCTCGGCGCCGATCTGTCCTCCACCGTCAAGCGCGCCGTAAAGCACGCGGTGGTCATCGCCGAGAGCCACATCAGGACGCCGGAGAACGCGGAGACGGTGCTCGGCGAGGGCGCCGCAGATCTGGTGTCGATCGTCCGCGGCCAGATCGCCGACCCGCATCTGGCGCGCAAGGCTGCCGAAGGCCGGCCCGAGGACGTCAGGGGATGCATCTCCTGCAACCAGATGTGCTGGGGGCGCCGCTCGCGGGACTACTGGATAAGCTGCCTCATCAATCCCTCCGCGGGCCGTGAGTTCGAATGGGGCGGCGACCGGTTCACACCCGCAGCCGTCAGGAAGAGGGTGCTCGTGGTCGGCGGCGGACCGGCCGGGCTGGAAGCTGCCCGCGTCGCGGCGGAACGCGGCCATCAGGTGATCTTGGCCGAAGCCGCCAGCCGGCTGGGCGGCAACTTCCTGCTGGCCGGTTTGCAGCCGCGACGCGGTCAGATCCTCGACCTGCTCGCGTGGTATGAGCGGCAACTGGCGAAGCTGCAGGTCGAAATCCGCCTCGACACCTATGTCGAGGCTTCCGAAATCGCCGGCTTCCATGCCGATGCCGTGATCCTCGCGACAGGATCCGTCTCTCCGGAAACCGGCTTCCAGAAGGCGCTTCCGGCGACGGAAGTCCTGCCGGGGATGGACAGGGGCGGCGTCTTCCCGATCGAAGCCGTCATGGCCCGGCAGGCGAGGCCGGGCAAGCGCGTGCTCCTTCTCGACGAGGGTGGGGGATGGCGAGGCTGCGGGACGGCCTGGAAGCTCGCCGAGGAAGGCCATGAGGTCACCATCCTCACGCCCGATCCGCTCGTCGGCAAGGAGCTTCAGCGCACCGCAGCGGATGCGCCCCTGCGGCGGACGCTCCGCAGGCTGGGGGTCGAATGGCTGCTGGAAGTCAGCGTCGTCGAATGGCACGGCAACGGCGCGACGGTCGTCGACCACAACACCGGCGACCGGTCCTTCGTGGAGGGAGATTGTCTCGTCCTCGCAACGACCAACAATGCAGCCGACTGGCTCGCCGGGGAACTGGACGGCAGCGCGGTGCCCGTCTTCCAGATCGGAGACTGCGCGGCACCTCGACAGGCGCCTTATGCCTTCCATGACGGAAGAAAGATCGGTCTGGAGCTGTGATGACGCAAGACACCGTTGCGCTGCCGCTGGAGGACATCCGAAAGCTGGCGATGGACGCCTGCGGCGCGGTCGGCGCCAGCCGCGCCGTCGCAACCTCTCTCGTCGACGCCACGCTGTCGGCGATGCAGTTCGGACGGGCCGATCTGGGGTTTCCCCATTTCCTGTATTATCTGCGGGGCTTCCGCGATGGGCGGATCGACGGCAAGGCCGAGCCCTCCGTGGAGCATCCGCTTCCGGCGATGATCCTGTCCGACGCGAAGGGCGGCATCGCCCAGCACGGATTCGATCTCGCCTATGACGATCTGGTGCAGCGGGCCCGAACGTTCGGGCTCGCCGTCTTCACGCAGAAGAACAGCTATACGACCGGCGAGCTGGGCTTCTACGTCCGGCGCCTGGCGCTGGACGGGATGATCGGGCTTGCGGCGACCAACGGTCCGGCCCTGATGGCGGCGGCGGCAGGCGGCAAGCCGGTGTTCTGCACCAATCCCCTTGCATTCGCGGCCCCCGCGGAGCCGCCCGAAAGCCCTCTCGTCATCGATCAGGCCGCCAGCGCGACGGCCTACTTCAAGATCGTACGCGCGGCTTCAGCCAAGCAGGACATCCCCGAGGGATGGGCCGTCGACGAGGAAGGCAACGACACCACCGACCCGGAAAGGGCGCTGCAGGGAGCGCTGCTGCCGTTCGGCGGCTACAAGGGAGCCAACATCGCGCTGATGGTGGAGATCCTGTCGGCCGGTCTTTCCGGCTCCGCATGGTCGCTCGACGCGAAGGATTTCCGGTCGGGTCATGAATCTCCCGGCATCGGGCTCACCGTCATCGCCCTGTCGCCCGCGGCCATCGACCCGCAATTCGCAGAGCGGCATGCCGCGCATCTCGCGCGCCTTCGCGATCTCGGCGTCCACGTCCCGGGACGGAAGGCCGGCAACCCCGCCTTGAGCGATTCCGATCTCGTCCCGATAGCGCGATCGGTCCTGGACGAGATGCGCAGCTTCGCGACGGCATAGGCGCCGCCCGCCGTAACCGCGCTTCATGAGATGCCTGCCGAAGCAGGCGGACGGCCCGACGATATGCCGGGCCGCCCGCTTCCGAATGCCTGCCTGACCGTCAGGCCGATTCCAGCCAGACGTTCTGCAAGTCGAGCTGGAAGGTCTGATGGATCGCGTGGTTCTTCACCTTCTCGTTCATATGGCAGAACAGCGACTGCCAGAACGGCTGGATGATGACGCCCGAATCCTGCAGGATCTGCTCGATATCCTTCATCACCTCGCGGCGCTTGTCGGCATCGCTGATCGCCAGCGCCTCTTCCAGCTTGGCGTCGAACTCGGGATTGGAGTAGCCGCTCTCGTTCCACGCCTCGCCGGTGCGATAGCCCAGCGAAAGGACCTGGACGCCGAGCGGACGCATGTACCAGATCGTCATGGAGTAGGGATACTTCGTCCAGTCGTTCCAGAAGGTCGATCCGGGCAGGACCGTACGCTTCACCTTGATGCCGGCTTCGCGAAGCTGCGCGGCGATGGCGTCGCCCGTGTTCTTCTGCCAGTCGTCCTCCACGGTGATCAGGTCATGCTCGAAGTCGAGCTGGCCGGCCTCCTCGAGCAGCTTCTTCGCGCCCTCGATGTCGCGCTCCTTCTTGGGAAGCTCGGCATATTCCGGGTGGATCGGGCTGACGTGATGGTTCTCGCCGATCGTTCCGCGCCCGCTATAGCCGAGCTGAAGGACGACGTTGTTGTCGACCGCCATCTGGAGCGCGTTCCGGACCCGCTGATCGTCGTAGGGTTTCTGCGTGACGTTGGTGCGGGCAACCAGCGTCGTTGCCGTCGCGACCTCCGATTTGACCAGGCCCAGCCCGTCCATGATGTCGACATAGTCGGCACCCGTTTCGAGATTGACGTCGACCTCGCCCGCCTCGAATGCACTGACGACGGCCGTCGGATCGGTGCCGTAGTCGATGAACTCGACTTCGTCCAGCAGCGCCTCGCCGCCCCACCAGGCTCCGCTTTCGCGGCGCTTGACGACGGCCCGGTTGCCGACGTCGTAGGAAACCAGCTCGAAAGCGCCGGTCCCGATCGGCGCCGCGATCGGATCCGCTCCGTCGGCGTCGAAGTTCCGATGGACGACCAGGGCCGGATAGTCGGTCAGGTTGGCGATGATCGAGATGTCCGGCATCGCGGGCTTCAGCCGCACGGTATAGTCGTCGACGCGCTCGACGGCGCCCTCGCGCACCTTGCCCGTCGCATCGTCGATAAGCGTACCGACGCGCGCGGCCATCGAATTGCCGGAGGCTTCCTTGTCGCACCAGCGCTCGATATTGAAAATGACGTCGTCCGCATTGAACGTGTCGCCATTGGTCCAGGTCACGCCCTGGCGCACCTTGAGCACGTATTCGGTGGCGTCCTCGTTCACCTCCCAGGCCTCCAGAAGGACGGGCTCGAAGGTGAAGTCCTTGGTATAGGTGACCAACGGCTCCAGCCAGGTGCGGCTGATATTCGCCATCTCGACCCAGTCATAGGTGCGCGGGTCCTTCTGCGCCTTGACCGCCATCGCGACCCGGAGGGTTCCGCCCTTCTGGCCGTCCTGCGCATATGCCCTGCCGGGCAGCGCCAGGCCGGCGAGGCCGTAGGCCATGGCCGTCGAAGCGCCCATGGCGCTCGCCAGCGCCAGGAATTCGCGACGATCCATCCGCCCGCCCCGGGCGTCCTCGGCCATCTTCTCGATGACGGCCGGAACACGATCGCCATTGCTTCTGTAGAATTTCATCCTGTCCTCCATTCTTCTTTGTTTCCCCAATCTCTGGTCTTGTTCGGCCGACCTTCCTCCTTCCGGGCCATGGCGACCAACCGGTGGACGGCAGCGGCATAGCCGCTCCCGGGTCGTCACTATAGCCTAATACCAGGCATCATCCATCGCCGCTTTCCGGCGGCCGATGAAGTCCAGCAGCGCCTCGTCGATCGCCGCGTCGAGCGGCGGCGCCTCGTAGTCGGCAAGCATCTTCTTCCATTTCCGGTTGGCACGGGTGGCAGCGTCTGCCGAGCCGGCCGCCTCCCATTTCTCGAACGGCTCGTTGTCGGCGATCCCGGAATCCCAGAAGGCCGTCTCGTAATTGGCCATCGTGTGGGCGCAGCCGAAGAAATGGCTGCCCGGCCCGACCTCGCGGAAGGCGTCGAGCGCAAGCTGGTTGTCGTCGATCCTCACCCCGTCGAGATAGGTGTGCAGGGCGCCGCAGAAATCGGCGTCCATCACGAACTTCTCGTAGGACATCGACAGCAGGCCGTCGAGGAAGCCGGCGGAATGCAGGATGAAATTGGCCCCGCAATGCACGGCGGCCAGCATCGACATCGTGCCCTCGTTCATCGCATGCGCATCGGGCAGCTTCGAGGTGGTGAAGTTGCCGGAGCAGCGCAGCGGCAGACCGAGCCGGCGGGCGAGCTGGCCGACCACCATCGAGCCGACCGCCGGCTCGGGCGTGCCGAAGGTCGGCGAGCCCGAGCGCAGCGACATCGAGGAGAGGAAGTTGCCGAAGATCACCGGCGCCCCCGGCCGTTCGAGCTGCGCCAGCGCACAGCCCGCCATCGTCTCGGCCAGCGACTGGGCGATCGCCCCGGCATTGGTCACCGGCCCCATCGCGCCGCCGAGGATGAACGGCACGACCACCGCCGCCTGGTTGGCGCGGGCATAGGCGCGCAGCGCCAGCGTCATCGTGCCGTCCCAGACCAGCGGCGAGTTGACGTTGACATTGCCGAGGATGACGCAGTTCCGGTCGACGAAGTCGCGCCCGAACACGATCCGCGCCATGTCGATGGAATCCTCCGCCCGGCTCTCCGCCGTCACCGAGCCCATGAACGGGCGGTCCGAATAGCGGATATGGCTGTAGACCATGTCCAGGTGGCGCTTGTTGACCGGCACGTCGACCGGCTCGCAGATCGTGCCGCCCGAATGGTGCAGCCAGGGCGAGGACTGCGCCAGCTTCACGAAATTCTCGAAATCCTCGATCGTGCCGTAGCGGCGGCCCTTGTCGAGGTCCATGACGAAGGGCGAGCCGTAGGCCGGCGAGAACACGACGTTGTTGCCGCCGATCTCGACCGAATTGGCCGCGTTGCGCGCATGCTGGGTGAACTGCGCCGGCGCGCTCCGCAGGATCTCGCGCAGCATGCCCGGCTCGAACTTGACCAGCATGCCGTCGATCTCTGCGCCCGCCCGCTTCCAGTGGTCGAGCGCTATTGGATCGTCGCGGAACTCGATGCCGATCTCGGCCAGGATGCGGTCGGCCGTCTGCTCGATGCGGACGAGGTTCTCCTCCGACAAGACGTCGTAGGGCGGGATGTTGCGCAGGATATAGGGCCTGTGGAGCCCTTGCGGACCGTGGCTTCGCAACTGCCTTCGCGCCTGACGCCCGCCGCGCTCCGGCCGCTTGGCGGCCGCTGCCAGTTCGACATCCATATTCGATCCCTTCGGATAAGGATGAGGAAGGCTAGACCGCCACGACGGCGTTGTGACGCTGGAAAATTCTAATTGATCAGATAATATCCGGTTATGGACAGCTTTCGGCACCTGCTGCGTTCGGCCAACGGGCTGGTCGTGTTCGAGGCGGCCGGGCGCCTGCTGAACTTTACGGCGGCCGGCAAGGAGCTGGGCATGTCGCAAGCCGCCGTTTCGCTGGCTGTCAGGCGGCTCGAGGACCAGTTGGGCACGAGGCTGTTCGTCCGCCGCCATCGCCGCGTCGAGCTGACCGAGCCAGGCGCCCGCTTCTTCGCCGATGTCTCGCTCGGCCTTTCCCATGTCCAGAAATCCGTCGATCGTCTGCGAACCTCCGCGGGCGGCAATCACGTCACCCTGTCGGCTTCCACGGCGTTCGCGGCCTTGTGGATGGTGCCGCGCCTGCAGCAGTTCCGCGAGGACCTTCCGGGCATCGAGCTGCGCATCCAGACGAGCGAACGGGACCTCGATCTGGTGGCGGAAGGGCTGCCGCTCGGAATCCGCGGCGGCAACCCGGACGACTGGCCGGAATATTGCCTTCTCCCGATGGCGCCGGAGGAGATCTATCCGGTATGCAGCCCGTCCTACCTGAAAAGCTTCGGCATCCCGGCAAGCCCGCGGGAACTGGTCGGGCACCAGCTCATCCATCTGGAGGAACCGCACAGACCGGCGGTGACCTGGCCCGAATGGCTGGCGTCGGCGGGGGTTGGCGGCGCGCTTGCCCCCCAGGGCCTTCGGATCAACGACTACGTGTCCGTCATCCAGTCCGTCATGGAAGGCCAGGGCATAGCCCTCGGCTGGGCCCATCTGGTCGAGCGGATGGTGCAGAACGGATCACTCGTCCGGCTGACGGATCACCTCCATCGCACGGGCAAATCGTTCAACGTCGCCTGGCCGAAAAACCGCGACATCG
>CAYYZC010000012.1:0-24431 GCA_964475605.1 uncultured Chelativorans sp.
GCCCTGACTCAGAACTGGGTGCGAAAGCCGAAAGCGATGTGCCTTCCCCGCAGCGGCGCCTGCGACTTGATGAACGAACTGTGGTTCAGCGCCGCCTCGTTGAGCAGGTTGGTTCCGCGCAGATAGACTTGGTTCCTGAACGGGCCGGTTCCGAAGTCGTAGGCGATCGACGCATTCACCATGTTGTAGCCTGGCGTCTCGGTCTCGAAATCGGCGATCCTGTCCTGCTCGAAGACGCGGTAGTATTCCAGGCTCCCCGACCACCGCTCGTAGGAGACATCGGCGCGAACGCCGAGCCGTGCGGCCGGAATACGCGGCAGCGCCGATCCGCCGTCGAACCTCGCCACGACATAGTCGCCGAACACGGTTCCCGACAGGAAGGGCGTGAATTCGTGCGTGATGCTGCCCTCCGCGCCGGTGAAGGCCGCGTCCCTTTGATCATAGCGGATCAGGCGGAAATCCTCGTGCCGGTCCAGCGTCTCCGCATAGATGTAGCCTTTGTAGTCGTAGTGGTAGACGCTTGCCGAGAAGGTCGTCGGCCCTTCGGTCTTGCGCAGGCCGAACTCGATCGAATGCGCGGTCTCCTCCCTCAGGTCCGCCTTGCCCAGTTCCCACGTGTTGGTCGCGAAGTGGATGCCGTCGGCGTAAAGCTCCTGCACATGCGGCGCGCGTTGCGAGCGGGCCAGCGAGAGCGAGGCCGTATAGCCCGGAACGAAATCCCAGTGCGCGGCGGCCGAGACCGAGAACGGGTTGTGGCTCGTATCCGGCCGGTCCTCGCCCGTCGTCCGCTGCCATTCCTGACGCAGGGCGCCCTCGAAGCGCCATTCGCCGAGCCGGTACTCCTCCATCAGGAAGACCGCGCCGTTGCGGGTGTTACTTTGCGGGATGAAACCCTCCTCGCCCTCGGCGACGAAGTCGTTGTCAGCGAACTGCGCGCCGAGGACGCCGTGAAGACCGAAAATCGGAGCATGCTGAAGCTCGGTCCGCATGTCGTAGCCCTTGTTGCGGAACGTGGTAGCCGGCTCGCCGTCATCGATCTCGTCGTGGCGGTAGTTGGTGTAGCCGCCGCGGAAGCGCAGCCGCTCGATACCGTCTATCGGGTCGTTCCACTCGCCGCGCAGATCGAGGCGGCGGCTGAGCATGTCGACCTCGGGGACGTGACCGCCCGCGTGATCATGATCGTGGTCGTGGTCATGATCGTCGCCGCCGTGGTCATGGCCACCGCAATGGAGGCTGAAGCCATGAGGGTGGCAGTCTTCATAGTCATGACTGTGGCCGGGCAGCCCGTAGCGGCTGCGCCGCTCGGTATAGGCCAGGCCCAGATAGCCGTCGGTGCCGATCCACGAGCCGCCGATCGACGCGGTGCTGGAGCGGTTGAAGGAGCCGGGCAGACGCGTGAAACCGACCGCGTCGTCATGGTCGTGGTCGTGATCGTGGTCATGCCCGTGATCATGACCGCCATGCGAGGGAACGACGTAATAGGGCACGCGATAATCGCCTACGTCCCGGTGCGCCCCCTCGAAGCGGAGGGCGAAATTGCCTGCGCCAACCGTGATGCCGCCGGCGCCGCCGAGTTCGCCATCGCCCCAGCCGCCACGTAGATCGAGCGAGCCCTCGATGCCGTTCCCGGGCACGTAGGTCGGGATCCTGCTGTCGAGGAGATTGACCGCGCCGCTGATCGCGCCGCCGCCATAGATCAGGGCGCTGGGGCCGCGCAGGATCTCGATCCCGTCGAGCAGCATCGGCTCGACCGGAATCTGATGATCCGGAGAAACCTCGGATGCGTCGAACAGGCCCGCCCCGTCGCTCAGAACTTTCACGCGCGGAGCGGTCTGGCCCCGGATGACCGGGCGGCTCGCCCCGCCGCCGAACGTGTCGGAGTTGATGCCGGGGATGCCGGACAAGGTCTCACCCAGCGTCGTCTCGCGGCGCTTCTGCAACTCGTCGCCGCCGAGCACCACCACGCCGGCAGTCAAATCATTCTGCGAGCGTCCCAGCGGGTCCGAGACGATGATGATCGGGTCAAGCACGGTGGTTCCGGCAAGCTCCGCGGGCAGCACTTCCTGCGCATGGACGGTGGCGATCATGGGGATCACGCTGACGGCGGACAACAGGACGGTTCTGGATTGCATGAAACCCCCTCACAAGGCTGTGCTTCGATTTATGTTTTGTTATACCGTTACATTGATCGAAGCAACCCGCCTTCGCCCATGCACACCGTCCACATCGCGCCTTTCCCAAAAAACGTACCGAGCGTCCCCCGAACCAGCCGGTTCGGTTCGTTCTGGCGACGAGGTGGATTCCTATCTCATTGGCATCGCGTCAAAGCCGAAGCGGCCCGTCGACCCTCTCGACGCGGCGAGCAAGACTGGATTTGTGTGATCGCCGTCGACGCCACGAACAGTTTTGACGCATTGGCGACGAAGGGCCGCTGTTTGCGCATTGCGCGGCGGGATCGATAGGGCAAGTATGGGTTCGGAAATTCGAGGAATGACGACAGGCGCAGGAAAGTTTTGCGATGCCCTATAACGAACGATCCAAACACATCACCCAAGGCGTGGCCCGCTCGCCGAACCGGGCCATGTACTACGCCCTGGGCTACGAGAAGGCCGATTTCGACAAGCCGATGATCGGCATCGCCAACGGTCATTCCACGATCACGCCCTGCAATGCCGGCCTGCAGCCGCTGGCCGACGCGGCCGCGCAGGCGATCCGGCAGGCCGGCGCCAATCCGCAGATGTTCGGCACGCCGACCATTTCGGACGGCATGTCGATGGGCACGGAAGGCATGAAATATTCGCTGGTGTCGCGCGAGGTCATCGCCGACTGCGTAGAAGTGTCGGTGCAGGGCCAGTGGATGGACGGTGTGCTCGTGCTCGGCGGCTGCGACAAGAACATGCCGGGCGGCATGATCGGCATTTTGCGCGCCAACGCGCCGGCCATCTACGTCTATGGCGGCACCATCAAGCCCGGCCATTGGAAGGGCGAAGACCTGTCCATCGTTTCCGCTTTCGAGGCGGTCGGCGCCTTCATGGCCGGCACCATGAGCCAGGAGGATTTCGAGGGCATCGAACAGAATGCCTGCCCCACCACCGGCTCCTGCGGCGGCATGTACACGGCCAATACGATGAGCTCCTCCTTCGAGGCGCTCGGCATGTCGCTGCTCTATTCATCGACCATGGCCAGCCCCGATCGCGAGAAACTCGACAGCGCGGCCGAATCGGGCCGCGTGCTGGTCGAGGCCGTGAAGAAGAACATCCGGCCGCGCGACATCGTCACGCGCGAGAGCATCGAGAATGCGGTGGCGCTCATCATGGCCATCGGCGGCTCGACGAATGCCGTGCTGCATTACCTTGCCGTCGCGCACGCCGCGGAGATCGACTGGACGCTGGACGATTTCGAGCGCATGCGCCGCAAGGTGCCGGTGCTGTGCGACCTCAAGCCTTCCGGCAAATATATGGCGGTCGACCTGCATCGGGCCGGCGGCATCCCGCAGGTGCTGAAGATCCTGCTCGATGCCGGCCTCCTCCACGGCGATTGCATGACGATCACCGGGCGCACGCTGGCCGAGGAACTGGCCGAAGTGCCCGCCGCGCCACGCGCCGACCAGGACGTCATCATGCCGCTCGACAAGGCGCTCTACCGCGAGGGTCATCTCGCCATCCTCAAGGGCAATCTCGCCACGGACGGCGCAGTGGCCAAGATCACGGGACTGAAGAGCCCGACGATCTCCGGCCCGGCGCGCGTCTTCGACGACGAGGAGTCGGCGATGGAGGCGATCCTGTCCGACAGGATCAAGCCGGGCGACGTCGTGGTGCTGCGCTATCTCGGGCCGAAAGGCGGTCCGGGCATGCCGGAAATGCTTGCCCCCACCTCGGCACTGGTCGGGCGCGGCCTAGGCGAAAGCGTCGGCCTCATCACCGATGGCCGCTTCTCCGGCGGCACCTGGGGCATGGTGGTCGGCCATGTCGCGCCGGAAGCCTATGTCGGGGGCACCATCGCCCTGATCGAGGAAGGCGACATCATCACCATCGACGCGCGAAAGCTGTTGCTGCAACTGGAGGTCGACGACGCCGAGATCGCCCGGCGGCGCGCGGCCTGGGTCCAGCCCGAGCCGCGCTACCGTTATGGCGTGCTGTCCAAGTTCTTCGCGCTTGCCCGCCCGGCGAACGAGGGCGCCGTGACCGGATAGGATCCAACCAGCCGGGAGATCAGGAGCGGTTCCCGATCTCTCGTCCCGGCGCAGTGTCCGTCAATGCCCGCTGCCATGTTCGTTCGGCGGGGCGTCGAACACGTCCGGGTTCTCGTCCCCCTCGACGATCAGATATCCGGCGAGACCGCGTTCGGCCCGCGACAGCGCATGGTCCACCAGCACGAACCGTCCGGGCACCTCGCATTTGAACTCGACGATGTTGGCGGAACCCGGAGGGACCGAGATGCTCTGGACGTCGGTTATGGGAGGGCTGGTGACCGAGCCGAGCTGATGGGCCTTGTCGAAGATCTCGCCGATCACGTGGAAGGAGGAGGTGTAGTTCGGCCCGCCGACGCCGAAGTAGATGCGAACCGTCTCGCCCACTTGCGCCTTCAGCGGGTAGTGGTCGGTCAGGGCGCCGACATGCCCGTTCAGGACGAAATATTCAGGCCGCTCGTCGAGCAGCTTTTCATAGCTTTCGGTCAGCAGCCCGCTGCTGCCGAAGGGCTCTTCGGTGTAGAGCTCGCCCTGCATCACATAGAATTCGCGGTCGACCGGCGGCAGCCCGTCCTCCGGCTCGACGAGGATCAGCCCGTACATGCCGTTGGCGATGTGAAGCGCCACGGGCGGAACCGCGCAATGGTAGACGTAGATGCCGGGATTGAGCGCCTTGAACGTGAAGGTGCGCTCTTCGCCCGGGGCGGCCGTCGTCGCCTCCGCGCCGCCTCCCGGCCCGGTCGCCGCGTGGAAATCCACATTGTGCATCATCCAGCTGTCGTCGGCGTTTTTCAGGTGGACCTCCACCATGTCCCCGACCCGCACCCTGATGAAGGGACCCGGCACGGTGCCGTTGAACGTCCAGAAGCGGAACATCGCCTTTCCGTCCAGATGGGCTTCCACTTCCTTCGTCTCCAGATCGACCCGGACCGTCGCCGGTTCACGTCGGCTGATCGGAGGAGGGACATTGGTCGGATTCTCGGCGATATCGGCCACGTTCGGGTCGATCGGGTTCACCGAATAGATCCTGTTGCTCAGGCTGCCGCCATGCGTCGAGTGGCTGGCCACCGTCTGTGGATCGACCCCGTGCGAAGCATGTTCCGCAAGCGCGGGGGCCGCAGCGATCCCGCCGACGGCTGCCCCGACCGAGCCGACCAGGAGGTTGCGGCGGCTGATGGAATTCCGGTCGCCGTGCTGGCTGTGGTCCTGCTCGGTGCTCGCCTTTACGATCCGTTCCGACATCATATTGCCCTTGTGCTGGTGAGGATTTTTGCGCACGCGTCCATGAGCGGCCGGCCTCCGCGAGACAGACCGTGCCAATCCGCATGCGTCCGTGAGTTGCTATCGTCCGGTTGGTCGCGCCACCAAAAGGGCCGCGCTCAGACCATCGTCATGACCACGCCCGCCCCGATGACGACCAGTGCGAGCCCACCGAAGAGCATCGGGAGAAGCGTGCTGTCATCGGTTCGGGTTTGCCTGGAATTCGTTGTGGTGCTCCTGTCGTCGTCGCGATTGTGACCCATGGCCTGGCTCCTTTCCAAGGACGCTTGATCGGAAGTTCCGTCGCGACCGCTTCATGGACGGGATTCTTCGCCGCTACATTGCACTGGCGCAAAGAAAACGATCGTCGCGGCGAATGCCGGGAGCCGCTACCGTCCGGAGTTCGCCGGTCTCTGATGCAGGTGACCGATCCGCGGTGCTCAGCCCTTGGCTGTCGCCGCGTCCGCCTCGATCTCGGCAAGGACGGCGTAGAGCAGGTTCCGCACCTCCTGCTCGGCCGCTTGCGGCTCGACGCCCTCCGCCGTCAATTGGCGCAGCAGCCCCTTCGCGGTTTCCCGCCAGAACAGCGTCGCCTCCGCACCATGCTTCGACCGCAGCACATGGGCGATGCCGCTCAGGAGCTTCCGGCGGCGATGAAGCGGGAACGTGACTACATTTGAGCTCAATGGATTTCCTCTCCGAATCGCGGAGAGGCTAGGAGCCCGGCGGTTAACGACGGGTGAGTTCCGGGAGTCTCATTCGGAGGGTGGGATGACTGTCATAGCAGCGGCCTGGCCCGGACGAGATCGAATGCGTCCATTGAATCGCAGGCCAGAAAACCGCACGATAGGCCCTGCGGCTAAGCGGAGGGAAATGGATGGGTGAAGACGACCGCTTGATACACATGGTGTATGAAGCCGCCGCCAATCCCGACTACTGGATGGAGACGGGCCGCCGCATTGCGGAATTTGCGAATGGCGGCTCGGTGCATCTGCTCCTGGCTTCTCTTGAGACAGGCGACGAATATCTAAGCCTTTTCGCAAGAGGAGATCCGAGCTTCGCTTCCGAGTATCTCCGCGACTATGCGGAAACAGATTTCCGAATCCCCAAGGTGATGGGGCGTCGGCTGGGGCTCTTCGTCGATGAGCGGGAATATGTGTCGATCGACGAAGCACGCAGGAGTGCCATCCACCAGGATTTGCTGCCGAACTATGCGATACACAACATCAGCGGCGCAAATATGAGCCTCGACGGCTGTATCGGCTGGTTCGGCATCTCCACTCGCGCCAGCCATGACGAATTCGATCCTCGGACGCGTCGGTTTCTGGAGCGGCTTGCGCCACATATCGTGAATGCATTCAGGATCGTCAAGGCGCACTTCGAACTCAATCTGTCTCACGAATTGTCATTCGCTTCGACAGATCTGGTGAATGGAGGCATATTAATTCTACGTGGAGATGTGATTGTTCACGTAAACCCGGCTGCGAGGAAGCTTCTGGACGAGGGTTTCTTTACCATCCGCAATGGGCAACTCGCCTGCAGACAACCATCTGAGCAGGCAAAGCTAACAGAGTTCCTAAGAAGGCACGAGGAACGCAAGGCCGCGGATTCGCTGCTGCTAAGGCGTTACGAATTGGGCGCCGCCTACACAATCCGCCTCCACGAGCTGCGCTCGACGCACGCGCCCTCTCGCCTCGGCAAGAACGCTCCGAAGCCGAGAGCCATTTCGATTGTCGAGATGAATGTCCCGGCAAACCCTCGACTGGAGGAAGTCGTCGCATTCTGCTCGGGCTATGATGTCAGCTACTCCGAGGCCATGGTCGTTCACGCTGTGGTCAGCTCGACAAGCCTGGCGGAGTACGCCGAAACAAAACGTGTCAGCCTCTACACGGTTCAACAGCAACTAAAATCAGCGATGTTGAAGATGAATCTGAACAGCCAGAAGAAAATCTTCCAGGCTTATGAACGATACAGGATCTTTAGCGCTATCGATAATTGATACCGATCCTGATGCGCACCCGTCGCGCAGCAACAAGGCTGCTCACAGCACGAAATCGTCGTCGTTGAGGTCGATATTACCGCGCAGGCGGATGGCGAAGTCGGCCAAGCCGTCGCCGTCGTTGTCGCCATAGACGAAGGTCTTGTTGCCGTCATTCTCGTAGCGCAGTTCTTCGGCCTTACCGCTGAAGGACGCGTCGCCGATGAAGTCGAAATCCGCCACGCCGGAAACGTCGATGACGTCGTCCTCGGAAGGCTTGAAATCCCTGATCACGTCCGGATTGTCGGCCGTCGAATCGGCGGCAGACTTGAACACGAACTTGTCGTCACCCTTGCCACCGGTCAGCTTGTCCTGGCCGGACCCACCTATCAGCGTGTCCTTGCCGGCTCCGCCCTTGAGTTTGTCATTGCCGGCACCGCCGTTCAGCTTGTCGTTGCCCTTGCCGCCTTTCAGCGTGTCGTCTCCGCCACCGCCCTTGAGCTTGTCGTTACCCCTGCCCCCGTTCAGCTTGTCGTCACCGCGACCGCCTTTCAGCGTGTCGTTGCCCTTGCCCCCATCGAGACGGTCATGGCCGCCACCGCCGCTCATCTTGTCATTGCCGTCGCCGGAGAAGAAGACGTCGTCGGCTGAGCCGAGGAAGATCTTGTCCTTGCCTTTGAGGTTGAAGCGGTAACCGTCGCCGATCGTCATCCCCTGCGGCGCGTAGTTGGTTGCATCCGACAGATGCAGGGTCCAGTCGAAGGACAGGAGATACTTCTCGATAGCGACGTAGTTGCCGTTCTCTTCTTTCTGGACCGCATTTGCCAACGGGGCAAGGTTAGCATTCGTCGTCATTGTCGCGACCGTAGCGCCGCCCATCGACACATCGAGCTTCTTCAGCGTGCCACCGGTAAGATACTGATCGCCGTCGATCTCCGTGAATTTGAAGCCCTTGCCCTTGACCACCGCCTCGAAGCTCTCGCCGTTGTAGACGCCCGAAAGGGTGAGCTTGGTTTTGCTGGCGTTCTGGACATCCGCTTCGGTGATCGCCCAGTCGAGGAAGTCGACGACATCGGCCAATGTGATCATCGAGTCGGGTGCGAGTTCGATAGTTGCCGCCGGCATCTAAATCTCCAAGCCTGAAAGTTGCAGTCGGATGTCGATATCTGCGATAGGTTGTCCCGTCTTCCCCCAAATGGGGGATGCGAAAAACGGGAGCTTCTCATTTCCGTGCTAGCAGGCGCGCTGTCGACATTCCAGCTTCGTTCGTGGAGAAGATGGCGCCGCGACCGTATCACTTTGACCGGCAGGAGCAGGGGCATTGGATTTCCGATCTCATTTTTCGTTCAACCAGTCTGACCAGATCATCACTGCGCAGATGGGCTGGATCCTCAACGTCAAGCTCGGCGACTTCAATCATGACGGCCTGCCGGACGTATATCTCGGCCCGAGCAGTTTCACCGAGAAGGGCTCATCATACCTGCTGCAAGGGATCGAGAACGGTCTCTTCGAGGTTGCTGCCGAGCTGCCGGCCCGCTACACGGTGCGCGAAGTGGTGTTCGGCGACTTCAACGGCGATGGGATAGACGACGTCTACGCTGCCAACACGGGACCGGACACCATTCCGGCACCGGGCGAGCCCGACGTGCTGATGCTGAGCAAGGGCGATGGCTTTATCGAGAAGGCGGTACCCGGCGGGAAGAACGCCTTCTCGCATGGCGCAGCCGTGGCCGACATCGATCGCGACGGCGACCTCGATATCATGGTCTCGACGAATGGCAGCGGCCACAACGCCCAGCCCTACTTCCTCCTGAACAACGGTCACGGCAAGTTCAAGCTGGATCGCGGCATACTTCCCGAGAGCGTCGCCACCCAGAACAAGGATACGTCGACGGTGCGGTATCATGTCGTCGAACTGGCCGACGTGAACGGTGACGGATGGGACGACCTGATTCTCGGCAAGCAGGAAGAACCCAGCGGGAAGTCGCGGGTCTCGAAGGTCTTCCTCAGCGACCATGGTTCGTTCAGCGACGAGAATGCCATCACGCTCAAAGACCACCCCAAGCTGAAGCATGCGCAAGAGGTCATCGACATCGGGACAGCAGACCTCGACGGCAACGGCATCGACGAGGTGCTTGTTCTCTCGCAAGGCCGGCGCGAGAAGGAGGGCTACACCAGCGAATGGGCGCTTCAGGTCTTCGAGCGATCCAAGGATGGCCTCGTCGATCACACGAAGAAATTCCTCGGCAACCAGTCCTACAAGCAGTGGGACATGATCCCCTACTTCCTTGAATTCGCAGATATCAATGGCGACGGCCTCGTCGACATCCTGCCCTATATGTCCAGCGGACCGACGACCTCGCTGGATATAGCTGCCTTCTATCTCAACACCGGCGGCGGCAAGATGGAGTTGGTGACGATTGCCGACGTCCTGCCCGACTACGAGCATGTCTTCTTCTTCGGCGCCGGCACGGTCCCTGTCTTGCGCGACGGCTATCTCGATTTCGTCGCTTTTGGCTCGGACGACGAAGGGCAGATCCATGTATCTACCCTGGAGATGATCGAAAAGCTGCCGCCACTCGGCGAGGGCGTTCCTGCACCCGACGATCTTCGCCTTTCAGGGACGAGGGAGGCGGACCAGCTTGTTGGAATGGGCGGCGACGATGTCGTTCGCGGCCGTGGCGGAGACGACGTCTTGAAGGGTAAGGGCGGCAACGACACGCTCGTCGGCGGCAATGGCAGCGACCTCCTTATCGGCAATGGCGGGCACGACAACCTCCTCGGCAATGGCGGCAGCGACGTCCTCCAAGGCAGGGGCGGACATGACGTGCTTTGGGGCGGCGGTGGCAAGGACACGATCAAGGGTGGCGGTGGCAAGGACATGTTGATCGGTGGCGGCGGCAAGGACGTGCTCACTGGCGGCGGCGGCAAGGACATCTTCGTCTTCAAGGCATTGAAGGATTCCAAGCCCGGCAAGAAGCACGACGTCATCACCGATTTCGGCGGCAAGGACAAGATCGACCTCAGCAAGCTCGACGCCAGAAAGGGCAAGGGCAACCAGAAATTCGACTTCATTGGCGACGATGCTTTCTCGGAGAAGAAGGGTGAGCTTCGCTTCGATGCCAAGAAGAAGAACACATTCGTCTATGGCGATGTCGACGGCGACGGCAAGGCCGACTTTTCGATCAAGTTGAAGGGAGCGATCGACCTCGTGAAGGATGATTTTGTTCTGTAGATTTACCCCGCCAGTGACGAAACTACGGAGCGGCGCCCGCGGCGCCGAGACGAACCGTCGGCAGGGCCGGTCGGTCAGAACATGCGCGGAGGGACGAACAGGCAGATCGTCCTGCCGTCGTCGGTGCCGCCGACCGAGCACCAATGATAGACGCCGTCGGGCGACTGGCGGACCTTCCCGCTGGTCATCGGGATGACCTCGCCCGTCACCTTGATGACGTAGCCTTCGGGTCCTTCGATGATCTGATCGTCGCGGACTTCCCGGCAGTCGATGCCGGAGCAGCAGGCGGTCGGATAGCTCCAGCCGCTGGGCGCGTCATGCGCCCGGACGGCAGTGGCGGAAATCGGGAGGAGTGAGGCGACGAGGATGGCACCGAGGGCGGGGTGCTGGTGGGAGTTCCCTGAGCAGAACATACGCGTTCTCCTGGGTTGGCTCCTCCCAGCGCAGGATGCGCCGCCATGCTTCAATGTCTCGTTAACGACTTTTCCCGGCAGATGTTCCCGCCTGCAGCCGCACCGCTGGCCCGACTATGGACAGGGATTGCCGGTTCGCTGGTGCAGCGCGTCGACCGCCTCCTGCATCTCGCCGGTCCAGGCGAGGTCGGCGGCATCGAGCGCAGTCCTGAGCTGGTCCATCGAGGTCGCGCCGATGATGCTGGAGGTGACGAAGGGCTGCGACACGACGAAGGCGCCGGCGAATGCCGCCGGCTCCAGCCCGAAGTCGCGAGCGAGCTGGTTGTAGGCCTTGATGATCGCGTCGGCGCCCGGCTTCTGGTAGCGCTGGAGCCTGTCGAAGAGCTGCTTGCGCGAGCCCGCCGGCAGCGCGCCGTCGTCATATTTGCCGGTGAGGAAGCCCTGTCCCAGCGGCGAATAGGCGAGCAGGCTCACGCCCTCCCGGTCGCCGACCTCGGCCAGGTTCACCTCGAATGTGCGGTTGACCAGATTGTAGGCGTTCTGGAGCGAGACGACGCGCAAGCCCGTCCCTTTCTCCGCCTCGTTGAGGAAGGTCATGAGGCCCCAGGAGCTCTCGTTGGAGAGGCCGAGATGACGGATCTTGCCAGCCTTGACGAGATCGTCGAAGACGGCAAGCGTCTCGGCGATCGGCGCCTCGTCGTCATGGCGCGCAGCCGGCCACCTGCCGACGCGCGTCGGGTTCGAGCCCCAGGGCGCCTTCCGCTCCGGGAAATGGATCTGGTAGAGGTCGATGCGGTCGGTCTGGAGCCTTCGCAGCGATTTGTCGACGGCGTCGAGAATGTCGGCGCGCACCAGATGCGACGGCCGTCCGCCGCGCAGCCAGTCGTGCTGCGTCCGCCCGGCGACCTTGGTCGCCAGCACGATCCGGTCGCGGTTTCCCCGCGCCTTCATCCAGCTCCCGATATAGCTTTCCGTGCGCCCCTGCGTCTCGGGCCTGGGCGGGATCGGATAGAGTTCGGCCGTGTCGATGAAATTGACGCCGCGACCGATCGCGTAGTCGAGCTGCTCATGGCCCTCCGCTTCGGTGTTCTGCTCGCCGAAGGTCATGGTTCCCAGACAGATCTTCGACACCATGAGATCGGTGCGCCCGAGGCGACGCTTTTCCATCTTGCTCTCCGTTCACCGAGGATGCGGCGCGGACGCGCCGTGATCGTCTATAGGCGACGCATGCGCGCCAAGGCAATCGTCAGTCGAGCGTGCGGCGGAAGCGGGCCAGCGCGATCGACGCATAGGCGAGGATGAAGACGACGAGGATGCCGGTCTCCCAGGCGATCGCCGGGAAGTCGGCGCCCTTGAGCATGACGGCGCGGATGACGCGCAGGAAATGGGTGAGCGGGAAGATCTCGCCGATCCATTGCGCCCAGTCGGGCATGCCGCGGAACGGGAACATGAAGCCCGACAGCAGGATCGACGGCAGGAAGAAGAAGAAGGTGAGCTGCAGGGCCTGCATCTGGGTGCGCGCGATCGTGGAGATGAAATAGCCGAGCAGCACCAGCGACAGCACGAAGGCGAGCACGGCGACAAGCAGCAGCCACAGCGCGCCGATGAACGGCACCCCGAACAGCACCTTGGCGACCGACAGCACCACCAGCACCTGAACCGCGCCGACCGCCAGATAGGGAAAGACCTTGCCGAGCATGATCTCGACCGGCGTCGCCGGCATGGCGAGCAGGTTCTCCATCGTGCCGCGCTCGGTCTCGCGGGTCAGCGCGATCGAGGTCATCATCACCATCGTCATCTGCAGGATGACGCCGAGCAGGCCGGGCACGACGTTGTATTGCGAGATGCCTTCCGGGTTGTAGCGGCGATGGACGACGACTTCGAGCTGCTCATCCGAGGCCTGCCGGCGCGCCGCCTGCAGCCCGCGCTCGCGCGTCAGCGCCTCCTGCGCCACCGTGCCCAGCGTCGAGATGGCGCCGGAGGCGGCGGAGGGGTCCGTGGCGTCGGCCTCGATCAGGATCCGCGGATTGTCGCCGCGGTCGATGCGGCGCGCGAAATCGGACGGGATGGTGACGACGAAGACGACCTTGCCGCGCGCCATCAGCGCCTCGGCCTCCGCCGCGCTGCCGGCCATGTGGGTGAAGCGGTAATAGCCTGTCGTCTCCAGCGCCGAGACGATGGCGCGGGTGTAGTGATCCTGGCTGGTCGCCACGAGAGCCGCGGGAAGCTGCTTCGGGTCCGAATTGATCGCGTAGCCGAACAGCAGAAGCTGCATGATCGGCACGCCGAGCATCATGGCGAAGGTGATGCGGTCGCGCCGCATCTGGATGAATTCCTTCCTGAGCAGCGCGCCGAGACGACCGAGGGAGAGGAAGCGGCTCATCGGGCGGACTCCGGCAAGTCACAGAAGAGTGGCGCGCGCAGGGGCGCGGCTTCTCCGGAAGAACAAATCGCCCTCATTGCATATTGTCCCGCGATGCGGCCATGAACTGGATGAACACGTCTTCGAGGCTGGTCTCGCCCAGCGCGACCGTCACGCCGTCGCGCTTCTCGAACCGTCGCAGGCTCGCCTCCAGCGCCGCCCGGTCGGAGCCGACGACATGGAGCGTCGCTCCGAACGGCGCCACCTGCTCGACGCCTGGCAGGCCCGTGACCTCGTCGGCAAGCCGCGGCAGGTCCGGTCCGCGCAGCACGAAGGTGGTGAGGCCGGCGTCGCGCACCACGTCCTCGACCTTGCCCTGCGCGATCATCCTTCCATAGGCGATATAGCTGATGCGATGGCAGCGCTCGGCCTCGTCCATGTAATGGGTGGAGACGAGCACAGTCAGCCCGCCGGCGGCCAACCGGTGGATCTCGTCCCAGAAATCGCGGCGCGCCTTGGGGTCGACCCCCGCCGTCGGCTCGTCGAGCAGCAGCAGCCGCGGCTTGTGCATGATGCAGGCGGCAAGCGCCAGGCGCTGCTTCCAGCCGCCCGACAACGTGCCGGCGAGCTGGTTGCGCCGCGAGGCGAGGCCCAATTCCTCCAGCGTCCGGTCGACATGCTCCCGCACCGGCTTCAGCCGATAGAGGCGGGCGACGAATTCGAGGTTCTCCTCGATGGTCAGGTCCTCGTAGAAGGAGAAGCGCTGGGTCATGTACCCGACCTCGCGCTTGATGCTGAGCTGCTCGCGCCTGAGGTCGAAGCCGAGCACCGTCCCCTCCCCCTCGTCCGGCGTCAGCAGTCCGCACATCAGCCGGATCGTCGTCGTCTTGCCGGAACCGTTCGGCCCGAGGAAGCCGACGATCTCGCCCTCGCCGACGCTCATCGAGACATGGTCGACCACGGTCCTGCCGCCGAAGCGCTTGACGAGATTGGAAACGGAGATGGCGTCCATTGGTAACTCCAGGCAGTCGGCAAATCGGCAGTAGGCAGTCGGATCGAAGGGGCCGCAGTTCCTATTCCGACTGCCGACCTGCCGATTGCCTATTGCCCAATCGCACATCCACGATCTGCCCCGGCTTCAGGTCCCGCGCCTCGCCGAGCGGCCGCGCCTCGACGAGATGGACCAGCTTCTGCCGCGTCTCCAGCGAGTAGATCACCGGCGGGGTGAATTCGGGCTCCGGCGAGAGATAGCTGACGCGGGCCCGCAGGTCCGGCGCACAGCCGTCGCAGCGCACGTCGAGCAGCATGCCCGCCTCGATCGACGAGAAAGCCGGCTCGGGCACATAGAGCTTGAGCTTCACCGCGCCCTCCGGCAGCAGCGACAGGACAGGCGCCGAGGGCCCGGCGACGTCGCCGGCGCTGCGGATGACATCGTCGACGCGCGCCGCCGCCGGAGCCTTGAGCACGCGCTCGCCGAGCCGCCATTCCGCCTGCTTCAGCGCGATGCGCGCCTGCTCCACCTGCGCTTCGGCCGACGCGATGTCGTCCTCGCGCGCCGGCAATCGCGCCACGACGAGATTGGCCTTCGCCTGGCCGACGGCCGCCGCCGCCTGCTCGCCGGCGGTCTCGGCGCGATCGAGCTCGGCCTGGGTGGCGATGCCGCGCCGGCGCAGATCGGCGGTCCGCTCGACCACGCGCTGCGCTTCGGCCATCTCCGCTTCGGCCGAGCGAAGCGCGGCCTCCAGCACGGCGATCTCCTCGGGCCGCTGGCCCTGCCGCAAATCGGCGAGCTCGGCCTCCGCCTGGGCAAGTGCGGCCCGGCCCTCTGCGACGGCGAGCCTGGCATCCTCGTCCTCCAGCCGCACCAGTTCGGTGCCCGGCTCGACATGGTCGCCGCGGCGCACCTCCACGGAGCGGATCTGGGCGATCCCCGTCGGCGCCAGCAGCACGTATTCGCCTTCGACATAGCCGACCGCGAGCGGCGGCGGCTCGCCGCAGGCGGCAAGGAGCGAGGCGGCGAAGGGAATGACGCAGAACCAGCTCATGTCCTTGCCTCCCGCTCCGAAGCGAGTGCGGCACGCAGATTGCCGCTCGCAACGGCGGCGATGCGGCCGGCCTCGTCGGGGCCGATCCCGGCCCAGCCCATGCGCCGCATCACCGCCGGACGGGCGATGCGGAAATAGACGATCTGCCCGATCATGGTGAAGACGGCGATGCGGGTGTGCTCGCTCTCCGGATCGCCGCCCGTCGCGGCCGCCCACAACCGGCAGACATGGCTGTGGACCGGCTGGAAGACGCCGTCATAGACGATGTCGAGCGCCTTTGTCGGATGCTGCAGCTCGCGCAGGATGAATTGCGCGATCAGCCCCGCCTCCGGCTGCCCGACGAGGAAGCCGACCATGCGCTCGGCCATGCGCAGCAGCAGCGCCTCGGCCTCCTGCGGCCGAAGCTCCCGGGCGTCGGGCATGGAGCCCATCACCGGCGCGGCGATTTCCCCGACGCGTTGCACGATATGTTCCGCGCAGGCGTCGCGCAGCCCCTCCTTGCTGCCGAAATGATAGGCGATCGAGCCGATATTGGCGGAGGCGGCAGCGGCGATCTCGCGAGTCGAGGTCGCCTCGAAACCCTTCTCGCCGAAAAGCTCCAGCCCTGCCCTGACGAGGGCCGCACGCGTGGCGGCGGCACTGTTCTGAACGGAATGTCTCGGGGTCTTCATACGGGCAATTTAATCAATCGATTGATTAAATGCAAGCGTGAAGAATCCGGCTCTGCCGGAGCACACCGAATTTCTCAGGCCGCTTCTGCGCAGCCCGCACAGCGGCCGCGGATCTCGATCGCGGTCTTGTCGATCCGGAATCCGTGGCGGTCGGACCAGTCGCCAAGCCTCTCCTTGACGATCTCGTCGGAGAATTCGTCGACTTGGCCGCAGCTCTCGCAGATCGCGAAGGCGATCAGCCCCTGCGCATGACAATGCGGATGGGCGCAGGCAACGAAGGCGTTGAGCGTCTCCAGCCGGTGGACGAGGCCGAAGCCGAGCAGCTTGTCGAGCGCGCGGTAGACCTGGAGGGGGGCGCGAAACCCTTCTTCGCGCAGCCGGTCGAGGATCGTATAGGCCGAGAGCGGCCCGTCGGCGCGGGCGAGCGTGTCGAGGACGAGCGACTGGTTGCGGGTCAGCTTGTCGGGAATGCTCATGGCGCTGCACCTCCTTTTGCCCGGTCTTGGCGGCGGGCGGGCAGCCCGAAGGGTAGCAGGCTTGCGAGGAACAGCGCCAGCGCCGCGACGACGATCGACGGCCCGGACGGCGTGTCCCAGTGCAACGAGGCCGAGAGCCCGCCGATCACCGCAATCCCGCCCGCAAGCGATGCGATGACCGCCATCTGCTCGGGCGAAGCGGCAAATCGGCGTGCCGTCGCCGCCGGAATGATCAGCAGCGATGTGATCAGCAGGATGCCGACGATCTTCATCGCGATCGCGATCACCAGCGCCATCAGCAGCATGAAGACGATGCGCGAGCGCTCCGGCGCCATGCCTTCGGCCTGCGCGAGCTCGTCATTGACCGTCGCGGCGAGCAGCGGCCGCCACAGCCGCGCGACGATCGCCAGCACCAGCGCGCCGCCGCCGTAGACGAGCGCGATGTCGAGCCGCGACACGGCGAGGATGTCGCCGAACAGGAAACCCATCAGGTCGACGCGCACCCAGCTCATGAAGGCGACGAGCACGAGGCCGAGCGCCAGCGTCGAGTGCGACAGGATGCCGAGCAACGCGTCGCTCGACAGCGCGCCGCGCCTTTGCAGCAGCAGCAGCACCAGCGAGACGAGCCCGGCGACGAGGAAGACGCCGACCGTCAGGTTGATCTGGAAGAGCAGCGCCAGCGCCACGCCGAGCAGGGCCGAATGGGCCATCGTGTCGCCGAAATAGGCCATGCGCCGCCAGACGATGAAGCAGCCGAGCGGGCCAGCCGTCAGCGCGACGCCGACGCCGGCGACCAGCGCGCGGACGAAGAAGTCATCGAGCATGGCCGCCCTCCCCTTGCGCCATCGCACGATCCTCCGCGCCGGCCTCGTGGCCGTGATCGTGGTGGTGGTGCCCGTCATCGGCATGGCAATGGTCGGTGACCGAGCCGTCCTCGTGCAACACTCTGCCGTCGGGCAGATGGGTGTGGTCGTGCCGATGCCGGTAGATGGCGAGCGTCTCGGCGGCATGGGTGCCGAACAGGCGCCGATATTCGGGGCTCGCCACCACCGATTGCGGCGTGCCGCGGCAGCAGACATGGCCGTTGAGGCAGACCACGGTGTCGGTCTGCGCCATGACGACGTGGAGATCGTGGGAGATCATCAAGATGCCGCAGCCGGTCTGCTCGCGGATCCGTCCGATCAGCTCGTAGAGCGCCACCTCGCCGGCGAAATCGACGCCCTGGACCGGCTCGTCGAGCACCAGCAGGTCGGGCTTGCGCAGCAGCGCGCGCGCCAGCAGGGCGCGCTGGAATTCTCCGCCCGACAGGGCCTGCACCTCCGCTGCCGCCAGATGCGGAATGCCGACATCCTCCAGCGCGCGTTCGATCTCCGGCCGCTTCGGCCGGTCGGTCAGCGACATCAGCCGCGCCACCGTCAGCGGCAGCGTCCAGTCGATCGCAAGCTTTTGCGGCACATAGCCGACCCGCAGGCGCGGGATGCGCTCAACATGCCCCTCGTCCGGCCGCAATATGCCGACCGCCAACCGCGCCGTGGTGCTCTTGCCCGAGCCGTTCGGGCCGATCAGCGTGACGATCTCGCCGCGCCCGATCTGGAGGTCGACGCCGCGCACCAGCCACCGGCCGCGCCGTTCGACACCGGCGGCGCGGAGGCTGACCAGTGTCTCGCCGGAGAGCATCGGAGCTTTTTTCATGCAGGCGTCTCGTTCGGGGTTGCCAGATCGATATGGCACACGTTATAGCGTTTCGCAAATAATGTTATGTCATAACATTTACTACCAGGAATGGAGGGTTCATTGATGAGATCACGCCGCCTGCTTGCCGCCGCCTCGACGGCGCTGCTCGCCATGACCATGCCGGCGCTGGCGGAAATCACGGTGGTCGCGTCGATCAAGCCGGTCCATTCGCTGGTCGCGGGCGTCATGGAGGGCGTCGGCGAGCCGGGGCTGATCGTCGGCGGCGCCGGTTCGCCGCATAGCTACGCGATGCGGCCGTCCGAAGCCGGCGCGCTTCAGGACGCCAGGCTGGTCTTCTGGATCGGCGAAGGACTCGAGACCTTCCTTGTCGAGCCGCTCAAGACGCTCGCCGGCGACGCGCGGATCGTCGAGCTGTCCGAGGTCGAAGGGCTCACCCTTCTCCACTATCGCGAGGCCGGACCCGGCCAAGATCACGACGGGCACGACCACGAGCAGCACGACCATGAGGGGCACGATCACGACCATGAGGGGGAAGCGCATCACGATCACGACCACGTCCATCACGGCATGGACATGCATCTCTGGCTCGATCCGGAGAATGCCAGGGTAATGGTCGGCGAGATCGCGCATACCCTGTCCGAGGCCGACCCCGACAACGCCGAAACCTACCGGCGGAACGCCGCCGCGCTGCAGGTCCGGCTCGACGAGCTGACGGCGCAGACGCAGGCCGCTCTGGCGGAGGTCCGCGACCGGCCCTTCGTCGTTTTCCACGACGCCTATCAATATTTCGAGGAGCGGTTCGACATCGAGGCGGCGGGCTCGATCACCGTCAGCCCGGAGGCCATACCGGGTGCGCGGCGCGTCGCCGAGATCCGCGAGCGCATCGAGGAGCTCGGCGCGGCCTGCGTCTTCTCGGAGCCGCAATTCGAGCCGCAGATCGTCTCGACCCTGATCGAGGGCACCGATGCGCGCGCGGCCGAGCTCGACCCGCTCGGGGCCGCGCTCGAGGACGGACCCGACCTCTATTTCGAGCTGATCTCCGGCTTGACGACATCGCTGACGGAGTGCCTGTCGCAGGAGTAGTCCGGGTCTAGGGTCGGGGAATCAGGTCTTCCGGCGACAGCCGCAGGATCTCCAGCGTGCGCGCAAGCAGGCGCACCTCGTGCTGGCTCAACTGGCGGTCGGCCTTGGCGATCTCGGCCATGTGGCGCGCCAATTCCGCCCGCCGCTCGCGCGGCAGCTCGCTGAAGAGTTCCAGCGCTTGGCCGGCGGAGGTCTCGTCGCCATGGTCCTTGAGATGGCGCATGACCTGCGCGAACCCCTCCTCGCCGATGCCGAAGGAATCGCGGCAAATGCGTTTGAGCGTCGTGAGCTCGGCCTCCTGCACCTCGCCATCGGCGAGCACCATCCGGAACAGCAGCAGGATCTCGGCCGACAGCGTCGGATCGCCGGCGACGCGGCGCACGGCGGGATCGCCCTCGAAAAGCTGCTTCAGCGTCGACAGACCAAAGGCCATCCGATTCCTCCACGCCCGCGGAAACGATGCTAGCTGCAAACGCGGCTCGCGCAAGCGGGCATGATGTTGCGGATGCGCTTCATCGACACACACACCGTCAACCCGGCCAAGGCCGCGCAGCGACCGCCAATGACGGCCAAGGGAGCTTTCGCGAGGACGGCGCGCATGGCAGAGTGGCCTGCGGAGGGCAGTGAATGAGCGAGCGGCGCGATGCGTCCTATCTGATCGGGCAGGCGCCCTTCGCAGCACCGCCGCTGGCGCCGGCGCTCTATCTGGTCGCCACGCCGATCGGCAATCTCGCCGACATCACCATCCGCGCCCTGCAGACGCTCGCCGCAGCCGACATCGTTGCCTGCGAGGATACGCGCGTGACCCGCGTCCTGCTCGAACGCTACGGCATTTCGCGCCGGACGACGGCTTATCACGAGCACAATGCAGCCCAGGCCGGCCCGCAACTCCTCGCCGCGCTCGGCGAAGGGAAAAGCGTCGCGCTGGTCTCGGACGCCGGCACGCCGCTCGTCTCGGATCCGGGGTTTCGCCTCGTCGCGGCAGCGCATGAACAGGGAATCCGCATCGTGCCGATCCCCGGCGCATCCGCGCTGCTTGCCGGGCTCTCGGCCTCCGGCCTGCCGACGGATTGCTTCCTCTTCGCCGGATTCCTGCCGGTCAAGGACGGGGCGCGGAAAGCGAGGCTGCGCGAGCTGGCGCATGTGCCAGGAACACTGGTCTTCTTCGAATCGCCGCGGCGGCTTGCCGCCAGCCTCGCCGCGATGGCCGAAGCTCTCGGCAACCGGCAGGCAGCCGTCGCCCGCGAGATCACCAAGGCGTTCGAGGAATTCCGGAAAGGCTCGCTCGCCGAGCTTGCCGACCACTATCGCGAGGCCGGCGCACCGAAGGGCGAGGTCGTCATCTGCGTCGGGCCGCCGCTGGCAGCCGCGATCGCGGCAGAAAATATCGACGAGCTTCTGCTCTCGCTGGCCAAGGACATGCCGGCCGCCAAGGCGGCGGCGGAAGCGGCACGGCTCTCAGGCGGGCGGAAATCCGACCTCTACCGGCGGCTGCTGGAGATCAGGGACGATGCGGGCTGACGCGCCCGGCAAGCGCCTCGCCGCCTATCGCCGCGGCCACCGCAGCGAATGGCTGGCCGGCCTGGCGCTCGCCTGCAAGGGCTATCGCATCGTCGCCCGCCGCCACCGCACCCGGCTCGGCGAGATCGACCTGATCGCGCGGCGCGGCGACCTCGTCGCCGTGGTCGAGGTCAAGGCGCGGCCGACGCTCGCCGAGGCGATGGACGCGGTCGGGCCCCTCGCCCAGCGGCGCATCGAGGCCGCCGCCGATCTGTGGCTCGCGCGCCAGCCGGATTTCGCGCTCCTGTCGCTGCGCTTCGATCTCGTCGCGGTGCTGCCGCGGCGCTGGCCGGTTCATGTCGAGGCGATCTTCCAGGCACGCGGCTGAGCGCCGGGACTGCCCTTGCGTCATCCCTGCCGCGGGACCATTCTCGGCCGGTGGATAAACGAGAACCGCAGGGGTAACCGAAATGTGCCATCATTGCGTCATCGAAAACGTCAAGCAGCGCATGCTGAGCCGGCGCGATCTCTTCCGCGGCAGCGCGGCCCTGGCCGGGGCGGCTGCGGTCGGCGCGGCGGCCGCGCCGCAGAAGCTGTTCGCGCAGGCGACGCCCTCCACCGCGCACGACCTCACCCATGAGCTGCACGAGAACTTCCCGAGCTTCGACGGCAAGCAGCAATTCTTCATCGAGCCGAAATACAAGCTCGAACCGGATGGCTACAATCTCAACATCTGGCGGCTGGAGGAGCATATCGGGACTCATATCGACGCGCCGCTGCATTTCTCCGCCGACGGGCGCTCGGTCGCCGAGCTGCCGGTGGAAGAACTCGTCTGCCCGCTGGCGATCGTCGACATCCGCGTCAAGGCGGACGAAAACCCCGACGCGCAGGTGACGCCCGAAGACATCGATGCCTGGATCGCGGAGAATGGCGACATCCCGGAAGGCGCCTGCGTGGCGATGCTGTCGGGCTGGGGCGCGCATGTGAACTCGGACAAGTACCGCAATGCCGACGACAGCGGCACGATGCATTTCCCCGGCTTCCATGTCGAGGCGACCGACATGCTGATGGAGCTGCCCTCCGTGCGGGCGATCGCCGTCGACACGATGTCGCTGGATTTCGGCCAGTCGCCGGATTTCGCGGTCCATTATTCCTGGCTGCCCTCGGGGCGCTACGGCATCGAGGGAACGGCCAATCTCGACCGGCTGCCCGCCGTCGGCGCGACGATCGTCGTCGGCGCGCCGAAGGTCAGGAACGCTACCGGCGGACCGGCACGCGTCTTCGCCCTCGCCTGACAGCCGGCACGGCCCTCAGCGGCGGGTGACCTTCATCGGCAGCCCGCCCTGCGGCTGCGTTGTCAGCTTCTGGACCGGCCAGGGCCTGGTCCGCTCCGTCACGTCGAAGCGGAACCGGCTCATCAGCACGGCGAGCGCGATCGCCGCTTCCTGCATGGCGAAGGCGGCACCAATGCAGATACGCGGACCGGCGCCGAAGGGCAGATACTGGAAGCGGTCGATCGCATCGCGGTTTCCCGGATGGAAGCGCTCCGGCATGAAGGCGTCGGGCTCGCGCCAGAGCTTGCGGTGGCGATGCACGGTCCAGGGCATGATCTGGATCTGCGCGCCCTTGACGATCGCTAGCTCCTTGTAGCGGTCGGGCTCGATCGCCTCACGGCTGAGGGAAGCTGCCGGCGGATAGAGCCGCATCGCCTCTTCGAAGGCGGCGCGCGTCAGCGGCATATTCTCGAGCCATTGCGCGGGGTCGCCGATCCGCCGCAGCACATCGTCGATCTCGGCCTCGATGCTGTCGCGCTCATGCGGCGCCTCGGCCAGGCAGTAGAGCGTCCAGCCGAGCGCGCGCGCCGTCGTCTCGTGGCCGGCGCCGATGAAGGTGATGATGTTGTCCTCGATCTCGTCGCTCGACAGGCCGTCGGGGCCTTCCGCCTGCAGGAGCAGGGTCAGGAAATCGGCCGGCGCGGCGCCCGGATCGTCTTTCAGCCGCGCCCGCCGCATCGCCATCGTCTCGGCGACGATCTTGCGGAAGAAGGCCATCGCCTTGCGTCCGCGCACGCGGGTGAAGCGCGGCAGCCATTTCGGCGCGCCGATGATGTCGAGCGGATCGATGCGCCCCATCGTCTCGAACAGACGATCGACCTGATGCGCGAAATCTCCCGGATCGCCGGCGATCTCGCCCGAAAACAGCGTCTCGGCGAGTATCTCGTAGGTGAGCATGGTCATGTCGCGGGCGACGTCCGCCTCGCCCTCCGCCTCGTAGCGGGCGGCGAAACGCTCCGAGACCGTCAACATCGGCGTGGCGAAGCCGGCGATATGGCGCGGCGTGAAGACGGGCGCCATCGCCTTGCGCGAACGGCGCCAGACCTCGCCCTCGGCAGTCAGAAGCCCGTCGCGCAGGATCGGCCGCAGCACGAGCTGGCGTACCCGCGCCATGCGGTAGTTGCGGGCGTTGTCGACCAGGATATGGCGGATCAGGCCGGGATCGTTGGCGATGACCAGCGGCCCTCCGATGCCGGTCGAGATCGAGATCCAAGGCTCGTTGTAAGAGGGTTCGCCCCACAGTTCGAGCGGGTTGCGATAGACGATCCTGAGCATCTGCAGCGTCGTCGGCGGCACCTGTCGCGGCCGCGGCGCCGGCGGCACGAAGGGTGCTGGCTTGCTATCCATCGCTCATTTCCTCGTCCTCAGCGCCGCCTCGTAGGCCTTGCGGGTCCACAGCGCCATCTCGTCCGGATCGTCGACGGCGCTGTCTGGTATCGACCAGTAGGGCATGGCGACCGGTCTTTTCTTGCCTTGATAGACCCATCTTGCCGCGCCGGTGCGCTCGAATTCAGGGCCAGTCCGCTCGTCGCCCTTGAGCATGACCTGGCCATCGATCTCGATCGCCACGATGACGCCCCGATGGTAGATGCCCTTGCCGCCGAACATGCGCCTGATCGAGACCGGCCCGAGTCCGTCGAACATGTCCCTGATCGCCTCGTCGTCCATGAATTGCCTCGCCTGGCAGATGACCGGCCATTGATAAAGCGCGATCTGGCCGAAATGATGCATCATTTTCTTCGCCCTTGCGTTGGCAGGCGCAAGTGACGGTTCTGTCATGAGGAGGGTTCGTGCGATGCCGATGCTGCTGAAAGGGTCCTGTCGCTGCGGGGCTGTCGCATTCGAGGCGGCGAGCCATACGCCGGTCCCCTACCAGCTCTGCTACTGCTCGATCTGCCGCAAGCAGCAGGGCGGAGGCGGCTATGCGATCAATCTCGGCGCCGATGCCGCGACGCTGCGCATCGAGGGCGAGGCGGAGCTCGGCCTCTACCATGCCGAGATCGAGGACGAGGAGCATCCGCATTGCGAGATTTCGAGCGGCGAGCGCCGCTTCTGTCGCCGCTGCGGATCGGCGTTGTGGCTCTACGATCCGGGCTGGCCGGAGCTCGTCCATCCCTTCGCCAGCGCCATCGACACGGAGCTGCCGGTGCCGCCCTCACTGGTCCACATCATGCTGAAATACAAGGCAGG
>CAYYZC010000013.1:0-23896 GCA_964475605.1 uncultured Chelativorans sp.
TGTCCGGCGAACGGAAGCTCGACTTTCGGGGTGAAAATGCGCAGCGCTGGTGCTTCGGAATCCGCACGAGTGATGAACACTGTCTCGCTCAGATTCATCTCTGCCGCGATCCTCTGCATCGTCTGCTCGTCGAGACCTTCCGCACGGGGAACACTGCCAACTGGTTTCCGGCAAACCGGCCTTCCGTAAAAACGTCGAGGGTCAGGAACGGAACTTCCGTTCCACGAAATCGGACTTCATCTGTCAATTCGTCGGCTCCAGAATGCTCACTCGTGCCCCACCTGACCGAGTGAGACTGCGATGGGATGGAATGAAGTTTTCGTCGAGGCGCCACCCGCCCGAGTGCGAGTGGCGCACTTCATTGATCAACCAGGAACGGAACAGTTTGACATCCGGTCTGTCCCGCAATGACGTACTCCCGACCAGCCAGTAGCGCCGGTCTGCGGTGATCGGCGGACCGCCGATCTCAACGAGCGCTCCGCTGTCGAGATGGTTGTCGATCAGAGGACGCCGGCCGAGCGTTATTCCGAGCCCGCGAATGGCGGCTTCGAGGGCCAATTGTTCCGAGTCCACGCAAACCGATCGGCCAGATTCCTGAGACTGAAGTCCCTTCGCCTCGAACCACGTCACCCAGTCCTCTGCATCGGACGCGACCTGAACCAATGGACCGCGGATGATGAGCGTAGCGTCCGCGACATCGCGCCGGTTCATCAGAAACGCCGGGGAGCATACCGGAACCAGTTCCTGCGGCATCATCTCGACCCAGGCACCACCTTCGCCGGGGCTGGGTCGGATCTGGATCGTCAGATCATACCGATGAAGCTCAGACATCCCCCCATTTTCTGCGGTGTACAACCTCACCTGAATGTCGGGATAGCGGCTCGTGAACGCGGCTAGTCGGGGCAGCAGCCAGTAGTTCGCGAATGGTGCCGGTGCGCCAACCGATAAGATACCGGCGCTACGCCGGCCCGGTAAGTTCTCCGTTGCGTTGGAAAGGATCGTAAGGGCGCGCCGAACTTCCTCGGCGTACGCGATGCCCGATTCCGTCAACGCCAATCCCCTAGGGCCACGGCGGAACAACTCTACACCGATCCACTCCTCCAGGGTCCTGATCCCGTGAGATACCGCACTGGGCGTGATGTGGATCTCCTGAGCAGCGAGCTTGAAGCTCTCCAGCCGAGCCGCTGCCTCAAAGAGACGAAGTGCGTTCACTGGAGGTAGCCTGAAACCCATTCCCGCCTGATCCGCCAATACGACTTTGCCCGTTGCCGTTCGTTCCATCCACCAGCCGCCGCGGCAGCGCGATGCGTCGAATTTTTTCGCGCACCGGTGAGGGGTGTTCATGTATCGGTATCATATCAATCCAATTAGGACAATATCTCTGATACAATAGGCTCCCCGCGCGCCATAGCGCCCGCTCGGCGATCGCGGTCGCGCCACGAGATGCGCGGCGTTCATCTCCAGGTGAACGGAATTCGTTTGGCCGGCGACGAGCGCTCGGCGAGTTTGCCGCGGTGGGTAGGCTGGGAGACCACTTTGCCGGCGGCAGGGAGAACTGGGCAATCGGAACAGGGGAACACGTGTCCGAGGGGATTATTGAAGTTCAGGACGTGACGAAGCGTTTCGGCAACGTGCTTGCGGTCGACCGCTGCTCGCTGAAGGTCGAGAGAGGGTCCATCACCGGGCTGATCGGTCCCAACGGCGCGGGCAAGACCACCATATTTAACATGGTGGCAGGCGCCTTCGCGCCGACCTCCGGCAACATCCTGCTCGACGGCGAGGACGTCACTGGCCTGCCGGCGCACCAGCTCTTCGAGCGCGGGCTCTTGCGCACCTTCCAGATCGCGCAGGAGTTCTCGTCGATGACGGCGCTGGAGAACCTGATGATGGTGCCGTCGAGCCAGTCGGGCGAGAGCGTGCTCAATGCCTGGTTCCGGCGTCGCAAGGTGATGGCCGAAGAGACCGCGACCCGCAGGCGAGCCGAGGACGTCATCGCGGTGCTGCGGCTCGGCCACGTGAAGAACGAGCTCGCCGGCAACCTCTCTGGCGGCCAGAAGAAGCTGCTCGAGCTCGGCCGGGTGATGATGGCCAACCCGCGTGTCGTGCTGCTCGACGAGATCGCCGCCGGCGTCAACCGCACGCTGCTCAACGACCTCGCGGTTGTCGTCGAGCGGCTCAACCGCGAGGAAGGAATGACCTTCTTCGTCATCGAGCACGACATGGACCTGATTGCGCGCCTGTGCGACCCGGTAATCGTCATGGCGGCTGGCCGCGTCATGGTCGAGGGGCCGATGGCGGACATCCGTGCCAATCCCGACGTGATCGAGGCCTATTTCGGCGGCGGCATGCTTCCCGCGATCGCGGAGGCGCGCTGATGGCCCTCCTGGAGATGACCAACATTCACGGCGGCTACGGTGGCGCCAATATCCTCAACGGCGTGAACATCGCGATCGAGGCCCATGAGATCGGCGTCATCGTCGGGCCAAACGGGGCCGGCAAATCGACCACCTTGAAAGCGCTGTTCGGCCTGCTGACCACCTCGCAGGGCAGAGTGACGTTCTCCGGCCAAGACATCACCCACAAGGCGCCGGAGGCGCTCGTACGAGTGGGGCTGTCCTTCGTGCCGCAGGAGTTCAACGTCTTCCCGACCATGTCGGTCGAGGAGAACCTGGAGATGGGCGCCTTCATACGGAGGGACGATTTCCGCCACATGATCGACCGGGTCTATGGCTTCTTCCCGCCGCTGAAGGAAAAACGCCGGCAGGCGGCTGGCGAGCTTTCGGGCGGACAGCGGCAGATGGTGGCGATGGGCCGCGCGCTGATGACCGAGCCCAAGCTTCTTCTACTCGATGAGCCGACGGCCGGCCTGTCTCCGCGCTATATGGGCGAGATCTTCGAGCGCATCGTTGAAATCAATGCGTCCGGCGTCGGCATTTTGATGGTCGAGCAGAACGCACGTCAAGCGCTGGCGCTCGCCCATCGTGGCTTCGTCCTGGCCACGGGTCGCAACCTGTTCACCGGAACCGGCCCCCAATTGCTTGGCGATCCCAGCGTGGCAAAGAGCTTTCTCGGAGGCGCGACGTAGCTTCATGGGGGACACTCTTCTGTCGGCGTTGCCGATCAACGCACTCGTATTCTTCATCAACAAGGGGTTGCTCGCTGGGCTGATCATCGGCTCCGTCTACGCACTCGGTGCCGTAGGCGTGACGCTTATCTTTGGCATCCTTCGGTTCGCGCATTTCGCGCACGGCGACGTGATGACGGTAGGAGCGTTCTTTTCGTTCCTCGCCGTTCTTCTCTTCCCCAACGTGGGAGGCCTGGTCGGCCTGCCATCGCCGTTCCTCCTCATGCCGGTCGCGATGGCGGCAACGGCACTCCTTGGGATCACGCTCGATCGGCTGTTCTATCGTCCTCTGCGTGCGTCGGGGGCAAAACCCGTTGCCACCGTCATGGCTTCGATCGGCGTCATGCTCATGCTCCAGGGTCTCGTTCGTCTCTTTGCCGGCACCGGGTCGCGGCAAATCGATCCGGGGCCAAAGGCGATCTATCGACTGCCGGTCGAAGACGGAACGATCGTCGTCACCGAGCCCCAGCTTCTGCTGATCAGCTTCACGGCGTTTGCGGCCGTCGCCCTTCACGTCTTCCTGTCGAGCTCGCGCCGGGGCAAGGCGATGCGGGCAATGGCGGACAATGCCGATCTCGCCCGTGTTTCAGGGATCGCACTCGATTCCGTAACCCGAACGACATGGGTGATCGCCGGCGCGCTGGCGGCCGCCGCCGGTACTCTTCTCGCGCTCGATGTAACCTTAAAGCCGGACCTCTCCTTCAACCTGCTCCTGCCGATTTTCGCTGCGGCCATCGTCGGCGGCATCGGCCGACCGTTGGGCGCCATGGCGGGTGGCCTACTGGTCGGATTCGCCGAGACCTTCGCCGTCTTCAATTGGTCGGTCTTGCTTCGTCCTCTGAGCGCCCTGGCTCCGCACGGAATGGAAGTCCCGTCCCGCCTCGCCTTCGTCCCGACGGAATACAAGCTCGTCGTGCCGTTTCTGATTCTCGTCTTCGTCCTCATTTGGCGGCCGACCGGCATTTTCCGCGGCAGCACGGTGCTGAAATGACGTTCTCGTTCCGCTCGCTCACCCTCATCTGCGCTACCGCTGCAATGATGCTTCTTGTCTTCCTCTGGATGGGTGCTGCGTACGGGACGCGCATGCTGGTCGAGGGCGCGTGCCTGGCGATCATCGCGCTCGGATTGACGATCCAGTGGGGTTATGCCGGATTGTTCAACGCAGGCATCGTCGGCTTCGTCGCTACGGCCGCCTTCGTCAGCATGGTCGTGTCCGTCCCGGGCAACGAGCGCTTCAACGAGCTCGCCGGGGCGGAAGCGCTAACGCTGCCACTACTGATACTCTGTGCCGGTTTGGCACTGACCGTAGTCGCCGCAAACCTACGCTGGTCTCGCCTCTCGGTGCGATTCCGTTCCGCGCCTGCATTTGCACTGGGCATCGGCACAGTCCTCGCCGTCCAAATCGCCCTCATCCCTACCATCGCGACGCTTGAACGTGAGCACGAGTGGATCGGCGGGTTGGACCTACCTCTTTGGATAGCATGGCCCGCAGCCGCGCTCGCAGCTGCCGGCCTTGGTTGGACGATTGGCCGTATCACGCTAGGCCTTCGCGCGGACTATCTCGCCATCGCCACACTCGGCATATCGGAGATCGTCGTCGCATTCTTGAAAAATACCGACTGGCTGACGCGTGGGACGGTCACGGTCTCCCCGTTGCCGTGGCCAGTGCCGTCGCCGCAGGATCTCGGATTCGTCTTGTCACGCGGTCTCTATCTTGCCATCGCCGCAGTGACGATCGCCATCATCTTCTTCATGCTGGAGCGGGCGTGGGCTTCCCCTTGGGGACGGATGATGCGTGCGATCCGTGACAACGAAGCATCTGCCGCTGCCATGGGCAAGGACGTCAATCGCCGCCGCCTTGAGATATTCGTCTTAGGGAACGCGATCATCGGCCTAGGCGGCGCGATGCTCATCACGTCAACCAGCATCTTTGACCCGACCAGCTTTTCACCCTTGAACCATACGTTCCTGATCTGGATCATGGTGATCCTTGGCGGTGCCGGCAACAATCTCGGGACAGCTCTCGGTGCATTTTTGGTCTATGCGATCTGGACCGTCTCGGAGCCCGCCTCGCTCTTCGTCTTCCAGACCGCTGCTGACTGGGCGCAGGCATCGTTCGGCTGGACTCCGCCAACCGATCTCCACACCCGCGCGCTCCAGATGCGGGTGTTCCTGATCGGTCTAGCGATCGTCCTAGTTCTGCGGGCGGCGCCCGGTGGGCTCTTGCCTGAAAAGCCGGTCAGGTACGAATAGCTGCCCGCCGCCGCCCGGCCATCGCGATCGCGATCGTCGAGAGCCGTCGCTCCCTAGCTTCTAAGCTGAAAGAATCGGCAGGTCGCCAACGCGGTCGCACAGAGCGTTGCCACGCCCTCGAGCATCACAAAAAGATCGGCCGAGGCCAGGCCGGATTGCTTGGACCGAATGGCATTGCCTATGGCGATGACTTTCTCGCCGACGGCGGGTTCGAGGTTGTGAACCTCGAACCCCGTGGTGGCAGGCAACCATCCTGCCGGACGCATCGCGGTGGCTGCGCTGACGGCCGCGTAGTCTGCTAGCATCCCGACGAGGCCACCTTGCAAGATCCGCCCGTCCACGGTGAACTCCCGGCGTATCGGCATCTCAAGCACAGATACGCCTTCGCCTAGGCCGACCACCTTAATCTCAAGAGATCGGGTGGCCGGCATGCCTTCGATGAATGAGACCAGATCACGCCGGTGATCCGGATCGAGCTGCGGCAACATCATCACGTCGCGGTTGTTGGACATCATTGCCTCGATAACTTTAGGCGCGCCGGCGCAAGGCCTCAATCGACGGAAGATGCGTCACAAGGGTGAATAGTCGAACCTTCCGTCCTCACCCTTCTTCCATTCGTAGACGATGTAGTCGGGGTTGGTGATGTCACCCTTCTCGTCGAAGGAGCGTTCACCGAGGACGGTAGTGAACGGCCCATTGCTCTTGACGGATTCCGCGACCGTAGTGGGATCGATGCTTTGCGCGGCCTCCGCAGCTTGGGCGATCACCTGGACGGCGGCGTAAGCGTAGAGCGTATAGGCTTCGGGCTCGAAGCCGGACGCCCGGAACGCTTCGACCGTCCTTGCTGCCGCTGGGTTGCGGCGCGGATCAGGAGCAAAGGTGAAGCGGAAGCCCTCGATCGCCTCGCCTGCAATTGCTGCAATTTCGCTAGAGACAGTTCCGTCGCCCGACATCATCTGTGCGTTGAGGCCCTGGTCGGCGAGCTGGCGCAGGATGAGGCCCGCCTCGGTGTGCAGACCGCCATAATAGATCACAGAAACGCCAGCCTCCTTCATCTTGGCGATCAACACTGAGAAGTCGACATCTCCCGGATTGATTCCCTCGTACATTGCCTCCGAGATCCCAGCGGCGGTCAGCGCCTTCCTGGTTTCGTCGGCGAGACCCTGTCCATAAGGTGTCTTGTCGTGAACGATCGCAATCTTCGCATCGCGGAAATTCTCTGCGAGGTATGTGCCGGCAATCATTCCCTGCTGATCGTCGCGGCCGCAAATGCGGAAGGTGTTCCAGAGACCGCGTTCGGTGAACACGGGGTTTGTAGCTGCCGGCGTGATGTGCAGGATACCGTTCTCGGCGAGGACCTCGGAAACCGGTATCGCGACACCCGAATTGTACTGGCCGACAACAAGGCCGACGCCGTCGGCGACGAACTTGTTGGCCACCGATATACCCTGCCTCGGATCCGAGACGTCGTCTCCAACAACGATCCTGACCTGCTCACCGTTGATACCTCCCGCCGCATTGAGATCGGCAACGGCCTGCTCCGCACCGCGGAGGATTTGAGCGCCAAAAGCAGCATTGGGACCGGTGATCGGTGCGGCAACTCCGAGGAGAACCTCTGCATGGGCGACTGGTCCGCTGATAATTATTGCTGCGGTCGCTAGGGCCGCCAATAGCTTCTTCTTCATGAGAGTGCTCCATGTGCGGTGAGGGAAAAGGGCGATCTTCGGCGCTCACCATCGCCGGAAGACAGCGGAACGGAAGCGGCCACCTGCCCCACCGCGTCAGCCATGCCCCTCACTCGTGAAGGTGGCAGCGACGGATTTTCGTTCCCGGAGGAAAGCCGTCGGCTCGCGGCGACCAACGAAGCCACGCGGCTTCCAAACCATCACCAGCACCATCGCGACGCCGAACAGAAGCATGCGGTAGTGCTCGGGGGAGAAGCCATCGCCGAAGACCGCAGTCAGAAATCCCATTTCGCGCAGGATCTCTGTGCCGCCGATCATGACGACCGCAGCGACAGCGATACCCGGCAGCGATCCCATGCCACCGAGTACGACGATCGCGAGAATCACAGCCGACTCGAGAAACACGAAGGATTCAGGGCTGACGAAGCCCTGCCGCGCGGCGAAGAAGGCACCGGCGAAGCCACCGAACATTGCCCCGATGGCGAAGGCGGTGAGTTTGACGTTGGTCGTGTTGATGCCGAGTGAGCGACAGGCGATCTCGTCCTCTCGCAGCGCCTCCCAGGCTCGACCCACCGGTAACCGCCGAAGCCTTATCGTCACGGCGGCTGTCAGCAGCGCAAGGAGCAGGATGAGATAGTAGAGAAATATCTTGTAGTAGACGCCTGAGGCGGCGATGCCGAGCACCTTGCCGATATAGAGCGGCGAGGAAACGTCGAAATCGAAGAGGCCGAAGAAGGTCACCTTGGGTATTCCCGAGATGCCGGCCGACCCGTTGGTGACCTCACGCCAGTTGATCAGAACCAGCCTGACGATCTCACCGAAGGCCAGCGTGACGATGGCGAGGTAGTCGCCGCGCAACCTCAGGACTGGAAAGCCGAGAAGGACGCCCCAGAATGCGGCCATCGCGCCGGCGGCGGGCAAGAGAATCCAGAACGATAGCCCGAATTCGGAAGCAAGCAGCGCGTAAGAGTACGCTCCCACGGCATAGAAGGCGACGTAGCCGAGATCGAGCAGGCCTGCGAGCCCGACGACGATGTTAAGGCCCCAAGCCAGCATCACGTAAATGAGAATCTGGATGCCGAAATTGTCGATCCACTTCAGCGATCCCTGAATCCCGGTGGTCCAGATGACGAGAGGGGGATAGAGGATTAGGAAGAGGACGGTCAGTCGCACCATGTGAGTGCGGACAAAGAGGACCGTCGGGCTCGCCGGGGTAGCGGGCTTCGCGTTGGCGCGCTCCTTCTGCCAGCGCCGCCAAACGGGGCGCACGAACGCGGAGACAACGAACCTGCCGGCGAAGGTTATGGCAACGACGATGGCCAGTGTCTGCCAGCGCTGCGAGACGACCAGCTCGTTGCGCATGTTCTGGTCGGTCTTCAGTCCGATCATCAGGACGAAGAGGGCAGCGCAGACGAAGGCGGCGCCCGCAGCCTCGCGTACTGCCGCCGACATATCGCTTGCCTCGCGGCGGCCCTCGGCCGCTGGAGCGCGCACAGCCTACACCTTCTCGACTTCCGGCTTGCCGAGCAGGCCGGACGGAAGGAAGATCAGCACGATTGCGAGAATCGAGAAGGCCGCAACATCCTTGTAGTCGACCGAGAAATAGGCCGACCACAGCGCCTCGATCAGTCCGATCAGAAGCCCTCCGAGAACGGCTCCCTGGATTGATCCGATGCCGCCGAGAACGGCGGCGGTGAATGCTTTGACTCCGGGGATGAACCCGCTCGCGAACGAGACGACCCCATAATACATGAGGAACATCGTGCCTGCGACTGCCGCCAGCGCGGCCCCCATGATGAATGTGATCGAGATCGTCCGGTTGACGTCCACACCCAGCAGTGCCGCCATCTTGGCGTCCTGTTCACAGGCGCGTTGCGCGCGGCCGAGCGGCGTGCGGTTGACGACGTACCAGAAGGCGGCGAGCAGCACCGCGGTGGTTGCGATGATGACAATCTGCTTGAGCGACACCGTGATGCCGAACACATCATAGGTGCGCGATACCAGCGGCGGGATCGGCTTGTTGCGAGGACCCTGGGCCACTTGCACGAAGTTGGAGATCGCTATCGACATGCCGATGGCGGTGATCAAAGGAGCCAGACGGAACGACCCGCGTAGTGGGCGATAGGCGATACGCTCGATCGTCCAACTCCACACGCTGGTCAGGAGCATTGCCACGATCACCATGATCAGCAGGGCGACTGCGGCGGGGATGGAATGAAACAGCGTGACGAGCACAAGAAATGCGATGAGCGCGATGAAGGCTCCGACCATGAACACATCGCCATGGGCGAAGTTGATCATGCCGATGATGCCGTAAACCATCGTGTAGCCGATGGCGATCAGCCCGTAGATCGACCCGAGGGTTAGGCCATTCACGACCTGCTGGATGAAGTATTCCACTGATTGCCCCCGCTACTTCCGGCGCTTCTTTAAAGAAGGTGGCCGGGAGCAGGGCATCTCAAGCGAGTAATCCTCTTGCGCAGGTGAGCCGCGCTCATCTTCCCGCGCCGGATCGGACGCAGATCTTCGCAAAGTCGGCTCGGACGACCATCAATGTCGCCGTCGAATGCCTCCCATATGAATCTCACTCGACCGCAGGTGAACGCTTCTCATTTGAGACCTCCCGCCGGCGACGATTGAATGCCGGTCAGCATGGACCGGGACGTTACCGGCCGGATATCGGAGGAATTGATGCACTACCTGCTGCGAAACGCTCTTGCCGGCTCTTTCGGTGTCCTCGCGTCGTTCGCGCCATGTGCTTTGGCACAGGCGCAAGACATCAAGATCGGGTTTCTCGGAGGATTCACGGGACCGCTCGAAACCATGACGCCGTCCATCCACGAGGCTGCGAAATTGGCCGTGCGACAGATCAATGAGCAAGGGGGCGTGTTGGGGCAGAAGCTGGCGATGCCCCAAGGCGATTCGACGTGCCTCGATGTTACGGCCGCTGTGAACGCAGCAGACCGGATGGTCAACACAGAGGCTGTCACCGCCCTGGTCGGCCCGATGTGTTCCGGAGAGACCATCGCCGCAGCCAACACCGCCGCGATCCCGGCGGGTGTCCTGCTCCTCACGCCGTCCGCAACCACACCAGCGCTGACCGACCTCGACGACAAGGACCTCGTCTTTCGAATGCTCGCATCCGACGCATTCAGTGGCGAAGCTCTTGCCCACATTCTCAAACAAAAAGGCGTCGACAACATCGCCATCGCGTACGTCAACAATGACTATGGCAGGGGTTTCGCGTCCGCCCTGGAAGCCTCGTTCATTCGGGAGGGTGGGATCGTCGCGGCAAGCGAAGCCCACGAGGATGGAAAGGCTGACTATCGCGCCGAGCTCGGGTCGCTGGCTTCCTCCGGAGCCGATTTCCTGGTCGTTCTCGCCTACGTCGACGGCTCGGGCGGCACGATCATCAGGCAGGCGATCGAAGGCGGCGACTTTGCTCGCTTCGCAGGTGGTGACGGCATGGTGGGTGATTCATTGGTCAAGGCCGTTGGCGAAGGTGTGCTCGACGGCATGATTGCCACACGCTACGGCAGCGCCGAGACCGACGGGACAGCGATCTTCGACAAGGCTGCGCGAGAGATCAATATCGATCCGGCCGCGGCCTTTGCGGCTCAAGCCTATGACGCAGCATTCCTTATAGCACTCGCGATTCAGGAGCGAGGCGAGAACACTCGCGACGGGCTGAACGTCACGCTCCGTAAGGTCGCCACAGCCCCCGGAGAGGTAATCCTGCCCGGCGAATGGGAGAAGGCCGTAAGGCTGATCGGTGAAGGCCAGGATATCAACTACGAGGGTGCAGCCGGAAGCCACGAGTTCGATGCAAACGGCGACGTTCCTGGCGTCATATTCGAGATGGTTGTCGATGGACCGTCGTTTCGGGACGTCGGCCCGGTGAAGTAGACCGCTATTTGTGTCGATTGTTGCTCTTGGCGGTGCGCCTTCGACCCAGCCGAGGGTGCCGACGCTAGTGACCCGATGGCAGCTTGCACAAACATCTTTTGGCGTGGGCCCCCTTACTGTCCTTGCCCGGAAACACGGACTCTCGGACATGCCTTGGCTCGCACATGTGGTTTTGATGATCTTCCACACTTGGCCGGATCGACGTCGTCAACGTCGCAGCCTTCTCGAATTGGAGGATGACCAGCTTCGCGATCTAGGGATTAGCAAGTGCGAGGCAAGTCGTGAGGGTACGAAGCCCTTTTGGCGCTAGGTTCTAACAAGGTTCCAATGGTCGACAAGGGCCGCAACCTAGAACCGGCCTTTGAGCAGCGAGACGTATCGACAGCGGTCATAAGGAATTTCGCAAACTCGTCAGCGCAGCAAGCGTCTCACGCAAGCTGCGGTGCAATCGTTTGTCCTTTCGGACAATGATTGCCAATGTCCTGTGGAGGCGGGGCATGAGAGGGCGGACAACAAGACCCACCGCGCCCCGGCGATCCCCGACAGCCATTCCGGGAACGATTGCGCAGCCAAGATCCGCGCGCACCATTTCCTTTATGGCCTCCACGCTTCCGAGCGCCATGACAGGTTTGGGTGCGTCTTTGCCTTGACTGCGCAGCCATGCATCAGACACGAACCGGGTGCTGCCGCCCGGCTCGAACAGGATCAGGGGTTGAAGGGCAAGAAATTCATTTCCGACCACCTCGGGCATTGTCCGACTTGACGAACCTATCGCGACGAACTCATCGTCCATGATCGGGATGATCTCGAGCGATCGACTGGAGACCGGCAAGGTCACCAGGGCGATGTCGATAGTGTTCGCTTCAACCGCTTTGACGAATTCGTCGGTGTTGCCAGTGCTGACGATGATTTCCAGAGACGGGAAGCGCCGTCTTAGCTGTTTCAGGACCGGCGGAAGCAGATAGATGCAGGCGGTTGCGCCTGTGCCGATACGGACTCGTCCCATGGTCCCGTCTGCATAACGCGTCATTTCTTCGGCGGCGGCCAGATTGAGATCCCTGAAGCGCTGCGCGTATTCCACGAAGGACAGGCCGGCCGGTGTTGGCTGAACGCGTCTTCCGACTCGCTCGATCAGCTTCACCCTGAGATGCCGTTCGAGTTCCCTGACCTGGAGGCTGATCGCCGGCTGCGACAGTCCGATGCGGTCAGCGGCGGCCGAGAAGCTACCGAGTTCCACGACGTCGAGGAAAGTCTGCACCTGGCTGAGACTGAGCGGTTTCATGCCAAAGTTTTTCTCATGCACGGAATAATAATGCAAAGCTTCTCTTATGCGAAAACCCGGATAGGCTGCCTTGCAGTTGGAGGATGGGCGGGATGATGGTGATGCATGAAGATGTGGAACTGGGCGGAAACATCGCCGGAATGGTCGCCATTCGTCAGGCACGGGAAACCGACCTAATGGCCATCCAGACAATCTACGCGCATTATGTGATGCATAGCACGGCCAGCTTCGAGACCACTCCGCCGACTACGCTCGAACTTGCAGAGCGGCGGCAGGGTTCGCTGCGACTTGGCCTACCCTATCTCGTCGCTGAGGCGAGCGACGGCAGCCTCGCGGGTTATTGCTATGCAAGCTCCTATCGTCCGCGTCCTGCTTATCGCTACACCATCGAGAACTCTGTCTACGTCAGTTCGGATCGTCTCGGCCAAGGCGTTGGAACTGTTCTGCTGACAGCTCTGATCAGCGAATGCGAGACGAAGGAGCGATGGCGGCAAATGGTGGCCGTGATCGGAGACAGCGCAAATCTAGGCTCAATTTCGTTGCACAGGAAGCTGGGCTTCAAGCCGGTCGGTACAATCCGATCAGCCGGTTTCAAGTTCGGCCGATGGGTAGATTCGGTGCTTATGCAGCGCGCCTTGAACGAGGGAGACACCAGCTTGCCTGAAGAGGCTATAGCTACATGATCCCGCGGCGAGCCATTCCGTATCTTGGGCTTTCGCAACTGATCAACTGGGGAACGACATACTACCTGATCGGGATCTTCGGCGATCGCATAACAAGCGATCTCGGCTGGTCGCGGGAACTTGTCTATTCGGGCTTTTCCCTGGCGCTTCTGGTCATGGGCCTGTTCTCGCCCATCTCCGGTTCGTTCGTCGACAAATATGGCGGCAGGGTTGCCATGTCGACAGGATCGATCCTAAACGCTGCCGGCTGCCTGGTCATAGCCGCAGTATCGCATCCCGCCACCTATCTGGTGGGCTGGTGCTTGATCGGTCTGGGTATGCGGCTGTCCCTTTATGACGCCGCTTTTGCCGCGCTCGCGCGGATCGCGGGTCCCGAGGCGCGCCGCCCAATGGCCCAAATCACGCTGCTGGGTGGTCTGGCGTCCACGGCGTTCTGGCCGATCGGCACGGCGCTTGCCGACACGCTCGGCTGGCGTGGGGCGCTATGCATCTATGCCGGTTTTGCGCTGCTCGCCATCCCGTTCTATCTGCCATTGCCAAGAGGCCGGTACAGCTCGCAAGCTGAGCGCGAAGGCTCGCCTGCGGTAGAAATGCCCGTGCGGCCGGACAGAGGCGGTGCGGCCTTCCTCTACGCGACGATCGTTGCGCTAACCGGCTTTCTCAATTCTGGAATGTCCGCCCACATGATCCCGATCCTCACCGGTCTCGGGCTCAGCAGCGCCGGGGCTGTGAGCGCGGCAATGCTGCGTGGTGTCGGTCAGTCCACGGCCAGGCTTTGCGACGTGCTGTTTGGAGGCGCGCTGCACCCGCTGACCTTGAACCTGATCTCGACGTCGATCCTGCCGATCGCTTTCACCATGGCCTTTCTTGCAGGCGACGGATGGCTTGCAGGCGCCGTATTTGCGTTCAGCTATGGAGCCGGAAACGGCCTGACGACCATCACGAGGGGTTCCCTGCCGCTCGTGCTGTTCGATCATCGCGACTATGGCCGCACCGCCGGGCGGCTGATCGCCCCGAGTTTCCTACTCGCGGCGATCGCTCCGCTATCCTACGCCTATACCATATCGTCTTGGGGAGAGGATGGAGCGCTTTGGCTCTCACTCGTCCTTGCCACTTCGACCGCGGTAGCAGCCATCGTGCTCAAGCTTCTATTTTGGCGTCGCAAATAAAATGAACGCAATTGCTCCAACCAAGGTGCGATCCGGTATCATCTTGCTCAAGTCGAGAGACTGACGGTGGAAGAGATCTCAGCGAATTCACGCGGCCTGTCCAGCAGATCTGGCCTTGGTCCGCGGCACGGTCACGGCAATGACACCCAAGACGATCATGATCATTCCCGCAACCATCTCCCATGCGAAGCTTTCGTCCAGAAATACGATGCCGAGCAGGACTGCGAAGCCGGCGCGCAGATAGCTGCCGCTCGTCGTCCCGAGTGCACCGAGCGTCCGCACAAGACGGAAATAGATGACCATGGCCAAGGCGGTGCAAACGATCGCGAGAGCAAGCACCGCAAGGATTTGTACTCCAGATGGACTCAGCGTCCATGGTCGATCAACCACGATCGCCGTCGGCAGGATCAGGGCTGCGGCGCAGGCCATGGCGCCACCTGCGGTGACGATTGCAGGGAGGCCTGAAAACCGGTGCCCCCATATAGCAGCGAGCGCGTAGCAGAGACTTGCTCCCAGAACCGCGACTTGCCCGAAAGGCGCTGTTCCGCCCACACCCCCAAGTGCGCCCGGCCCGATTGTGAGCAAGACCCCCGCAAAGCCAAGTCCGACCCCGACGATCTTGGTCACGTCGATGCGCCGCCGGCCGTTCGCCGTGGCGATTCCGATCAGAAGCACGAACATGGGCGGCGTGGCGTTCAGCACGCCAGCGAGCCCGCTCGATACGAATTTCTCACCCCAACTGATCAACGTGAATGGCAGGGCGCTCTGGAGAAGGCCCTGGACCAGGAGCGCGCTCCAGACGATACGGCCGCGTGGCAGGGCAAACCCCCGTATTCGTGCGAGGACCAGGAGAAGACCCGCGGCGATCGTGACCCGCGCTGCCACCATAGTGAGAGGTGGGATCGCGTCGACCGACACCTTGATCAGGGTAAAGGAACTTCCCCAGATCAGCGACAAGAGCAAGAGAAGACCGACCTCAAGGGCCGGGTTGGGTTTTTCCGATATCGATGTTTCTTGATGCACGCTCATTTGTCCTCCTGCCGGGTTGAGCAGCAAGGTGGTCAAGTGGCGCTACGGATGCTGGCCGAATTCGGACGTCATCGTCCGATCAGGTCCGATTTCGGCCATCGGAGCATCAAAGACGAGGTATTATTCTGACGATGGCCAAGAACTCATCGTCTCGGCAGCGACTGCCTCCGCATCTTGATCGTGAGATTTGCGACCGTGCCCGGCTGGCGAGGGACGCTGCTTTCGACGGTCATTTCTTCTCGGGCGTGCGTTCAACACGCATCTATTGCCGACCCGTTTGTCCGGTTCGTCCCGCGCACTCGGAGAACGTGACGTTCTATCCGACAGCGGCAGCTGCGGAGAGGGCAGGCTTTCGTCCATGTCTTCGCTGTCGACCGGAAACGGCTCCGGGTTCACCCGCTTGGGTGGGGACAGCCACAACAGTCGCACGCGGGATGCGTCTGATCGACGACGGGTTTCTCGATCGTCGATCCGTTGCCGAGCTCGCAGAGACGTTGGGAATAGGCCCGCGTCATCTCCTGCGCCTGTTCATGCGTCACGCCGGTGCAAGCCCGAATGAGATTGCGGTCACGAAGCGGGTCCAGAAGGCAAAACGCCTGATTGACGAGACCGACATGAAGCTTGCCGAAATCGCATTTGAAGCCGGCTTCAAAAGCATCCGCCGCTTCAATGACAGCTTTCTGGCGAGCTACAAGCGCACACCGTCTTCCTTTCGGCGAGGGCACAAATGATGCTGGTCCAGCAATTGCGCTGCCGCAAACCCAGTTGTCCCGAGAAAAGCAGTTTAGCGCCAGGATCATGAGGCACCGGTCAATTCAATATTTCCTATCAGCGCTATGATACGCTTGATACAATAATGCGGATAGCGTATCTAAGTCAGGTACATTGACCTATAAGCGGGTGGCACCTGGTCGCCCGTAGCGGAGGAGGCCTGTCATGAATAGTCCGCCAGATCAGACAGAAGCCCCCACGATGGCCACGTCAGGCATCCTGCGTCCCTTCGTGCCGTCGAAGGACTTTGAACAGAGCCAGGAATTCTACAGTGCCATCGGGTTTCAGGTCAGCCGAAAGAGCGAACGGATCGCACTCGCAAGCCTGGGTGACGCCGACACCGGCGTGTCATTCCTGTTGCAGGATTTCTACGAGCCAGCATTGGCTGAAAATCTCATGCTCCAGATTGTGGTTCCCAACCTGTCGGTCTGGTGGACCCATCTTGCCTCCCTTCAACTCGACAAGCGCTTCGGCGTGAAACCTCCAAAGCCGCCGGCTCGAGAGCCGTGGGGCGGAGATGTCGCCTATTTCTGGGACCCGGTAGGCGTGCTCTGGCATGTCGTCTCGCTGGAGGGGATTCCATCATGACCGCTGTCGATGTTCCATATGCGGTCTCGCGCCGCGCGAGCGCCATGCGCGCCTCCGAGATTCGGGAACTGCTCAAGCTTCTCGACCGGCCCGGCATGGTCTCGTTCGCCGGTGGCATTCCCGATCCGTCGCTGTTCGACCTCGAGAGCTTTCGCGCAGCCTATGAATCCGCGTTGTCTGAGAACGTAACCGCCCTTCAATATTCCACGAGCGAGGGTTACCCGCCTCTGCGTCGATGGATCGCGCGGCGCATGTCCCAACTGGGCGTGGATTGCACCGAAGACAACATTCTTGTCACCCATGGCTCGCAGCAGGGCCTCGATTTGATCGGCAAGCTGTTCCTCGATCCGGGGAGTGCTCTCATCACCGAGGCGCCGACCTATCTCGGCGCACTGCAATCCTTTTCCGCATGCGAGCCGGAATTCACGACCGTGCGTTTCCGGGACGGCTTGGCCGAAACGAACGCGACGGCCGCGCGGCTGATCTATCTGGTCCCTGACTTCGCCAATCCATCCGGCCGCACCATGACGCTGGAAGAGCGCGGAGCCACCTTGGAGCTGGCGCACAGAATTGGGACGGTCCTTGTCGAAGACGCGGCCTATACGGATCTCCGCTACGAAGGCGAGAGAATCCCGGCGATCGCCGCCCTGGACGTCGCTGCCTGCGGTTCCATCGAGTCGGCACGCACGCTCTATTGCGGCACTTTCTCCAAGACGCTGTCGCCTGGGCTGCGGGTCGGCTGGATTTGCGGGTCGGCCACGCTGATCCGACGCCTCACGCTGATCAAGCAGGCAGCGGACCTACACACCGCCACGATCAATCAGCAGGTGCTTTATCGTATCGCCGAAACCGGGTTCGATGCGGCAGTCGAACGGGCTCGCACGGTGTACGCATCACGGCGCAATGCAATGTTGGATGCTTTGCGCAGGCATGCGCCTGCCGGCGTCACATGGACGGAACCGGCGGGCGGGCTGTTCATCTGGGTGACCTTACCCGATGGCACGGATAGCGCGGCGCTCCTCGAGAAGGCGATCGAGAGGAATTTCGCCTTCGTGCCCGGTACGGCCTTTTTCTCGGATGGCTCCGGCAAAAACACGATGCGTCTGAGCTATTCCCTCCTTTCCGCAGAAATCATGGAAGGCGGTATCCGGACACTGTGCGGCATCATGGAAGAGCATCTGCAGGCATGTCCTTCAGCCGGAACGAAGGCTGCCTGAATGGAGACGCAACCGAAGACGATCGCGATTGTCGCCGCCGAGCCGTCGCACGCGGCTGCAATCGATCGTCTGTTGCGTCAGTTGGCGGCATTGGAAGGCACGCTGGCCGATCTGACCTACGAACTGCCTGAGCTCACTGATGCTCTCTCCAAGGGATTAGTTCACGCCCTGATCGCCGTGTCGGGGACAGATGTGCTTGGCTGCCTTACCTACACCTGGGACTTCGCGCTGTGGTCCGGGGGCCGGGTCATGCGCATGGACGATCTAATCGTGGATGAGAGTTGGCGGGGCCGAGGCATAGGGTCTCGGCTGATGGCGGCTGCTGCAAAACAGGCGGTGACCACGGGGGCAACGGTCCGCTGGGAGGTGGAAGCCGAGAATGCGCAAGCGCAGCAATTCTACCGCAGGCTGGGCGTCGACTTGAAGAACAAAGTTGTCGCCCGTTGGTCGATCGAAAGCATGCGCAAGATCCTGCACCGAAACGGATAGCAGCGATAGGGAGGGAGAGATGACGCAATACAGGCTCGACAGGCAGTTCCAGTCCTCGGCAGGCAGGGTCGCCTATGGCGGTGCCGGCCAAGGCGACGATGTCGTGCTCGTGCACGGGACGCCGACCAGTTCGCTGATCTGGCGCGAGATCGTCGACCGGCTCGCTCCCTCATATCGCGTCCACTGGCTGGACCTGCCGGGCTACGGCGCCTCGGAGAAGTTTGCCGATCAGGATGTGCGCCTTCGCGTCTTCGCGCGGACCTTGCGCGAATTCATTGAGCATGTCGGGCTCGTTCGCCCGCATCTGCTCGGACATGATTTCGGGGCCGCCACGGTGCTGGGTGCGCACCTGATCGAAAAGGTTCCCGTCGCAAGCCTTGCGGTCGCGGACGGCGTGGTCCTCAACCCGTGGGGCACGCCATTTTCGCTGCACGTCAAGGAGCACGAGAACGTCTTCGCGAGCGTGCCTGACTATATTCACCGTGCGGTGCTGTCCGCGCATCTCGCTACAGCCGTTGCCCGCCCCTTGCCAAACGATCTGGAAGAAGAGCTGATTTCTCCCTGGACGGGTGAAGACGGTCAGCCGGCCTATTATCGCCAGGTGGCCCTGTACGACCATGCCTATACCGCCGAGCTCGAGACCCTTTATCCGGACATCGATGTGCCGATGCTCATTCTATGGGGCGAGCAGGATGGCTGGGTGGATATCGAGGCCGGGCGGCGTCTCAACGCCCTGATCCCGCAAAGCCGCATGGAGACCCTTCCCGATGCCGGGCATTTTTCGATGCTCGACAGCCCCGGCCTGTTCGCGCGGGTTCTCGATAATTGGCTTTCATCGCGAGTTGGCGGAGGAAACTGACAATGACGAAGACGATCTTGATAACAGGGGCCAGCCGGGGCATTGGCCGCGCGACGGCCCTGAAGGCCGGAGCCATCGGATGGAATGTCGCCGTCAACTACGTGAATGACGCCGACGCCGCGGAAGCGGTCGCGGCAAAGGTCGTGGAATCCGGCGCGCGCGCGATCACGGTACAGGCCGATATTGCATCGGAACCCGATGTCGAGCGCATGTTTGCGCAGACGATCGAGAGTCTTGGACCTCTGGACGGCATCGTGATCAATGCCGGCATCGTCGCACCGGCCTCGACCCTTGCCGAGATGTCGATCGAACGTCTTCGCCGCATGGTCGACGTCAACGTCATGGGCACACTGCTTACTGCACGCGGGGCTGCAAGGGCGCTTTCGCAGACCGGCAAACCCGGCTCGATCGTCATCGTGTCGTCCGCCGCCTCGCGACTTGGTTCGGCAGGCGAATATGTTGACTATGCCGCCTGCAAGGGCGCGGCCGATACGCTGACCATCGGTCTGTCCCGCGAGCTCGGACCGAAGGGCATTCGGGTGAATGCAATCCGGCCCGCCTTCATCGAAACCGAGATCCATGCAAGCGGCGGCCGGCCCGACCGGGCTGGCGTACTGGGTGCGACCACGCCAATGGGCCGGTCGGGGCAGCCCGAGGAAGTCGCCGACGCGATCACCTGGCTGATCAGCGATGCGTCATCTTATGTGACGGGCACTTTCGTGGACATGTCGGGCGGCCGATAGGCCCGCCCAATCTCATCAGAGCATCAGTATGCTGACGCGCCCACGAGCTCCGGGCTATCCGCAAATTCATAGCCTTCGTCGGCCCAGCCGGTGATGCCCCCGATCATGATTTTCACGGGCCGGCCGAGCCTGGCGATCTTCAAGGCTGCCCGGTCAGCGCCGTTGCAGTGCGGTCCGGCGCAATAGACCACGAACAGCGTCTCGCGCGGCCATTCCGACATCCGAGCCTCCGAGATTTCCCGATGCGGCAGGTGAAGCGCACCGGGAACATGGCGGCGCTCGAACGTCTTGCGTGAGCCGACGACATGAAGCAGAACGAAGTCTTGGTCCTTCGCGCTCATCGCCTCATTGACGTCGGCGCAATCGGTCTCAAGGGACAGACGGCGTTGAAAATGCTCCTGCGCGACTTCGGGAGAGGCGGCGGGAATATCGGTCACTATGCTCATGGCTTTTTCTCGTTTGGTGATGTGGATGCGTGGACTCCGGGCACAGCCGCCCCAGTGCCGGCACTGAATGCCTCGAACAGGGCCTTTCCCTGTTCCCATTCTTCAAGCCCGCTGGCGCCGTTGATATGGCCGTAAGCTCCGGCAATAACGTAGCCGGCTCCCCACTCGCGAGCGCGCGATCGCGAATAGTCGATCGTGCCGAATGGATCGTTGGAACTCGCGACGATCAGGGCCGGGAACGTGAAAGGTTCCCGTGGCGGTGCGTCAAACGAGCGCGCCTCCGGCGGGAAGGCGGGGCTCATCGGGTTCGGCACCGAAACCAGAAACGCACCCCTGATCGATCTAGCGCTGCGTGCCGCCCAATGCGCGACGAGCAGGCAGGCCAGACTGTGGACGATCAGCAGAGGTGGCTGAGACGCGGCCTCTATGGCCGTGTCGAGTGAAGCGACCCAGTCATCGAGATCCGGATAGTCCCAACTTGCCGGTTGAAACCTGACGAGGCCGGGGTCCTGCGCTTCCCAAATGGATTGCCAATGCTCGGGGCCGGACCCTGTAATACCCGGCAGGACGATTGCTGTCATTGAGCCTCCAAAGCTCAGAGCGTGACCTGAAGCCCATCATGGGCCAGCTGGAATGGTGGGGGAATGTCACGATCGAGCATGTCCGCGCTCATATGCGTCAGAACGACCTTGCGTGGCTTCATTCGCCCGAGATTTTCGGCAAGCGTCGCGTAGTCGAGATGGAGTGGCACCTTCTTGTCATGGAAATAGGCCTCGGCAATGAGCAGGTCCGCGTTGCGGCCGAGCGCGATCAGCGGCTCCGTCCATTCCGTGTCGCCGGTATAGGCGACCGTGCGACCGCCAACCTCGATACGGTAGCCGAGGAACGGTCCGCCTTCATGGCCGTGATTGACCTCGAACGCCTCGACGTTCAAACGGTCCAAGTTCTTACTATGTCCGGGATCAAGCTCGACAAAGCGCAGTGGGAACCGTCGGACGGTCCTCGATGAGCTGGGAAACAGTATTTCGGACAGGCTGCGATAACGCTCCTCGATTCCGACCGGGCCGGCAACCGTCAGGGCGGTGGTCCGCTTTGAGAAGAATTGCGCATCGAGCATGAAGAAGGGCAGGCCGGCGAAATGATCGGCGTGAAAATGCGTAACGAGGATCGTGCTGATGGCGTTGAGATCGGTTTTGCGAGCCTTCAGTGCGATCAACGAAGATGCCCCGCAGTCGATTAAGAAGTCGGCTTCATCTCCGATCAGGTGAAAGCAGGTGTTGAACCGGCCGCCGGAGCCAAAGGCGTCCCCGCAACCGACGAATTCAATGGTGAGGTTGGATGGCCGCGCCATTGTATCAACCTATTCGAGCCACATGGGCACGATGGATGCCGCGAGAAGCAGCGCCATAGTCAGATTGATCGCCTGCCACTGGCGTTCCGTTCTTAGCAGGCTGCCGAGCGCATAACCTGTCGTACACCACAAGGTCATGGATGCTGTGGCGAAGACGAGGAACGTCAGACCCATCATCGCCGCCTGGCCGGGAGGCCAGGAAATCAGATGGGCAAATGACGAAGACGCCCCCATTGTAACGGCCCAGGCTTTCGGGTTGTACCACGTCAGGCCGATGGCTCCCAAAAAACTGACGGGTTTCGACACATCGGTTCCCTTCGACGGTGCACCGCTCGCGGCAATCTTCCAGGCCAAATAAAGCAGATAGATGCTTCCTGCTGCCCTGACGGCCAGTTCCAGAGCAGGCATCGCCAGCAGGAGTGTGGCCAAACCAAGCGTCGATGCGACCGCCATCGAACTAAGCCCGAAGCCGATTCCCGCGATATAGGGCACCGATCGCCTGACGCCGTAACGCATACCCGAAGCCGTGGCGAGCGTTGTAGCTCCACCAGGGCTCACGGTCGCGACGGCGACGAAGATCAGGAATGCTACATACCCTTCGGTCATGCCGTATTGTATCTTTTTTCTATTCATATAATATCAATCGTATCTATCCACTTGTGTCAAGAAGGCTATGGCCATGCGGCGGGCGTTTGAACGATCATCTGAAAGCCGCGCGGCAGTCTTGCCCGTGGGCATCGTGGTCCTCTTGGCGGCGAGCCTCATTGGCAGCGCCGGAATGGGTGCTCGTCAGACATTCGGCCTGTTCGTCGAGCCGCTATCCATCGGAACCGGAATATCCATCACGACAATCGCTCTGGCGATCGCCATCCACAATCTCGTTTGGGGCTTCGCCCAGCCCTTCGCCGGTGCTGCCGCCGATCGCTATGGCCCCGGACCGGTGGTGGCCATCGGGGCTGGCTTTATCTTCTCAGGCTTGGCGCTGGCGGCGGTCGCGTCCTCGTCCGTCGTCCTCATCCTTGGCATTGGCGTCCTGTTCGGCATAGGCATCAGCTGCACGAGCTTCGGCGTCGTACTCACCGCCGTTGGCAAGCTAGCCCTTCCGGAGAGGCGCAGCACCGCCATGGGCCTTGCGAGCGCGGGAGGCTCATTAGGGCAGGTGCTGCTGGTTCCTGTCGCCCAGAACGTCCTTTACGGCTGGGGTCCTGCCAGCGCCTTCTTCGCACTCGCCGCTCTCGCGCTGTTGGTGGCGCCGTTTGGATATCTGCTGATCGTCCGCGACGGACGAGAGGCGCCGGCCACCATCGATCCGTCGATTTCGACCCGCACTGCCGTCGCCCAAGCGCTCGCTCACGACGGTTTCTGCCTGCTGACTTTCGGATTCTTCACCTGCGGGTTCCAGCTCGCATTCGTCGTCACCCATCTGCCGACCTATCTCAACCTGTGCGGAATGGCCCCAAATGCCGGCGCATTGGCCCTGGCGCTGATCGGCCTGTTCAACATGATCGGCAGTTGGGGCTGCGGATGGCTGGGCGGGCTATATCGGCAGCGCACCGTACTAGCCGTTCTCTATGCGCTGCGCGGCCTCGTCATCATCGTCTTCTTCCTCGCCCCGAAGTCGCAGGCCAGCATCATCGCCTTCTCGGCGGCGATGGGGCTGATGTGGTTGGGCACCGTTCCACTAACGACCGGTATCGTCGCTCGGATATTCGGCATTCGCCATCTTGGGACGTTGTTCGGTATCTGCTTTCTGAGCCATCAGGTCGGCTCCTTCGCGGGCTCATGGCTAGGCGGGGTGGTATTGCAATCTACGGGGAGCTACGGCCCGATCTGGATCGCCACAGCCGCTGCCGGCTTCCTCGCCGCCGCATTGCACATCGCCATTCGCGATGAGCCAGTGACCGCCATGTTCCAGCCGGCTCAGTAAACCTTTCGGCTGGTCCGAACGTTTTTGATCGGCCCCACGCTATATGCTCGAGCGTCGGGCTGATCAGAATATCTCGATTGCTACACGACAGAAGATATTCGTTCGTGCGCGTTTGCGGGTAACTCGACTTCGATCGTCGTGAAGATGATGCCGATCATCTCCATCCCTGTGAACGGGCAACCAGGTCACTCTCTAGCTTTACTGCCAGATTTTCCTAAGCCCGTCCGTAGAAATCGAGTCGTGACCTTTCCTCTATCGTCCAAGACTCGCAGTGATACGGGCGCTGCCGAGAGCTCCGTTCGTGGCGAAGAAGCCGACCATGGCACTGGACGCGGTATCATCGATCGGAAGTCGAGCGTCGGGCATGGCATAGA
>CAYYZC010000014.1:0-4470 GCA_964475605.1 uncultured Chelativorans sp.
GGCGCCGGTGCAAGCGCACGCAGGAAGGACATCTGATGGCTGGAAAGATCAGGGGGCCGGGGCTCTTCCTCGCCCAGTTCGTCGGCGACGAAGCGCCGTTCGACTCCCTGGAGTCGATCGCGAAATGGGCCGCCGGCCTCGGCTATGAAGGCATCCAGGTCCCGAGCGGCGACCCGCGGCTGTTCGATCTCGGCAAGGCCGCGGAATCCGCAGCCTATTGCGACGAGGTCAAGGGCATCTGCGCCGATGCCGGCGTGGCCATCACCGAGCTCTCGACCCATATCCAGGGCCAGCTCGTCGCCGTCCATCCGGCCTACGATCTCCAGTTCGACGGCTTCGCCCCGCAGCGGGTGCGCGGCAATCCGGCGGCGCGGCAGGAATGGGCGGTCGAGCAATTGCTGCTCGGCGCGCGCGCATCGCGCAATCTCGGCCTCGACGTTTCCGTCTCCTTCACCGGTTCGCTCGCCTTCCCCTATCTCTATCCCTGGCCGCAGCGGCCGGATGGGCTGATCGAGGAGGCGTTCGGGGAGCTGTCACGGCGCTGGCGGCCGATCCTCGACGCCTATGACGAGGCCGGCGTCGATATCGGCTTCGAGCTCCATCCCGGCGAGGACGTCTTCGACGGCGCGACATTCGAGATGTTCCTCGACCGTCTCGATGGGCATCGGCGCTGCCGGATCAACTACGATCCGTCGCATTTCGTGCTCCAGCAGCTCGACTATCTCGCCTTCATCGACATCTATCACGAGCGGATCTGCGCCTTCCACGCCAAGGACGCCGAGTTCAACCCGACCGGGCGGCAGGGCGTCTATTCGGGTTACCAAAGCTGGATGGAGCGGGCGGGCCGTTTCCGCTCGCTCGGCGACGGCGAGGTCGATTTCACCGCCGTCTTCTCCAAGCTCGCCCAGTATGGCTACGATTCCTGGGCGGTGCTGGAGTGGGAGTGCTGCATCAAGAGCCCGGAGCAGGGGGCGGCCGAAGGCGCGCCCTTCATCGCCGCCCATATCATCGACGTCACCGACAAGGCCTTCGACGATTTCGCCGGCTCGGGCATCGACCGCGCGCAGATCCGGCGGATGCTCGGCCTCGGCTAGAGCACCCGCCGCTGTGCGGCGCGCCTGTCAGTTGCCGAGATAGGTGGCGATCCAGTCGCGGTAGTTGGAGAGCCGCGTATAGATGCCGTAGGCATTGGCATGGCCGCAGGCGGCGCCGGCGTCCATCGGCCCCTCGCCCCAGCTCACGATCCCGACCTGCACCGGCTCGCCGTCGACCACGGAAAAGAGCGGCCCGCCGCTGTCGCCGTTGCAGGCGTCGCGCGCCCCGTCCGCAAGGCCGGCGCAGATCATGTTCTGCGTCAGCGGGTCGGCCATCGTCTCGGCGATCGCGTCGGCTGCCGTCGCGGCGCTCTCGGCCGAATAGCGCATGCGCGCCGCGAAGGCGCTCAGCAGCGTGTTGAGATCCCTGGCGTAGATCTCCTTGATGCCGGCATTGCAGGCTGAATTGGCCTGCATCTCGATCTCCGCCTGCATCAGGCTGACGGGGAAGCTGCCGTCCTCCGTCAGGCCCCAGCCGGTGACGGTGGCGGTGCCGCTCTCGGGCGTCGCCGTCGCCATCCCGATGATCTTCGCGCCGGTCGGCCCGGCGAGGCGGATGAGGCCGATATCGTTGTCGAGCGTGCTCTCGCTGTAGTCCGGATGGACGATCACCTCGGCCACCTCGTGGCGCTCGCCCTCGTTCAGCGCGGTGGCGCCGATCAGGATCGTGACGACGTCGGGCGGGATCGGCTCGCCGGCGTCGACCAGGCAATGGGCGGCCGTCAGCACCCATTCCGGCGCGATCAGGCTGCCGCCGCAGAACTGGGCCTGGAACTGCGATTCCGGGCTCTGGTCGAGGGCATAGGTCGACAGCAGCGCGACCTGGAACGGCCACGCCCCCGGGGCGGCTTCGCGGCCGCCGAAGACGCGGTCGTCCGAATCGTCCTTGGCGAGTTGCGAGCGCAGCGCCGGCACGCGGCTGATCGGCGAGACCTCGACCCGCATCTCCGCCTCCTGCGCCGAGGCCGTGCCCGGCAGGGCGGCTGCGCCGGCGGTTGCGAGCGCGAGCGCGGCCGCATTGAAAAGAGAACCGTAACGTTTCAACTTATCCTCCCCAGAGATGACGATCGACCGATGCAAGACTGTGCAGCTCCCCTATCCTGCTTAAGGCAAGAAAAGAACTCCGGCAAAAATTCTTTGGAGCCAATATTGGATTATTTGTGGCGCTGCGCCTGCTCCGTGCCGCCTTCCTCGGGAGCGGGTCCGCAAGCATACTCCTCTTGTCCGAATTGACCGCGAAACGGCTATCGTCGAAACACGATCTCGACAACATTTCCCGTTCAGGTGCAAGTCCTTGCTTAACTTTGGGAGAGTGCCAGTGACTATGCTTGCGAAGAAGAAATGGGCGGCGACGATCTGCCTGTCGGCCGTCCTTGCCGCGGGGGCGGCCTATGGGCAGACCGCGCCCGGCAGCGAAGGTTCCGGGGCGGCCCCGCGCGCCATGCCGGGAGGCGCCGGCGTCGAGGCGCTGGAGCTGGATCGTGCCGTGCCGGTCGAGGTTCCGGATGTCGACATCGACGAGGTCGGGCGGGACCTCGTGCTCGACCCTGAGAAGCGGCGCCAAAGCTTCGGCACCGTCGGACGGTCGAGCAGCGGCGAGGAAACCCGCGAGCCGGCGAGCGGGGAACTGCTGCGCACGCTCGACGGCGCCGGCCTCGATCCGAACATGGACCCGGCCTTCGGCGAAAGCGGCGAGCGCCAGGTCTTCGGCGAGGACGACCGGGTGCAGGTCTCCGACACGCGCAAATATCCGTTCCGCGCATTCGGGCTTCTCGTCGGGCAGACCCGGGACGGCGAGACCGCGGCATGCTCGGCGACCCTGATCGGCCCGAGCAGCCTGCTGACCGCCGCACACTGCCTCTACAGCCATGAGAGCGGCGGCTGGCTCGACGACTTCATCTTCGTGCCGGCTCTCAACGGCATCGAGGACGTGCCGTTCGGCACCTATGAATATGACACGGCCTATGTGTTCCAGGGCTATGTCGAGAACTATCAGGGCTCCTACGGCTCGGTCGTGCCGTGGGACATCGCCGTCGTGACGCTGCAGGAGCCGATCGGCGAGGAGCTCGGCTGGCTCGGCTACGGCCACGATGCCGATCTCGGCAATTTCCTCGCCAACATCATCGGCTATCCGGGCGACAAGCCGGTCGGCACCCAATGGCGCGCCAATTGCACCGTCGAGAAGGAGAACGTCGCCGACCTCTATTTCACCTATGACTGCGACACGTTTGCCGGGTCGAGCGGCAGCGCGGTCTACAAATACGATCCGGAGACGCAGGAGCGCATCATTCTCGGCATCAACGTCGCCGAAAGCGAGGTGACCAATGTCGCCGTGCGCATGAACCAGACCTATTTCCAGTGGGTCAGCGGCCTCATCAAATAGAGAAGGCCCGGCGAGCGTCCCGGCTTCTTCGACAAGCCCGCGCCATGTGCGCGGGCTTGTCGCGTACCGGCATATTCGCGGCGCCATAGGAAATCCGTACTGCTTGCGCGGTTTCGCGCCGTCAACTAACGTTACGTCAATCGGGTCCATATCGCCTGCCGTCGGGGGCGGCACATCATGCGATCGCGTCTGATTTCCGTTTCCACGGCCGCGCTCTGGCTGCTGCTGTCTTCCGCATCCTCGATCGCCATTGCCGACGACGTGGCAGGCGAATGGGCCGAGCGGGTGCAGGTCGTCTACGACATGCGCGACCGCTCGGTGCAGCGCTTCAAGCTCCGGGCCTGGGATTTCGAGCCGCATCTCAATCTCGACTTCGTCTGGGAGCCGGACCAGACGAGCCTGCCCGAGGCGGACGGCGTAATCACCGGTACCGGCAAGCTGGTATGGCGGGTCCGCGGCTCGGCCAGCTATGACCGGCGCACCGTCTACAGCACCTATGTCGGCGCGCTGAAAGACGGCCGGCCGGACGGCGAAGGCCGCTTGACCTATCGCAGCGGCGAGGTGTTCGAAGGCAGCTGGGTCGAGGGAAGGTTGCACGGCCAGGGCATGCATCTCGACAGCGACGGCAACCGCTATGTCGGCGCCTTCGTCGAGGGCGTGCGGCAGGGGCACGGCCGCCTGATGCTGACCAGCGGGGCGATCTATGACGGCCCCTTCGCCGGCGGCAGGCGCCACGGCACCGGCACCATGATCCTGCCCGGCGGCAGCCGCTACCAGTCCGTCTGGTCGCGGGGAACGGAGATCGGCAACAGCCGCACCCGGCGGCTCGCCGATGCGACGATCGGCGGGCTTCTCCGGGCGCAGGCCGGCGGCGGCGAGGCCGGCCGGACGGAGTTCTCCATCGCGATCGAGCCGCGCATGACCGAGCAGGCCGCGATGCGGTACACGAATTTCGTGGACGAGCAGAACATCCTCATCTTTCCCTCCGACGAG
>CAYYZC010000014.1:4570-6422 GCA_964475605.1 uncultured Chelativorans sp.
ATGGAGTCGCTGCCGGTCTGCAATGCGCAGCTTGCCAATTCCGGCGTCTTCGGCGAGCTCACCGACGCGGTCGGCGGCGACTGGGCCGTCACGGTCGGCCTCAAGGGTCAGCTCGACTACGAATGGGCCGACGATTTCGGCAATCTCCATGCGTCGAGCCAGCCGCTCTCGACAAGCATCCAGCTCAGCGTGCTGGAGGTCGAGGGCAGCCTCGCCGAATGCGGGGCGGGTTTCGAAGGCGCGCCGGCGGCTCTGCGCTACCAGACCGTCCATCTGCCGAGCAGCGACCAGAACTATGTCGTCGACATGCCGCTGCGCGGCAGCAGGAGCGTCAGCCGCCATAAATCGCTGCTGAAGATCTATTCGGACAAATCGTCGATCCACAGCTTCCAGGCGGTGGCGCATTTCGGCGACGGCAGCGTCCGCCAGAGCAAGCCGGTGTCGCTGTTCTACGTCAAGCCGCGCGACAGCAGTTTCGTGCCGGGGCTCCAGCCGGCACAGTGCTATCTCGACGAGCGGTACAATCCGGGGTGTGGGTAATCCGTGAGCGGCGGGCCCGTCAGCGAGCCTGCCTGCCCGCCAGATCGAACAGGTTGGGGATCTCCACCAGCCGCGCGAAATGCACCCCCTGCTCGAACAGGGTGAGCTCGAGCAGCGTGCCCGACGAGGTCCCGGCGGTCTGGTCGAAGATGAAATTGCCGAGCGAATAGGCAAGAAGCGCCTCGCCGCCGGCGAGTGCGGTCAGGGCGCCGTCGGCGACATGCGGGTGGGCGCCGACGATCAGCGACACGCCGCGCCGGCGCATCTCCTCGACGAGCTCTTTCTCGCGGGCGGAAGGTCCGCTCCGGTATTCGTGACCCCAATGAAGGAAGGCGACGACCGACTTGCCGGCGTCGCGCAGGATGAGCCGGTCGAGCAGGTCGGGCGTCAGCAGGGCCGTTTGCGGCGAGGCGGTGCTGTCGAGATCCGTGAGCCCGACGATCGCCAGATGCGCCGTCTCGAAGCTCTCGCCCTGGCCGAACCAGGCGATGGCGGCCTCGCGGAGCGCGCTCGTCGTCTCGGCGAGGCCCGAGGCCCCGAGATCGTTGGCATGGTTGTTGGCGAGGCTCACCGCCCTGACGTCGAGCCGCTTCAGCCGGTCGATCGCGAGGTCGCGCGGCATGCCGAGCGTCATGTGCTCGAGCGCTTCCGGCACGTTGGGCAGGATCACCCCTTCGAGGTTGACGATCATCGGCGCGCCGCCCGTCACGTCGAGTATGGCCCGCTCGACGCGTTCGGCACGGTCGGCATCGCTGAGCGCCTCCGTCATGCCGCGGCCGAAGAAGGTGTCGCCGGCGAGATAGAGGCGTTGCGCGGCCGGCGCGAGCTTCGCCCCGTCGGGCGCGAAGAGGATCACCATATAGCTGGTCGTCTCGTCGAGCCGGCGCGTCACATATTGCTGCTGGTTCTCCGAGGCGACGACGCGCGGGCTGGCGCCGAACGCCCGCTGCTGCAGCCGCATCTGGACATACATGGCGCCGAGCGAATCGAGATGGTCGGGCTGCGACAGCCGGCTCAGCGCCTCGATGTCGGCCGCAGCCAGCAGGTTCAGCGTCTGCTGGTCGAAGCGGCGCGCCACCTCGTGCGGCAGGTAGTGCGAGAAGTCGGTCGACTGGACGATCAGCGTGCGCTCGCCCGTGAGCGGCAGCAGCAGCTCGACGAGGCGGTCCCAGTCGGCCCGCTTCGCGCGCAGCGAGATCGCGACCGGAACCAGCTCGGCGCCGGGCAGATAGTGCTTCATGAAGGGCAGCAGCGAGTGCACCCCGTGCTCGCGGGCAAAGAGGCAGGAGCGGCCGACGAGATCGCCCGTACC
>CAYYZC010000014.1:6522-23738 GCA_964475605.1 uncultured Chelativorans sp.
GATCGCCTCCTCGAACCGGGACGGATCGCCATAGAGGGCGGGAAAGCTGTCGCCGTCCGGACAGGCCGCCGTCCGCGCTCCGGCCGGGCCGGTCGCGCCGAGCACGAGGATCAGCAGCCATGCGGCCAGCGCTCCTTTCACGGCACGGCCACCAGGAAATTCTCCGTGTGGGCGATGTGGTAGAAGGGGTTCTGCCGCTTCGAGGTCAGCCGCGACACCTCGCGATCGATGAAATCGGCAAGGCCGAGGATGCGGACCCCGTCGCCCGACATGGCGGCCGCCCCGCGCATCCCTTCGAGGACGGCATGGGTGAAGACGCCATGGCCGAGCTGGGCCAGTTCCTGGGCGGTGTTCTCGCTGCCCGTCGCCGACAGAACGACGATACGCGCATCGGCCGCGTTCTTCTCCAGCCGCGGGTTGAATGCATTGGCCGCGTGGCAGGTGTCGAGCAGCATCAGGCGCCGGCCCTCGGCACGCTCGATCGAGCGCTGGATGTCGTACCAGTCGACCAGCGACGACCTGCGCCAGCGGTCCTCGTCCGCCTTGCGGCCGTCGGTCGGGATGAAATAGTAATCCTCCTCGATATTGATGCCGTGGCCGGCGATGAAGATGATCGTGGTGTCCTCCTCGCCCGGCCGGTCGAGGAAATCCATGATCTCGTTGCTGACCGTCTCCGAATCCGGCTCCAGGATGCCGTCCGCGCCGATCAGGCCGTCGATCGCCTCGGCACGCTCCGCGTTCTCCTCCAGAGCATCCCGGTTGACCAGCAGCAGCGCCTCCATGCCGCTATAGAGCGGCGCCGTGCGCTCGGCGACGGCGAGCAGGAACTCCGCGGCGTCGGCGACGGGGAAGCGCAGGTCGCAGGAGCGGCCGCCGCAGCCCTGCGGCAGATGCGGATAGGCGTTCACCCCCACCGCCAGCACATGGAGCCGGCCCTTCGGCTTCTCCCCGGTCGAGACTTTGGCCAGCGCCTTGACGCTGCGCTCGGTGAGATAGCCGTATTCGTTGGCGCCGGTGATCAGGATGTCGTTCTCGCCGTCCCTGACCGGGACCTCGATGACGATGCGGTCGCCGTCTACGGCGCGGGCGGCGATCTCGGCGACGCGGCGCTCGTTGGACATGACGGCGAAGGATTCGACGTCGGCGCCGGCTTCGGCCGCGCCGACGATCTCGATCGCCACGAAGCCTTCCGCCGCCCTGACGCCCTCCGCGAGGCGTATGGAGAACTCCGGCGGCTTGCGCCGGAGCAGTTCGCCAAGCTCGGTGTCGGTGCCGCGCAATTCGCGCGCCGCGCCGGCCGCGTCACCGGTGATGATGGCGCGGCGCACGATCTCGGGGCTGTGGAGATGGCGGCGGAGCTGGCGCGCCTTGATGTAGCGCGCTTGCCTTTCAGGGCCCTGGTTGATGTGCCAGCCGACAAGCGCGTCGCCGTCGGGGGACGAGTGATAATAGCCCTGCGGCGTCCAGACGATCCATTCGCCGCCGGCGAAGAACAGGCTGACGATGAGCTGCCGCGTTTCCAGGTTCCACAGGCGCATCGTCTGGTCGGCCGAGCCGGTGACGAGGCGCTTGCCCGCCGGCGCCTCGGCCATGGCGTGCACCTCGCCGGTATGGCCGTCGGCGAATTCGTGGACGAAACCGCCGGTCTCGCGCTCATAGGCGATCATGGTCCCGTCGCTGCCGCCGGTGACCAGCGTGGCGCCGTCGCTGAGCAGGGCGAAGGAGGCATGGAGATAGCCGGTGGTGGCGTCGTTCTCGATTTCGTGCAGGACGTCGCCGCCGCGCATGATCTCGAGCGCCGCATTGGGCAGGTCGTGCTCGCCGCCGGCAGCGGCCGCGAGCGACCAGTCGCCGTCCCGGTGGCGGGCGCGCAGCAGATCTGCGCCTCCGCCTTCACCCGCAAGGGGCTCCGGATCCCTGAAGCCGCGGTCCGGCGTCGGCAGCAGGATGCGGTTCTCCAGCTTGGCGAAGAGCTCCGGGCAGGCCGGCCGGTCGGGACAGGGATTCTCGTTTCCCCAGGCGAGCACGGAGGCGGTGTCGTCGATCGCGACCCCCGTCACCGGCCGCCCCGATCCGACAAGCAGCTTGCGCTTCTCGCCGGTGAGGGCATCCCAGACATGGATCTCGCGCCGCGACCCGCCGGCCGTGGCGACCAGCGTTCCCGTGGGCGCGGGCGCAGCCGCCGTGATCGTGTTGTCGAACCCCCGATAGGTCGTTGCCGGCTCGTCGCCGCCGTCGAGCGGCCACACGAACGCGCCCTCGCCTCCCGTGCAGGGATAGAAGCAGCTTGCCACCAGCGACGATCCGTCGGCGGTGAAGGCGAGCGCGCCGACCATGAAATCCTGCCGCGGCAAGCTGCGCAGCAGGGCGCCGTCCTCGGCGCTCCAGAGATCGATGCCGCCGTCGTCGCTGCCGGTGGCAAAGCGCGCGCCGTCCGGCGACACGGCGAGGCCGCGGACCGTCACGCCTGCCAGCATCCCGGCATCGGGCAGCTCGATCGGCTCGCCCCCCGCCGTCCAGAGCCGCAGGCCGTCATCCAGCGTGGTGGCGACGATGCGCTCGCCGCCGAGCGCGAACGCCACCTGCGCCACGGCCCACGAATCGGCGGCAAGCGCGGTCTCGAAGCGCCAGCCCTGCTCCCCGCCCTCGTCGCGGGCCCAGAGCTGGACCTCGCCGTCCTGGCCGACGACGGCGAGGCGCGCGCCGTCCGGCGAGAAGGCGAGGTCGTAGACCGGCAGCGACGCATGGGCGAGCACCGCCTCCATGCGGCCGGAGCCGAGATCGAACAGCCGCACGTCGCCATAGGGAGGCTGGTCGCCGAAGCCGGGGCCGAAATAGCCCGCCGCGGCCACCGTCCTCCCGTCCGGCGAGACGTCGATAGCCAGTATCTTGCCCTCGTCGTCCGGCCCGATCTCGCCGCGGATCGTCTGCAGCGTCACGCCCGCCTGCCAGTCCCAGACGCGGATAGTCTTGTCGTCGGAGGCCGAGACCAGCAATTCGCCGTCCGGCGTGAAGACGACGTCGCGGATCGCGGCGCGATGGCTGCCGGTATCGAGGTCGAGGAAGAATTCCGGCGTATCCTGCGCCGGCGCCGAGGTCGCGAGCGCCGTGAGCAGGGCGCATGGAAGGAGGAGAGCGGCGAGCGATCGCATGCCCGTCACCAGAACGTCCAGAAGGGCTGCGGATCCGCCTCGATGAAACGCTCGATCGCCGTGGCGAAGCTCGGGCTGCCGAGCGTCCGCCTGCGGTCGACATGGCCTTCGAAATAGGCCCAGAAGGATTGCGCATAGTCGCGGAAATAGGCGTCCGCCACCTCACGCTTGCACATGTCGCTCTCGACGCAGAAGGCGACGCGGTTGAGGAAATAGACGATGCGGTCGAAATGCTCCTCGAAGTCCGGCAGCGGCATCTCGCCGCCGTCCTCGCTCATCGCCTCCACGCCGATGCGCGAGCGATAGACGCGCAGCTCCTCCGGAGAGGGGTTTTCGCCGATCAGGCGGGAATATCTCTCGTTCAGCGCGGCGATGCGCTGGCGCACGGCGCGCTGGGCCTCCTGATATTGCGGCTGCTCCCACAGGTCGACCATCTCCAGCGTGCGCCCGATGCGCGCCTCGTCGCGCGTCTGCACATACTGGTAGACGGTGAAGATGCCGCCGGCGATCAGCAGCAGCCGCAGGACGAAGCCGCTCCAGGCATAGCCGAGCATGCGCCAGTCGCGCTCGGTGAAGGGGTTGGACTCCTTCCGGACATCGTCGGCCGGCCTGTCCGGATAGCCGGTGATGCCCTCCGGCAGCTCCTCGCGCGACTCGTCGGCCGCCTTCTTCATGCGCAGTCTTCGAGGCTGATCCTGGCGAGCGGGTCGAGCTCCACTTCGGGGCGCTCGAGATGCTCGCGCAGGCAGGCGAGATGGCCGCGGGCGAGGATGAATTCGAGGTCGGGCCCGGCGATATCGCCCGTCGGCACCGAAAGCGCCTCGACGACGCCACGATCGCTCGGGCAGTCGCTCAGATCGACGACCACCGCATCGCCGTCGCGCGACGCATAGGTCTCGTAGCGTTCGAGGAAGCAGGCGGCGAGCGACGAGTTCAGCGCAACCGAGGTCGCGCAGATACCGCATCCGGCTGCTGCTGCGGCGAGCCCGGCCATCTGGCCGGCGACCGCGATGACGGCGATGCGCGTCAGGAGGCGCGGCTTCTTGCGTGAGAATGGTGAGGGCATGGATCCGACAAGTCCCTGAATTGCCTCCCGCCCGCCGCCGGCACATGGAGCCGCGACGAGCCGCGTCGATCATGTCATGCCCGCGGCATGGTCTCCATCGGGAAAATCATGACGGCGCCCTTGTCCGCGCTGGTCTGGCCGAGCTTGGCGGCGCTGCGCGTCTCGGGCGCTGCCGCGATGTCGCGCAGCAGGGCGCCGAAGCCGGCATCGCCGCCGACGGCGCGGGTCAGCTCGCGCACGCCCTGCTGCTGCAGGAAGCTCAGATCCTCCACCGGCGTCTGTGGCCGGGCCTCGGTCAGCACGACGATCATGCGTTCTATGCCGAAGCTCGTATCGGTGAAGGCGAGCAGCGGCAGGTCGAGCTCGGCGCCGCCATGCAGCCTTTCCGCATACATATGGCTGATCGAATAGTCGGAGCCGACATAGAGCACGTTGATGTCGACCGGGTTGGAGGAGGCGTTGCGCGCCGCGATATGGACCTGATCGTCCGGGTGGACGCGCGGCACCGTCGCCGGCTGGAGCGGCTCCAGCTCGCCCGTTCCGGTGCGCAATATCTTGAAGCCAACCGACACCTCTTCCGGCCGGAAATCCGACGCCGCGGCGAGGCGCGACAGGTTGGTGGCGCGGAAGATCATGACCAGCGTCTCGGAGAGCCTGGCCAGGACCTTGTCGGCCGGATCGTCGCCGATCGGGATCGAGGGCGGGCGATGCCCCGGCTCCAGCGACAGCTCCGCGGAAGGCGGCAGCAGCCAGATGCGCGGCTCGGTGCTCAGGCTCGCCCGCGCTTCCGCGGCCTGTCCGTCGCTGCGCTGGTCGGCGATCGCGATGCCGACATCGGTCTCGCTCATCACCGCGATCCTCAGGTCGGCGGCGTCGTTGGCGGCGACGAAGCGGAGATTGACCGGGCTCTCCTTCTCCTCGGCGATGCGGTCGAGCAGGCCGTTGACCATCGCGGTCTCGTCCGCGAACCCGTCGCCGTCGTTCGGCCGCGCGACGACGAGCTCGAACCCGATCGCAAGCTCGGTCAGCCGCGCATAGGCGTTCGGCGGCAGGCCGGCGAGGGAAGGCGCCGGCAGGCTCTCGTTCTCGACCGGGACGAGACGGCTGGAGAGGTTCTTGACCGCCGCGACCTCGAGATAGCCGATCGCGTCGCCGATCGGCGATCCCGGCGAGGGAAGGACGGCGAGCCTTGCGCCCTTGGCCAGCCGGTGCAGGCTGCCGGCCGGGATCGTGGCGCCGGTCGGACCGACCTCGATCGGCCATTGATGGATCGCCTCCGCCGCCGAGGTGCCGAAGATCGGCCGGTCGAGATCGCCTTCGAACAGCGGCGTCGGGCGCTGCCGGTTGGCGGCCGAATAGGCCTGGAGCACGCTCTGGCCCAACTGGCGGTAGCTCAGCGCCGGGTTCTCGGCGATCTTGGAGAACAGCGTGTAGGTGAAAAGGCCGAGGCGTGTCGCGTCCTCGGCGCCGCGCGGCAGCGGCATCTCCGGCGTCGTCTCCACCGTCTGCGCCGCGAAGAAGGCGACCATGCCGCCGGGCGCGATCCCTTCGGCCCCGGTCGCCACCGCATCGCCGGTGAAGTCGAGCGTGTTGCGGCGCGGCTCGCCCTCCCCCATCCCCCGCGTCGCGCCGGCCTGTGCGTGCGCGCCGGCCATCTCCTCTTCGGGGATGCCGAGCGTCGTGAAGTCGATCCTGCGCTCGGTCACGTCGTTTTCCATCATCGACACGTTGCGCGTCATCGTGCCCGAATGGCAGCAGTCGAAGACGGCCCAGATGAAGGCGCCGCGGCTGCGGATGGCAGCCAGGTCGGCGCGGATCTCCTTGTCGATATAGGCGTTGGGGACGCCCTTGCTGCGGTCGACCCACATGCCGGTGTCGCGCGGCAGGAAGATCTCGTCCATGCCGTCGACCTCGTTCTGCGGATCGATGGTCGGCTGCTGCGAGCCATGGCCGGAAAAGTGCAGATAGACGAAATCGCCGTTGACGACCCGGCCGGCGAGCCCGCCGAGCGCATCGCGGATCGCCTGCTTGCTCGGCGAGGCGGCTCCCTCCAGCCCGTCGGCGAGCACCGTGATATTCTCCGCCTCGAAGGTCACCGGCGCGCTGGCGCGCAGGAAGTCGCGGACCAGCGCGGCATCGTTGTTCGGACCGACCAGTGATGCGGCGGGCGGCAAGGCGGGATATTCCGTCACGCCGACGAGGACGGCGTGATAGGTTCGCGAGGATGCTGCCCCGCCGGTGGTCGCCGACAAAGCCGGCCACACCGCAGCGCCGGCGAATGCGGCGGACGTGCCGAGCAGCAGGCTGCGGCGCGTGATGCTCCTTGCCATCCGTGAAGTCTCCAAGCCCGAGGTTCCCATACGTAAGCTCAATCCTACAGGATTGGGGCGGCATTTAGGAAGCATTAACGAGCGCGATGAAGGACAGGGCCTCGACAGGGGGCGCGATGCCCGCTAGTCGGTCCGCGAGCCATCCGCCCACCTGCCCCGGACATCGACCATGCCCCGCACGATCATCGCCCCGTCCGTCCTCGCCTCGGATTTCTCGCGTCTCGGCGAGGAGATCGAGGCAGTCGTCGCGGCTGGCGCCGACTGGATCCATCTCGACGTGATGGACGGCCATTTCGTGCCCAACATCACGTTCGGCCCGCAGGTGATCAGGGCGGTGCGCGGGCGCACCGACGCCGTCTTCGACTGCCATCTGATGATCGCGCCGGCCGACCCCTATCTCGGCGCCTTCGCGGATGCCGGCTGCGACATCATCACCGTCCATGCCGAGGCCGGCCCGCATCTCGACCGCACGTTGCAGGCGATCGGGTCGCTCGGCAAGAAGGCGGGCGTGGCGCTCAATCCGTCGACGCCCGAAAGCGTGATCGAATATGTGCTCGACCGCCTCGACCTCGTCCTGCTGATGACGGTCAATCCGGGCTTCGGCGGTCAGGCCTTCATCCCAGCGGTGGTGGAGAAGGTGCGCCGCGTGCGGGCGCTGATCGGCGAGCGGCCGATCGACATCCAGATCGACGGCGGCGTGACGCCCGAGACCGCGCCGGTGGTGAGACAGGCGGGCGCCAACGTGCTGGTCGCCGGCTCGGCCGTCTTCAAGGGCGGTACGCGCGAGGCCTATGAGACTAATATCGCCGCGATCAGGAATGCTGCCGACGCGGCGCCCTAGCGGTGTTGCAGATGCAGCCGGGCCAGCCTCGCAATATCGCTAAAATGCGAGATATCCGCCGAAAGCTTCCCTAATCCTTGTCGGCTAGTTTCGCCCGCGACTATGGGTGCAAGGGACAGGGATATGGACGGCGTCGCAGGGCCGGCGGAACGCTCCACCGACTTGACGGGCCGCCGCGTCGTCGGACGGCCGCCGCCGCTCGTCCCGGAATTCCGGCAGAAGAAGCCGGATTCCGGACGGCGGGTCCAGCTCATCGCGCTGCTGCTGATCCTGGTTATGGCGGTGATCCTCGCCGCGCCCTGGCCGCTGACCGCGGCGATCGCGACGCTCTGCGCCCTCGTCCTGGTCCAGCACGCGCATGCGCGTCGCCGGCTGCGGCAGGCGACGGCGCTGAAGCGGTCGAGAAGCGCGCATCGCCGCAACGAGCTGGAGCGGCTCGCCGACCGCATGTGGGAGCTCCAGGAGAGCGAGGAGCGCCTGCGCGGCCTGATCGACGCGCTGGGCGACATCGTCGTCCATCGCGACAGGGACGGGCGGATCGTCTATGCCAATCCGGTCGTCGCCGGCGTGGTGGGCGCAGACCCGGAGACGCTGCAGGGCAAGAAGCTGCCGGAGATCGGCATCGATGTCGGCGTCGTTCCCGACAGCGCCTTCGCCGACGGCGAATGCCTGAGCTCCACCGATGTCGCCATCCAGACCGATGCCGGCGTGCGCTGGTTCTCCTGGGTCGAGCTGTCGATCCGCGATTCGGCGACCGGCACGGTGTCGCACCGGGCCATCGCGCGCGACATCACCGCCCGCAAGCGGGCCGAAGGGGCGCTGATCACGGCGCGCGAGCGGGCCGAAAGCGCCAACCAGGCGAAATCGCGCTTCCTGGCGACCGTCAGCCATGAGATCCGCACCCCGATGAACGGCATCATGGGCATGGCCAAGCTGCTTGCCGACACGTCGCTGTCGCAGGAGCAGCAGACCTATGTCGGCGCGGTCTCGGTCTCGGCCTCCGCGCTGCTGGCGCTGATCGAGGACCTGCTCGACTATTCCAAGATCGAGTTCGGGCGGCTGCAACTGGAGCCGCAGCCGCTGTCGCCGCGCGAACTGGTCGAGAACGTCGTCGAGCTGCTGGCGCCGCGCGCCCATGGCAAGGGGATCGGGCTCGGCTGCTTCATCGCCCCCGACGTGCCCGAGCAGATCACCGCCGATCCCGGCCGGCTGCGGCAGGTGCTGCTCAACGTCGCCGGCAACGCCGTCAAGTTCACCGAATCGGGCGGCGTGCTCGTCTCCGTCGAGCTCAGGCGTACCGCCGAAGTGTCGCGGCTCGAATTCAGCATCAGCGACACCGGCCCCGGCCTCAGGGCGGAGGAGGTCGCGCGCATCTTCGATGAGTTCGAGCAGGCCGACGGCACCTCGACCCGCAAGCATGGCGGCGCCGGCCTCGGCCTGTCGATCTCGAGGCGCATCGTGGAAGCGATGCGGGGCAGCATCACCGCCCATGGGACGCCCGACAGGGGATCGGAGTTCCGTGTATCGATCCCGGTGACGGAGCCGGTGGAGCGCACCATCGATCGCACCGCGGCGCTGCGCGACATCTCGGCGATCATCATCTCGCGCAACCTCATGGAGGCCGAGGCGCTCGCCCGCTCGATCACCGCCCATGGCGGCCATGCCTCGATCGCGCGCACCGTCGAGGAGGCGGCGCGGGCCGCCGGCGAGCGCCCCGACCCCTACAATGTCGTCATGCTCGATGCGGCGATGGAAAAGAGCGACGGCAGGCTCCTGCGCCGGCTAGGCAATGCGGGCGTCGAGTGCGAACGCGCGATCACGCTGATCGCGCCGCCCGATCGCGGCCGCCTCGCCGAATATCGCGCCAGCGGCTACGACACGTTCCTGGTCCGGCCGGTGCGCGGCGAGACCCTGCTGCGCATCCTCCTGCAAAACCCGGAGGCCATTCCCGAGAGCCGCGAGCGCAACGAAGCCGAAAGGCGCTCCAGCGAAGATGCGCGCGGGCGGCTAAGCGTTCTGGTGGCCGAGGACAACGGAATCAATGCGCTGCTCGCCCGCTCGGTGCTGGAGAAGGCGGGGCATCGCGTCGAGATCGTCGGCAACGGGCGCGCCGCGGTCGAGGCGCTGACCGGCGACGGCGGCGCCCATCGCTTCGACGTCGTGCTGATGGATTTGCACATGCCGGTGATGGACGGCATCGACGCCATCGCCCATATCCGCAAGTTCGAGGAGGCGAAGGGCATCGCGCAGGTGCCGATCCTGGTGCTGTCGGCCGACGGCCAGGAGAGCACGCGCAACGGCGTCATCGCCTATGGCGCGACCGGTTTCCTGACCAAGCCGGTCGACCCGGAAGCGGTGATCGCGGCCGTCGAGCAGCACTCGTTCGCCTGACGCGCGCCGAACCGTCGTCCCGGCCGACGCGTTTGCGAGGCAATTATCTTTCCCGAGACCGGTTCCCACCCTCGGGGATCATGCTCTACAAAGACGTTTGCAGGTCATACTCTTGTTGCGTTGACAGCTTATTTGCCGGCCGTCGGCAGGGAGAACCGCCATGCGCAGCTCGACGATGGAACCGGGGGGCAGGGAAAAGAAGATCGCCGCCATGGGTCGTTGCGTGCCCGCGGCCGGTGCCGGGTCGCGGCTGGCGCCGGGCACGGTGCTCGGCCGGCTCGGCAATCTCGAGGTCAGGCTGGCGGGGTCCCGCTCCGAGGTCGAGCTCGCGCAGGAGCTGCGCTTCCGCGTCTTTCACGAGGAGCTCGGCGCGCGCAGCGACGCGGCCGGAAGGCGCGACCGCCGCGACGCCGACCGTTTCGACGACGTCTGCGACCATCTCCTCGTCATCGACCGGGAGTTCGCCGAGGGCAGCAAGACGATCGTCGGCACCTACAGGCTGCTGCGCCAGGAATGCGCGCCCGCCGCCGACGGCTTCTACTCCAACAGCGAGTTCGAGCTCGACCGCCTCGCAGCGCGGCATCCGGACCTGAAGTTCCTTGAGCTGGGACGGTCCTGCGTGCTGCCCGAATACCGTTCCAAGCGCACGATCGAGCTGCTGTGGCAGGGCATATGGGCCTATGTCAGGCGCTTCGATATCGGCGTCATGACCGGCTGCGCCTCCTTCCCCGGCACGGTGCCCGCCGCCCATGCGGCGGCGCTCTCCTTCCTCGCGCACAATTGCCGGGCGGAAGGCGCCTGGGAAACGCGCGCCGTGGCCTGGCGGCACCGGACGATGGACCTGATGCCGGCCGAGGCGGTCAATCCGCGCGAGGCGCTGGCCGCCATGCCGCCGCTGATCAAGGGCTATCTGCGTCTCGGCGCCAAGGTCGGCGACGGCTGCGTGGTCGACCAGGATTTCGGCACCACCGACATCTTCATCATCCTGCCGGTGGCGACGATCTCGTCGCGCTACGTGAACTATTACGGCGCGGATGCGGAGCGCTACGCCGTCTAGGACATGATCCCGGAAAGCGGGAACCGGTTTTAAGAAGAAGATCATGCTCCGACGAAGAGATCGGGCTGGATGACGATTCGAGGAAACGTCATCTTGCTCCGGAGAACGCGCTCAACCGGCATCCTTCGAGGGGGGCCGCCTTCGCTTTTCCGTCCTCCGCGGCCTGCCTCTCCTTGCGGACAGGTCGCCCGTCTCCGCTGATCAGGGTGGAGGTCACCGAGACCGGATCGCTGGCCGGAAAGCTGTCTTCCAGACCCTCCTGCAACTGCTCCTCCAGGACGGCGGGGTCTTCGGACCGTCCCGGTGTGCGCCGACGTCTGTCCATCAGTCTTCCTCAAGAAGCGCGAGGGCGGCAGCGATCCTAGAACAATTCCACGACGACCGCCAGAAGAGCCGCGGCCATGGCCGCGAGGCTCGGGACGATGATCGCCGCTCCGGAAGCGAAGGCCAGCGCCGCGATCCAGTCGAAGGGCTTGTCGGAGGCTTCTGTCACCCGTCTGATCCTTTCCGTTTCGTTCACCGACGAACGCCGCTGGCCGAGGGGGTGTTCCCGCGGCCCGGACGTTCGTCCCCGGTCGTTTCATTCGTCCACCCGCCCTGCCGGAGCGGCGCGTCGGCCGCGTCGGAAAGCAGGATCCGTTCTGCGGCTCCGTCTAGATCCTCATACTGGCCGGCGCGCATCGACCAGAGGAACGCCGCCAGGCCCGCGACTCCCATTCCAAGCGCGATCGGGACCAGCCACGCCAGATAGCTCATCAGGCGGCCTCCGCCAGGCGCATCGGACCCGCGGCCGGAACCGGGCTCCCGGACGGCTTTTCCCGGGGGAGGCGAAGCGCGTTCGCGACCACGATGATCGACGAGGTCGACATGGCGACCGCCGCCATCAGGGGGGTGACGAGGCCCATGACCGCCAGCGGCACCACCAGCAAATTATAGGCGGTGGCGAGCGCCAGGTTCTGCCGCACGAGCCGCGCCGCGGACCGGGCGATGCCGACCGCCTGGGGAACGGCCTCCAGGCTCTTCCTGAGGAATACGAGGTCGGCCGCGTTCCGTCCCACATCCGCCGCCGACGAGGGTGCGATGGAGACATAAGCGGCAGCGAGCGCCGGGGCGTCGTTCAGCCCGTCGCCGACCATGAGCACCCGCCGTCCGGCCTCCGCCAGCTCCGTCAGGCGCTTCACCTTGTCTTCCGGGGCGGCGCCATGACGCGTCTCGCGGATCCCGAGCGAGGCAGCGATCCTGGCGACTTCCGCCGCCCGGTCGCCCGACAGCACCTCGGTCGTCATTCCCATGCCGGCCAGCTTCCGGACGGCTTCGGCGGCGCCGGAACGGAGCGCATCGGCGATCGCGAACGACCCGGCGGGCTCGCCGTCCCTCGACAGCCATGTGGCCGCCGCGTCGGAATCGCCGGCCGCATCGGCGCAGGCCCATTCCCGCCGCCCCAGCCTGTAGAGATGTCCGCCGACGCGCCCTTCGATGCCGTATCCGGGCACTTCGCGGAGGCCCTCGACCTCAGACCGGACGGGTGTCAGCGCGGCGACGGCGCGCGAGGCCGGGTGCCTGGACAAGGAAGCGAGGGCGGCCGCGGCCGCGAGGTCCTGCGCGGCGACCGTGTGGCCGGTTACGCGCATGTCCCCGGTGGTCAGCGTGCCCGTCTTGTCGAGCACGACCGCGTCGGCCTCGGCGAGGCGTTCGAGCGCGCTGCCGTCCTTCAGCGTGATTCCGAGGTCGAACAGGCGGCGGGCGGCCACGACCTGGACCATCGGCACGGCGAGCCCCAGCGCGCACGGGCAGGTGATGATGAGGACGGATATCGCCACCGTCACCGAACGATGCCAGTCGCCGGTCCCCAGCATCCATGCAAGGAAGGTCGCCAGCGCCAGCAGATGGATGACGGGCGAATAGAGCGCGGCTGCGCGGTCGGCGATGCGGCGGTAGCGCGCGCGGCCGTCCTCCGCGGCCTCCATCAGCCTCGTCATGTCGGCCAGGAAGGAATCGCGGGCGCGCTTCTCGGCACGGACCGTCAGCGCGCCGTCGAGGCTGAGCGTTCCGGAAAGCACCGCGCTGCCGGATTGAGCGCGCTCGGGAGCCGCTTCGCCGTTGACGACGGAAACGTCCAGGCTCGTGGCCCCGTCGACGACGGTGCCGTCGACCGGGATGCGGTCGCCGGGCGCCACCAGGACCAGATCGCCCGGTTCGATCGCGGCGAGGTCGCGGAATTCGCGTTCGCCGTCGGCTCCGATCACCGTCGCGCCCCTCGGCATCAGCCGGGCGAGCCCGGTGACGGCGTTCCGCGCCTTACGCCGCACCGCATGGTCGAGCGTGCGCCCGGCGAGCAGGAAGAAGATCAGCGACGTCACCGCGTCGAAATAGGCGTGCGGCCCGCCGGCCAGCGTGTCGTAGACGCTGAGGCCCAGGGCGAGCAGGATTCCCACCGAGATCGGGAGATCCATATTGGCGGTCCGCTTTTTCACGGAATGCCATGCCGAGGCGAAGAAAACGCGTCCCGAATAGGCGACGGCCGGCAGGGCGAGCAGGGCCGAGATCAGGTGGAACGCGTCGCGCGTTTCCGGCTCGGCGCCCGACCACACCGAGACCGAGAGCAGCATGATGTTCATGGCCGCGAAGCCGGCGACCGCGGTCGCCCGCAGAAGGCGCGACATCTCCGGATCGCCTTCGTCGGCCCCGGTTTCGGCGAGGCAGGCATCGTAGCCGACGGCCTCCAGCGCCTCGACCATGGGGGGCACGTCGCCTGCGGCCTTCCACCTCACCGCCACCCGCCGCGACGTCAGGTTCACGCGCGCGGCGGCGACGCCGTCGAGCCTTTGCAGGGCGGTCTCGATCGTTACGATACAGGCTCCGCACCGGGCCTGCGGCACCGACAGGTCCGTCTGGAAGATGCCGTCGCCGAGGTCGCGGCTCGCCAGCAGGATCTCGCGCGCCGAAACCTCGCCATGCTGCGCCAGCAGCAGCCCGGCCTCGGTTCCCGGCGCGCAGCAGCTCATCTCCTCACTCCTCCGGCGACGCCACCGCCCTGTAGGCGTGCCATGTGGCATGTCCGAGCAGCGGGAAGATCAGGATCATCCCCACGAGGCCCGTTGCGACGCAGACGGCGAACAGGACGAGCACCATCGCGCCCCAGGCCACCATCGGCAACAGGTTGTTCCACACCAGCTTCATGCTCGTGCCCATCGCCGTCAGCGCATCCACGCGCCGGTCGAGCAGCATCGGCACCGCAAAGACGCTGATCGCGAAGGCGAAGGCGGCGAACAGGCCGCCGACGGCGGTTCCCACCAGCAGCATCGCCCAACCATAGGGCGTTCCCAAAAGCACGCCGACGACGCCGTCGAGGCCCGGAAAGGCCGTCACGCCGAAGAACAGCGCCCATAGCAGCACCGCCGCCCTGTTCCACAGCAGCATCAGCAGGCACAGCAGCAGCCCGGTGAAGAAGACCTGCGCGCCCGCGCTCGGACGCACGCTGAGCACGGAGCCGAAGCCGGCCTCCCGCCCCTCCTCGATGGCGCGGCTCTTCTCGTAGAGGCCGACGGCGAGGAAGGGGGCCACGATCATGAATCCGGCCAGCGAGGGAAACAGGATATAGTCGCGCCCGAAGGCGAGAAGCGTCCAGACGAAGGCCGCCGACAATACGAAAACGCCGATCCCGTAGGCGAGGCTGGAGCCGGGCCGAGTCCAGAAGTCCCGCCAGCCAGCCGAAAGCCAGCGCAGCCCCTCGAGGAGCGGCAAGTGGCGCTGGAGGCGCGGGTCGCGCGTCTCGCCGATTCCCGAGGTCTCGCTGAGCAGCCAGTACGATTTGTCGGTTTCGCCCATCCCGTTCCTCCTCAGCATGCCGACTTGGCGGCGCGGTAGCCGTCGCCGTCGCCCGCGGCTTTCAGGTGTCCGACGCAGTCCGGCTGCGACTGGAACGCCACATAGACGAGATGCGCGTTCGCGCCGGCGAAGAGCAGCAGCCCCGCCGGGACGAGCACCCAGGCAAGCCATGACCTGCCGCGGCTGGCCGGCGCCGTCATGGCTGCTGCGTCCCGAGGTCGTGGACGTAGAGCGAGAGCGTCCTGATCTCGGCCGTCGTCAGCCGTTCGTCCCATGTCGGCATGTGGCCCTCGCGGCCGCCATGGACGGAGGCGATGATGGTCTGGAGGTCCCCGCCATAGATCCAGTAGGAGTCGGTCAGGTTGGGGGCGCCCATCTCGCGGCTGCCTTCGCCGCCCTCGCCGTGGCAGGCGGCGCAGGTGGTGACGAACACTTCCCGTCCCGCCTCGATGCGGTCCACGTTCTCCGCTGTCGAATAGTCCGGATGGCTGAGCGAATAGACATAGGCCGCCACGCTCCTGACCTCGTCGCGGTCGAGCATCTGGTCGCGTCCGAAGGCGGGCATCTGGGCGATCCGGCTCTCCGGATGCGCCGTGTTGATGCCGACGCGCATCGTCTGCTCGATCAGCTCGGGCCCGCCGCCCCACAGCCAGTCGTCGTCGGTCAGGTCGGGATAGTTCGCCCGGCCCTTGCCGTCGCGTCCGTGGCAGGCGGCGCAGTTGTCGCCGAAAAGCTGCTGCCCCGCCTCGCGGACCGTCGCCATCAGCGCTTCGTCGGCGAGGATGGCGTCGTAGGGTTCGGTTTCGACGCGTGCCGTCCAGGCGGAACGCTGCTGCTGGCCTTCGACGACGCGCGCCTCGACCGTCGTCTTCTGGTCGACCCCGAGGAGGCCCTTGGTGTAGGTCGCTCCGAGCGGCCAGGCCGGCACGAAGAACCACCAGGCGATGGCCCAGATATGCGTCACGATCAGGAACATCAGCACGCCGCGGGGAACGGGAGTGTCCAGCTCCTTGATGCCGTTCCATTCGTGGCCGGTCGTCTCCCGCCCGCTGACGGGGTCGCGTTCTATTTCTGCCATGGCTTGTCGTCCCGGTCGAGAATGCTCTTTTTCGCCCTGTCGAAGCGCTTCCGGTTCGACGGCCAGAATGTGTAGACGAGCACGCCGATGGCGAGCGCGATCAGGTAGAAAAGCCCCCAGCTCTTGGAAAAGGCGACGACAGCGTTGTGGTCGAAATCCATCCGCCGGTCCTCTCAGTCTTCGGGGTCGGGCTCGGTTTCGGGTGCCGCCGTGTCTTCATAGGCGGCGCCCGTCAGCCGTCCCAGGACCTGCAGATAGGCTACCAGCGCATCCATCTCGGTGACCTGCGTCGTCACGCCGTCGAACGCGCTGACATTGGTCTCCTCGCCGTAGCGATCGGCGACGCCGGCAGCGAAATCCGTGTCGGGCGTGGCCTGCCCGTAGGCATCGCGAGCTGCGTTCGCCACCATCTCGTCCGTATAGGGGACGCCGAGCGCCTGCTGCGCCTTCAGATGCAGGGAAAGGTCGTCGGTCTTCAGCGGCGTGCGCGCCAGCCAGGCATAGGCAGGCATGTTGGATTCCGGCACGACGTCGCGCGGGTTGACCAGATGCGCGACGTGCCAGAAGTCGGAATACTTGCCGCCGACGCGGGCGAGATCGGGGCCGGTCCGCTTCGATCCCCACAGCATCGGTCGGTCGTATTGCGACTCGACGGCCAGCGAGTAGGGGCCGTAGCGCTCGACCTCGTCGCGAAGGGTGCGGATCATCTGGCTGTGGCAGGCGTAGCAGCCCTCGCGAACGTAGATATTGCGCCCGGCGAGCTCGAGCGGCGTGTACATCCGCATGTCGGGCGCTTCCTCCACCGTCTCGTCGATGGTGAAGAGGGGAGCGATCTCGACGATGCCGCCGACGCTCGCCGCCGCGATGATGGCGATCACGAAGCCGATCGTGGAGCGTTCGAGCTTGCGGTGGAAGAGTTCAGCCATCCGTCATTCTCCCGGCACGGCGGCGGGCGCGGCCGGCACGTCTCCCGCGCGCGCGGCGAGCGGGACCGACCTGACCGTCATCCATATGTTGTAGCAGCCGACCACCGCGCCGATCAGGAAGAGCAGCCCTCCGAAGGCGCGCGCGATGTAATAGGGGTACATCGCCATCAGCGAGTCGACGAACGAATAGGCAAGCGCGCCGTCCCCTGTGTAGGTCCGCCACATCAGCCCCTGGATGATGCCGGAGTTCCACATCGCGAAGACGTAGATCAGCGTTCCGGCGATCGCGAGCCAGAAATGGACCTCGACCAGCGCCGCCGAATACATCCGCTCGCGCTTCCACAGGCTCGGAACCAGCGTGTAGAGGGAGCCGAACGTGATCAGCGCCACCCAGCCGAGCGCCCCGGCATGGACGTGCCCGACGGTCCAGTCCGTATAGTGCGACAGCGAGTTCACCGATTTGATCGCGAGCATCGAGCCTTCGAACGTCGAAGCGGCGTAGAAGGCGAGCGCGACGACCATGAACTTCACGGCCGGATCCGTGCGC
>CAYYZC010000015.1:0-23349 GCA_964475605.1 uncultured Chelativorans sp.
CTTGCTCCGGACCGCACGCGATCGGCCCGGAGCGAAGGTGGTTTCAGCCGCGAAACCCGGCTACCGCTCGGACGAGAAATATTCCTTCAGGTAGCCGAGAATGGCGTCGCGGGTTTCGTCGTCCATCTCCGGCATGCCCTGCTCCTCGATCATCCAGTTCCACAGATAGTCCCAGCGTGCGTCGGAAAGCCGCTGCTGCTTGACCAGGGCGATGGAATGGCATCCGGAGCAAAGATAGTAGGTGTCCTCGGCACCCGGAGCGTCGGGCAACCCTTCAAGCTCCGGGTTGCCCTCGGGGCGCTCCGCAGCGTCGGGCGACGGCAGGGCGCGACGCATCGGGTCGTAGCCGGTGGCTTGGGCAAGCAGGGTCTCCTGCGCCCATGCGCCGCCGCCGGCTTCCTCCGCCGCGGAGCCGAAGGTCGCAGCCGCCAGGGCAAGCACGGCCACGGCGGCTGCTGAAGCGAAATGGGATTGCACTGGTCTGTCCGGGCTATTTGGCGAAAAGGGCGATGCGATGGATCATGTTGTTTCCATAGCCGCGCGGATTCCACCCCGGCGTGACCGGCGGCTGCGAGACCCCGTCCATATCCGTCGCCCGCGCCCACACCTCGTAATAGCCCTGCTCCGGCGGCGTCACCTCGGCGCGCCAGCGCTGCCAGGCATATCTGTTCGGCGGCGCGTCGAGCGTGGCTTCCTGCCAGGTCTGGCCGAAATCGAGCGAGACATGCATGGCCTTCACGTCGCCATTGCCCGCCCAGGCGTGGCCGCGTATCTCCACGGCCTCTCCGGTCGACACTTCCGCACCGGTCGCCGGCGCGGTGATGACCGACTTGACGGGCATGACCGTGAGGATCTCCATCTCCTCCTCGGGAACCTCGGTTCCCGGGGCCACGGGATGGATCGGCATCCTGTACGAATAGCCGCCCATCTTCGGGCCGTCATGCTCCTGGTCGCGGATCCAGATCCGGGTGAGATACTTCTGCGAGACGGAGCCCGGATAGCCCGGGATCACCAGGCGCAGCGGGAAGCCGTGCAGCGCCGGGATGTCCTCGCCGTTCATCGCCCATGCGATCAACGCCTCCGGCTCCATGGCCTTCTCGATCGGCACGCCGCGCGAGATCACCGTCTTGTCGGGATCGCCCGAAAGGTCGACATCGTTGCCGTAATGGCCGGTGTAGACGGCCGAAGATTTCACGCCGGCTTTCTCCAGCACGTCGCGAAGCCTGACCCCGGTCCATTGCGGGCAGCCGACCGCCCCGACCGTCCACTGATTGCCCGACGCGCCCGGATCGAAGAATGCCCGCCCATTGCCGCCGCATTCCAGCACCAGAGCGAGCGTGACGTTCTCGAAATCGTTCTTCAGGTCGTCGAGGCTGAGCGAAAGCTCGTTCTCCACTTCGCCGTCGATGACGAGTTTCCAATCGCCGGCATCGCCGTCGAGCGCCGTCTGCGGAACGAGGCCGTTGGCGCGGACGAACAGGCGCGAATAGGGCGTGACCTCGTCATCGAGGAGATGTGCGGGTGTCTCGGCGTTGACCGGCCTGTCGTTGTGCACGGTCAGGCCGTCCTTCCCCGACAGGAGGTCGGCGCCGGTATCCTGGGCAAATGCGGCGGGAACGACGCCGGCGGGATAGTGCCGCTCGAACGGTATCGCCATGCCGAGGGCGGCGCCGAGCGCGGTCAGACCGGTGCTTTTCAGGAACCCGCGTCGATCGGAAAGCGATATTCCGTCGAGGAACGTCCCTTCGGTCCGCCCGGAACCCGTTTGACGGTCGTGTTCCTGAATTATCTGCGCCGAACGACCTTCGCCTTCAGTGTTGCCGATCGAAAGTGCCATCGATACCTCCCAAAGCAATCTCAGCACGGCATCGAAACAACCGGTGGTTTTTCGAATGCCAAGCCCTCAGTCGATATTTCCACGACGGCAGTCTAGGCGACCCGCTCCCGATAGGCCAGTGCCACGAGCATCGTCAGGGATACCAGGCTCTTGGTCCAGTATTTCTGGATTTGCGGACCGTGTCCCCGGTCCGCTCCGGATGTCCACCGGCCCTGCGGCGAGCTTGCGCTATTGATGCAGATCGACGCGAATTCCCGCAAAAGCACGAGGCTTTCTTCCCAGGCCGGCACGTGGTCGGCGCTTTTTAAGGGAAGATACTACGCGGATCCGGCACCCACCTTGCGTTCAGGTTTGGGCGCCGTCGTGCTCGCCGCCGGCCATGGGATAGAGGTTCAGGACATCCTCGCGGCGACAGAGCTGGGTGCCGGGCGTCATCACGGCTGCCGCCCCCGACGCGATGCCGAGCCGGAACGCGCTTTCCAGCGCCCAGTCATTGGCGAGCGCCCAAACCATCGCGCCGAGAAAGCTGTCGCCGGCGCCGACCGCCGAGCGCGCCGCCACATGCGGGGCGCTGACGCGCAGCATGCCCGCCGCACTTGCCAGCAGGGCGCCCTCCCTCCCCATCGTCACGGCGACGATTTCGGCACCGCCCCCGCTCACCAGCTCCGACGCGGCCGCACGCACACCGTCCTCGTCCAGCTTCCGCCCGGCCAACTGCTCGAGCTCGCCGATGCTGAGCTTGACCAAGAATACGCGCGCCTTTTCGAGCGTCACGCGCAGGCCGTCGCCCGAGCTGTCGAGGACGAAGCGGGCGCCCCTGTCGGCGGCGATGTTGGCCATCCGCGCATAGATGTCCGGAGGAGCGCCGTCGGGCAGGCTGCCGCTGGCCACCACATAGTGCCCGCGATGCGCCTCGACCGCATCGATGCATGGCCGCAGCTCCGCCTCGGTGGCGGCAAAGCCGGTGGGAACGAAGCGATAGTCGAGCCCGCTGGCGCGCTCGAAGACGGTGAAGGCGATCCGCGTGTCGGCGGCTGCGGGCGTCATCCTGCGATGGACCCCTTCGCGGCCCAGCAACGTGTCGAGCAGCATGCCCGTCGCGCCGCCTGCCAGGAACATCGCCTCGACCTGCCCCGCCCATGGCGGTGATGACGCGTGCCACGTTGACGCCGCCGCCGCCGGGATCGCGCCTTTCGTTCAGCGTCCTGATCTTGCGCACCGGCCGCACCAGGTCCGCCTCGCTGAAGATGTCGACGGTGGGGTTGAGCGTTATGGTGAGGATCGCGGTCATGGCTCGGGTTCCTTTCCGCCTGTCATTCCACGGCCTGGGGAGAAGCGACGCGCATATGCATTTCGACGCCCTTTCGGCGGCTGCCCCGCAGTCTTGCCGCTTCCGCATCCCATCTCTAGCCGCCGCGAATGCATCCCGACTTGCGCTGCATCAATCTGCCGGCGATCGGCAGGTTGATGGCGAGCATCGCGGCGGCCGACGGGAAGGAAGCTTTCAGTCCGCCGCGGATCGGAGGCCGGGCGGGCGGGCGGCGCCGGAGACGTTCGGGCGCGGCGGCTGGATCGCCGATCCGGCGACGAATGTCTCGGTATCGGCCCCGAGCCGCGGTGCCGGCGGCAGCGCCGGCTGCCGGGCCTGCTCCCAGCGGAAGGCGGGGCCGACCGCGGCCGGCTCGCCTTCGACGCCGATGCCGGGCGTTTGCGGATAGGCGTCGCGCAAGAACTCGCCGAGATCGCGGACGCGCGCGGCCGGCACGCCCGCCGCGTTGAGCTCGGCCTCGAGCGTGGCGGCACTCGCCGTCGCGAACGCATCGGCCAACGCCGCGCGCAGATCGGGCGTGGCTGCATTCGCCAGGAAGGCGCCCCTGTCGAGCCCGCCCGGCACGCTGGGCGGGCGTGCCAGTTCCGGCCGCCCGAGCAGCCCGCACAGCGTGGCGAACTGGCCCATCGTGTTGGCGGCCACCGAGATATGGCCGTCGGCGGCGGCGAAGGTGTCCGCGCCGGGACTGCCGACAAAGCCGCGATTGCCAACCCGATCCGGCGCCTTGCCCGTCACCAGCGTGGTCGCCGCCGGGCCGGACATCAGCGCAACCGCGGAATCGACCATCGACACGTCGAGCGTGATCGGGCCGTCGTCGCCGCGCAGCCGGCGGACGATCGCTGCCAGGATCGCTTCGGCCGCGCTGATGCCGGTCACGATATCGATCGCCGGGAAGCCGACCTTGATCGGCGGGTCGGTGGGACGGCCGCCCTGCATGGTCATCATGCCGGTCGCCGCCTGGACGACGTGGTCGTAGGCGCCGCGGCCGCTGTTCGGGCCCGACTGGCCCCAGCCCGAGATGGAGCAGTAGACGATATCGGGCCGCACGGCGCGGATGTCGTCCGGCCCCAGGCCCAGCCTCCTGGCCACGCCGGGGCGGAAATTCTCGACGAAGACCTGCGCATCGGCGGCAAGCCGCAGGACCGCCTGCCGGCCTTCCGCCGTGGTCAGGTCGACGACGACGGATTTCTTGCCGACATTCAACGCGCGGAAGCCGGGCGGGACGCCTTCGTGCTCCGGCTGCATGGCGAGCGCGCGCATCGGGTCGCCGCTTCCCGGACGCTCGATCTTGATTATTTCGGCGCCCATGCAGCGCAGATGATGGGTGGCGCACGGGCCGGCCAGCACATGGGTGAGATCGAGGACCCGGTAGCCTTCGAGCGGCAGCATCGCTTTCTCCTCAGTAGGCGCGCCGGAATGCTCGCGACAACGGCAGGAAGATGACGAGCGTCAGGGTGAGCAGGACCATCGTCAGCGCCGCCGCCTCGCCGATGCGGGTGTCGGACCAGAACTGGAAGATGAGGACCGACAGCGTCGTCGTGGTCGCCGAACCGCCGCCCAGGAAAAGCGGCGTGTTGAGGTCGCGGAGCGCCGAGAGCACCACCACCGTGAAGGCCGCGAGCAGCACCGGGCGCAACAGCGGCAGGGTGACGGTGGCGGCGATGCGCGCCCGGCCGGCGCCGCAGACGCTCGCCGCCTCCTCCAGCGCCTGGTCGATCTGGCCGAAGCCGTCGCCGATATTGCGGGTCGCGATCGGCAGCGAGCGCGCCGCCTGGGTCATCGCGATCAGGAGCAGCCCGCCATAGAGCGGGACGGGCGAGCCGATCCAGGCCCACATGACCGCGGTGAGGAACGCGACCGAGGGCACCAGCAGCGTATACATCGCCGCCCCCTGGACCAGCGCCCGGCCCGGCAGCCTGGTGCGGCGAACCAGATAGCTGGCAGCCGTCGCCACGATGAGCACGATCGTCACTTCCATCGCAGCGACGCGAAGGCTGTTGCCGGTGACCCTCCAGAAGGCGAAATATTCCAGGATCACATAGCGGAAATTGTCGAGCGACAGGCCGGCGAGGCTGGGATTGCCGAACCATTTCGTGTTGAGCGACATCCACAGCACGATGAGATAGGGGCCGGCCACCGACAGCAGCGCCAGAAGCAGCACGAAGAGGCCGGCCAGCGGCCGCCAGCGGCCGAGCGGAAGGGCGGCCGCCCGCGCTCCCTTGCCGCCGACGACGGCGAAGCTGCGGTTCTTGCGCCGTCCCCTGCCGGCCACCCATACCAGCCCGCCGACGGCCATGGCGGTGACGACGAACATGACGCCGAGCGCGGCGGCGAGCTCCAGCCGCGGCGGGAACGCCTGGAGGAAGAGATAGAGCTGGGTCGCGAAGACATAGACGCGCGCCGGCATGCCGAGGATCGCAGGCACGGCGAACAGTCCCCATGCGATGATGATCGAAAAGGCCGTGGCCGAGACGATCGCCGGCGCGACGAGCGGCAAGGTGACGGTGCGCATCACCGTCAGCGGGCGGGCGCCCGAGACGCGCGCGGCCTCCTCGAAGCTGCCGTCGACCGAAGCCAGCGCCGCCTCCACCGTCAGGAACACGAAGGAATAGAGAAACAGCGCCGTGACGAAGATCATGCCCGCCATCGACTGCACGTCGAACGGCTTCACGCCAATGAGCTGGTGCAGTATCTGGTTGATGAAGCCGGCATTCGGGCTGGCGAGGTAGACATAGGCCATCGCCGTCAGCCATGGCGGCGAGACGAAGGCGAGGATGGCCGAATAGCGCGCCAGCTTGCGGAACGGCACATCGGTGCGGGCGACCAGCAGCGCCAGCACCACGCCGAGGACGGTGGCCGCGCCGGCCGAGCCGAACGCGAATACCCATGAATTGACGAGCACGCCGGCGAAGGCGAACTTGTCGGTCAGCTCGCCATAATGCGACAGCCCGAGCCCGCCATCCTCCTGCTGCAGACTGCCGAGGACGAGCCAGACCATCGGGTAGACGGTCAGCACCAGCAGCGCGGCCGCGGTGAGCCCGTAGAGCGCGATCAGGCCGCTTCCCCGCCCCACGCGCAGCGGCCGGCCGGCGCGGGCCGGCCTCGCCTCGGAGATGGCAACCATCAAGCGGCCTCCGGATAGACGAACAGCGCGCCCGGCGCGACCGCGACCGAGACGGCGGAGCCTTCCGGCAGGACGCCGCCGCCGCTGGGCACCTCGGCGGTCAATTCGCGGCCGCCGCAGCGGATCAGGTACTGCACCTCGCGGCCCAGATATTGAGAGAACACGATCTCGCCGGCCCAGCCGCCGTCGGTCCCCGCCGGCCTCACGACGACGTCGGACGGCCGGAACAGCACCTCTGCCGCGTCGGCGGCCGCGCCGGGCGCGTCCTCCGGCAATGCGCCGAGGCCCTCGATGGTCAGCCGGCCGTCGACCCGGCGCGCCTGCAGCGCGTTGGTCGCGCCGAGGAAGCGGGCGACCTCGGCCGTCTGCGGGCGGCGGAAGATCTCCTCCGGCCCGCCGCGCTGCAGCACCTGGCCCGACGACATCACCATGATCTGGTCGGAGAGCGCCAGCGCCTCCGACTGGTCGTGCGTGACCGCGATCATGGTCGTCCTCGTCTCGCGCTGGATACGTTTCAGCTCCTGGCGCATCTCCTCGCGCAGATGCGCGTCGAGATTGGCGAGCGGTTCGTCGAGCAGCAGCAGCTCGGGGTCGTAGGCGAGCGCGTGGGCAAGCACCACGCGCTGCATCTGGCCGCCCGAAAGCTGGCCGGGATAGCGTTCGGCATAGCCGGAGAGGCGAACCAGCGCGAGGGCGTCGCGCACGCGCCGGCCGATCTCCTCGCGCGGCCGGCCCCGCACCTTGAGGCCGTAGGCGACATTGGCGGCGATCGTCATGTGGGGCCAGATCGCGTAGGACTGGAACACCATGCCGAGGTTGCGCGCCTCGACGGGCACGATGTCGCGCCCGCCGGCAAAGACCGTACGCGAGCCGATGACGATGTCGCCGGCGGTGGCCGTCTCCAGCCCCGCTATGCAGCGCAGGATGGTGGTCTTGCCGCAGCCGGACGGCCCGAGCATCGTCGTGATCCCGCCTTCGGGGACCACGAACGACACGTCGTCGACCGCGCGGACCGTGCCGAAGTCCTTGGCGAGGTTCCTGACTTCCACACGGGACACGGATCAGCCCATGATCTTGCGCCAGGTGTCGATGATCTCGCCGCGCTGGGCGGTGAGCTCGACGAGGTCGGGCGAGTAGACCTTGAGCTCCGAGATCGGCGGCATTCCCGGCGGCGGCACGGTCCCGGCGTTCGAGCCGTAGAAGCCGTTCTCCTCCGCCAGCGCCTTCTGGTATTCCGGCGACAGCAGATGGTTCGCCAGCACCGCGGCCGCAGCGGGGTTGGGCGATTCCTTCGAGACCAGCAGGCAGTAGCGCGCCAGCACCGCGCCGTCCTCGGGGAATATCATGCGGGTCGGCGCGCCCTGGAGCTGGTAGAGGAAGCCCCACGCCTGGGCGACGACGCAGATCGGCTTCTCGCCGCGCGCCACCGCCTGCATCGCCTCCGCCTGCAGGCGCATCTCGCTCGCCTCGTTGGCGCGCAGCGCCTCGACGAATTCCCAGCCATGCTGCTCGACGAGGCCCTTGATGAGCAGGGTAGAGGTTCCGGCATTCTCGGGCGCGCCGAACAGGATCTGGCCCTTGTATTTCGGGTCGATCAGGTCGGTATAGCTGGTCGGGCCCTGGCCTTCCGGCAAAAGCTCGTTGTTGATGCAGATCGTCATCGCCAGGCCGCCGGTCGGGAAGATGCCGGGGTCGGTCTTGGCGAAGGTCTCGCTCAGCCCGGCGACGTTCGGCAGCTCGGGATCGGCCGTATAGTCCTTGTCGGCGGCATAGCGCCCGAGCGCATAGTCGCTGAGGCCGAGCACGTCGGCGGTGGCGGCGCCGCCGCCGAGCTCCTGCTCGTATTTGCGCAGGATGATCTCGCCGCCGCCGGGCCGCGCATATTCGACGGAAATGCCGGAGTCGGCGCCGAACTGCACCATCAACGGTTCTTCGGTCTTGGCGATGCCGCTCGAATAGTAGACGACGCGGCCCTCCTCCTTCGCCTGCGCGAGCGTCGCGTCCCAATCCGCCGCGGCGAACGCGCCGCGCGGAAGCGTGAGCGACGCCGCGCCCGCGGCGAGGCCCGCCTGAAGCAGTGTCCGTCTGGTGATCATGTCTTCTCCTCCCTGAAGGGCCCCGCTATCCGGCGGGGCGTGTGACGCGCAGCCCGCCTCAGCCGGGTTCCCGGCCAAGCCCGGCGAGATGGTTCAACACCTCGGCATGGTTGCGCTCGACGAGCTCGCGCCCCAGCGCGCCGGCCGTCCTCGCGTCGCGCCGGTCGATCGCCTCCAGCATCGGGCGCACATAGTCCATCACCACCTTGCGGTGGGCCGGGGTGCTGTGAGCGATGATGGCGAAGTGTCGGAACGACCGGCGGGTCATGCGGCGGAACGTGTCGACCAGGCGGGCATTGCCGCAATTGCCGATCAGATGCGCGGTGACGGCCTGCGTCGCCGCCGCGAAGGCATCGCCGGTCACGTCGCCGGACGTGCCCACGGCGACGACCCTACGCCCGAGTTGGCCGGCGACCGCTATCATCTCCGCCGTCGCGCGCCGGGTGAAGAGCTCGACGCCGAGGCCGTAGAGAACGGCGCGCATCTCGAACATCTCCGACAGTTCGGCGGGCGAATAGGAGCGCACGCGCGCCCCGCGCCGCGGCTCGATGGCGACGATCTCCTCCTGCGCGAGCAGGCGAAGGGCCTCGCGCACCGGCGCGCGGCTGACGCCGAAGCGCTTGGCGATCGCCTCCTCCGACAGCCGTTCGTCCGGCTTGAGCAGGTTGGTCTCGATCTCGTCGGCGATCCGCTCCGCCAGATAGACCGGCAGGGAAGGCGGGATCGTCTCGACACGGTCTGCATCGCTTTTCATACTGTCGACAATATACGGTCGACGGTTTTTGTCAACGCGGCGTACGCAGCGTTGGCTGCCGCCTGGAGGCGTTGCTGCGTTATCGGGATTGATCCTCGGCGAGGACATTTGCATCCTCCCTGCCGGCATCATCGCGGCGAAGGAGAAAAGCATGACGATCCGAAACCTGGAATTCGCGGTCAGGCCGAAATCGGTCGCCGTCCTCGGCGCCTCGAGCCGCGAGGGTTCGGTCGGGCGCGTGGTGCTCGAAAACATCCGAAGCGGCGGCTTTCAGGGCCCCGTCTGGCCGGTCAATCCGAAATATGACGAGATCGCCGGCCAGCGCTGCTATCCGCAGGTTTCGGAACTGCCGGCCGCGCCGGACCTGGCGATCGTCGCCACACCCGCAGACACCGTGCCGGGACTGATCGGCGAGCTCGGGGCCACGGGCTGCCGGGCAGCAGTCGTCATCACCGCCGGCCTGACGCGGGAGAACGGCCTGCGCCAGGCGATGCTCGACGCGGCGCGGCCGCATCTTTTCCGCATCATCGGACCGAACACCGTGGGGCTGATGATCCCGCCGCTGAACCTCAATGCCGGCTTCGCCCATATGGCGGCACGGCCGGGCAACATCGCCCTCCTTTCCCAATCGGGCGCGATCGCCACATCGCTGATAGACTGGGCGGAAGACAACAATGTCGGCTTCTCCCACATCGTCTCGCTGGGCGACATGGCCGATGTCGACGTGGCCGACTGGCTGGACCTGCTGGCCGGCGACTATCGGACGCGGGCGATCGTCATGTATCTCGAATCGATCGCCAATCCGCGGAAGTTCATGTCGGCCGCCCGGGCCGCGGCCCGCATGAAGCCCGTCATCGCGATCAAGTCGGGGCGGCACGAGCAGGCCGCCGAGGCCGCCGCCACGCATACGGGCGCGCTGTCGGGTGCCGACCGGGTCGTCGACGCCGCTTTGCGGCGCGCAGGAGTCCTGCGCGTCCAGGGCCTCGGCGAACTCTTCGACGCGGCCGAGATCACGGCGCGGTTCACGCCGCTGGAGCGGGCGCGGATGGGCATCGTGACCAATGGCGGCGGGGCCGGAGTGCTCGCCGTCGACCGGTTGATCGACTGCAAGGGAGAGATCGCGACGCTCTCGCCGGCAACGATAGCAAGGCTCGATGCGGAGCTTCCCCCGACATGGTCGCGGGCCAACCCCGTCGACATCATAGGCGACGCACCGCCGGAGCGCTATCACGTGGCTCTGGCGGCAGTGGCCGCCGACGCAGAGGTCGATGCGATCATGGTCCTCAACTGCCCGACCGGGCTCGCATCTCCGGTCGAAGCCGCCGGGGCGATCGCGGAGCAGGCGAAGGGCGGCCGCATCGACGGAAAACCCGTCCTCACATGCTGGCTCGGGGAGCATACCGCCCGCGAAGGTCGGCGCATCCTCCAGAATGGCGGGCTGGCGAGCTTCGAAACGCCGTCCGCCACGGCAAGGGCGGCTTCCTACCTCTCCGACTGGTCGAAGGCCCAAAAGGCGCTCGGCAGGGTTCCTTCGGCTCGAAGCGAGGACGCATCCGTGGACCGGGACGCGGTGCTGGCGGTTCTGCGGCAGGTCGCAGCCGACGGACGTCGCATGCTGACGGAACCCGAGGCGAAGACCGTCCTCCGGGCATGCGGCATCGATGTCCCCGAGACGGTGATCGCCAAGTCCCCCGACGAGGCGCGCGCGGCTGCGAAAAGGCTCCTCGCGAACGGCGGCCAGGTGGTCGTCAAGCTCCTTTCGAAAGCCGTCTCGCACAAGTCGGACGTCGGCGGCGTCGTGCTCGGGCTGGAGACGGAAGACGCAGCGGCAAATGCCGCGAGCGCGATCTTGGAACGGGTCGGCAGGCTGCGGCCGGATGCGGATGTCGAGGGCTTCGCCGTGCAGCCCATGGTGGTGCGCAAGAATGCGCAGGAGCTGATCCTCGGCATGAGCCAGGACCCGATCTTCGGTCCGGTCATCCTCTTCGGCGCCGGCGGCGTCGCCGTCGAGATCATGGACGACACCGCCGTTGCCCTGCCGCCTATGGACGACGTGCTCGCCGGGGACCTGATCGAGCGGACGCGCATCGGCCGGTTGCTGGCCGGCTTCCGCGACCGCAAGCCGGCCGACCGGGCGGCGATCGCGGCAGCGCTCAACGGGCTCTCGCAACTGATCGTCGACTTTCCATGCATCGAGGGGGTCGACATCAATCCCCTTCTCGCCGACCCCGACGGGGCGATCGCGCTGGATGCCAGGGTCGAGATCGACCCGGCGCGGGTGGAGGTGCCCGGCCCGAATCCGGCCCTGGTCATCCGTCCCTACCCTGCCGACTGGGAGAAGGAGATCGTCGCGGAAGACGACCGCTTCCTGATCCGGCCGATCAAGCCGGCTGATGCCGCGCTCTATCCCTCCTTCATGGAGGGGGTGTCGCCGGAGGACATCCGGCTGCGATTCCTGGCGCCGCGCCGGCAGTTCTCCGACCAGATGCTGAAGCGGCTCACGCAGCTCGACTACGACAGGGACATCGCCTTCGTGGTGCTGCATTCGGGATCGGGGGAGCTATACGCCGTCGGCCGGCTGTCCTGCGATCCCGACCGGATATCGGCCGAGTATGCGCTGCTGGTGCGTTCCGACGTGCAGGGCCGCGGACTGGGCTGGACGCTCCTCCACCACATGATCGACTACGCGCGCAGCGAAGGGCTGAAGCGGATCGAGGGCGTCGTGCTCGCCGAGAACGAAAAGATGCTCGCCATCTGCCGCGAGTTCGGATTCCGCCTCGAACGGCACCCTGACGGTCCGGGCGTCGTGCGCGCGATGCTCGACCTCGCATCCTGACGCTATGCTTCATCTTGCCGCGGCGCGGCATTCATCCTCACGAGGATATCGGCGACGATCAGGTCGGGCGATCGTGAGGCATCCAAGGCAGTCCAGGCGACGTTTTTGGCCTGGCGCTTCAACTGCCGTGCAAGCACGTCCAACGTGGCGTCGGAGGGCCCGTGCTTTCGCGCGGCGACCCGCCGCCAGAGGACGTCCGGGTCTGCAGCGAGCCAGAAGCCGCTGAAGCGCAGCCCGTTGTCGCTCGCCACCTTCTCGATCATCGCCCTGTGCCTGGCGCGATCGAAAACCGCGTCGGCCACGACCGATCCGCCCTCGGCAAGTATCAGCTCCGCCCGCCACGCAAGCTCGCGATAGACCTGCTCGGAGACTTCGGACCGGTAGGCTTCCTCCGGAAGGCGCGTCTCGGCCGCCACGCCATGCATGGCTTTCCTGATCCGGTCGCTCTCGACGATCCGCGCGCCCGGCGGGGCGCCGACATGGGCGGCCAGCGCCTCGGCCACCGTGGTCTTGCCGGAGCCGCTGAGCCCGCCGAGGACGACCAGATGCGGCGGCCGCTCGCCCAGCAGGGCGAGTGCAAGATCGAAATAGGTTCTCGCTTCGGCTGCTAGCGAGGCGTCCGATGCGCCCTCCTCGACCTGGGTGGCAAGAACATGGGCGCGGACAGCCGCGCGCACGGCCATGAAGAAGGGCAGCAGCGGAAATCCATCCTCGTCGTCGGCTTCGTCGAGATACCGGTTCATGACGAGATTGGCGAGGACGGGCAGGTCCCGGTGCCAGAGATCCATCAGCAGGAAGGCGAGATCGTAGAGCACGTCCACCGTCGCGATCCGGTCGTTGAACTCGATGCAGTCGAAGAGCTGCGGCCGCCCGTCGAGCAGGCAGATGTTTCTCAGATGGAGGTCGCCGTGGCAGCGCCGAAGCCGCCCGGCGGCGGACCGACGATCGAGCAGCTCCGCATGTCTCGCCAGCGCCGAGCGCATCGAAGCATGGAAGCGCGACAATTCTTCGGCGCCGAAGACACCGCCTTCGGCGAACCCGGCTTCGTTGATGTCGAGCACGGCAGCCATGTTGGCGGAACCGGCCTCGAAGGAGACGACCGGCGCATCGCGATGGAAACGAACGATCGCCCGCGCCGTCTCTGTCATCAGTTCCGGCGAAAGCCTGCCTGCCGCCGCCATGCGGTCCAGCAGCAATTCCTGGTCGAAGCGGCGCATCTCGACGACGCCGTCGATCGGTTCTCCGTCACCGTCGAATTCAAGTCGACCATCGGCTTCGCGCGTGATCCGCCGAGCGGCGACGTAGAGGCCCGGCGCCGTCAGGGAATTGAGCTCGACCTCCTTGCGGCATGCCGATATGCGCAGTTCCGGCGTCGAAAAATCGACATATGGCAGCTTGACTGCGCGCTTGGTCTTCCAGGCACGATCCTCGGCGAGGAATATGCGCGAGATGTGGGTCTCGATGATCTCGACCGGCATGGCCTGACCATGCGTCGCCGGGTCGGAGAGGAAGGCGATTGTCGGATGTTGATCGCTGGTAATCATCGGCAGGCTCGGAATCCTCTGCGGCCGGACAGGCGACGCGGCCGCGACCTGAACCGGCATGTTTCCACGATAGGCGCGTCATTGCCCGAAACGACTTGACCCCGATCAACGCGGCAAGCGCCTTTTGACGCAGCGCAAGGCAGCCGACCGCCCCGGAGGATACCAGAACAGGAAAACGCCGGCTCCCGGAGACCCCCATGCCATTCAAGACGCTCCTGACCGTCACCAGCCCCGATCTCGGCAACGATGATCTGAAGCTTGCCGCCTCGATCTGCGAGGAACTCGGGGCTCATCTGTCCACGCTGGTCGTCCAGATGGCCGCACCGCCGCCCGTCGGCGAGTTCGCGGCGATGGTTTCGGACGCATGGTTCGAAGAGCGCCGGGAAGATGCCCTTCGCCTCGAGGCACGCCGCAAGGAGGTGAGCGCGTTCATCGCATCAGGCGTGCGATCTGCGGACGTCATCGCCGAATATCCCGAGCTGGCACGGGCGGACGAGGCGATCGGCCGGCGCGGGCGCTACGCCGACATCACCGTGATGGGACCGGACGTGCTGCGGGCGCAGACGCTGAAGCACAAGATCGTCGAGGGCGCGCTTTTCTCGTCCGGCAAGCCGCTGCTCATCGTGCCCGACGCCTTCCAGCCCACCCTCCGTCCCAGGCGCGTGATGGTGGCCTGGGATTCCCGCATCGAAGAATCCCGCGCGGTCCGGGAAGCGCTGGACCTCCTGGTCGCGGCCGAGGACGTCCGGCTGGTTCTCGTCGATCCGGTCGAAGGCGAGGACGCGAACGGCGCCGAACCGGGCGCCGACGCGGCCGTCCATCTCGCGCGCCACGGCGTCAAGGTCAGCGTCGACCGGCTTCCCGGCATGGGTCTTCCCGTCGCGTCGGTGCTTGGCCGGCATGCCGTCGATTGCGCCGCCGACATGCTGGTCATGGGCGCCTACGGCCATTCGCGGCTGCGCCAGTGGATCTTCGGCGGAGTGACGAGCTTCATGCTGGACAAGACGCCGCTCCCGCTTTTCCTGGCGCGCTGAACCGCGGGAGCGGGAAACCGGGCGTGAACGATGTCGTGCCCGGTGCCGGGATGCATTCCGGTCAGGCTTCCAGGGCTTCCCGCCCCGACATCCGCTCGACGAGGATGCGGAAGAACGCATGCGGCGAGTGATCGATGAAGGAAGGCGGCCCGGGCTTTATGGCGCCCGGCTCCCACCATTCCGCATGTTTGCTCAGAAGCGACCAGGCATAATCGCGCTCATGCTTGAAACCGATGCGGTCGGGAAGCTCCTCGAACCGTCCTTCGGCGACAACGCTTTTCCACTCGCGCCCCTGGCCTGGTTTCTCCACCAGCAGGGCCACCTGCGGGTTCGCGCGCATCGTCTCCAGCTTGCGGCCGGGCATGGTGAACGCGTAGGCGTGGCTGTCCCTGTAGACGTAGAAGATCGGGACGACATAGGGAAAATTGTCCCGCGCGCAGGCAAGTCGGCCATGGCGGTTGGAAGAGAGCAGCGTCGTGCATTCGGCGGCGCTGAGTTCTCGTACGATCATCGCGGCCTCCTTTCGTCCTGCGGCCTGTAGGTTTCCGCGATCTCGCGGCCAAGCACAATGGCCGGCTTCATCGCGGTCCCCGAGCATCGCCCAGCGAGCCGGCCGTATCGTGAACCACCGCGCTCTTCCTGTGCGTCGACAGGCAGAGCACGCCGCGCGGCCCTTCGCCTTGACCCCGGTCAAGGAACGGCAATCGGCCCGCGGCTACGCATGTCGCCCGTCGAACCAGACCCTCCTTTGCCGGGATCCGGCATTTGAGGCATGTCAAGGATGTGGCCCGCCGCCTGTGCTCTGTGAACGAGAACGGCACCCCGAACACGAGACTCCGTCATGCAACGACAAGCTCTTCTTCCACTCGTCACCTATCCCGAATCGAACTCGGATGCCGCCGCGGCCCAGGCGGTCGCGATGGCGGCGGCCCTCGATACGGAGCTTCATGCCCTCGCCATCAATGTCGATATCCCGCCTGTCTCGAACGCCCTGTCGCGGCTGCTGCTCAACGTTCCCGAGATGATCCGCCAGGCCGAAAGCCTCAGCAGGCAACGCGGCGAGGAACTGCTCCGGAAGGTGGAGGAGGAAGCCAGGAAGACCGGCGTCGAAGCCATGACGAATGCGATCACCCCGAAGGTGGCTTTCCTGGGCGAGGCAGCGGCAATCCACGCCCGCTACTACGATTTCGTGTTCTGCGGCTGGGAAGGGAACAATCCCACGAGCTGGGCGACGGCCGAGGCCGTCATCTTCGGCTCGGGCCGCCCGACGATCCTCCTCCCCGAGCTCGCCGCGGCGGGAAGCCCGGAGCATGTCGCGATCGCATGGGACGGCAGCCGCGTGGCGGCGCGTGCGGTGGCGGATGCGGAGCTTCTGCTCCGCCGGGCAGCCAGAATCACGGTCCTGACCGTCGTCGACGAGAAGCCGTTGCATCATTCCGATGCCGCAGCACGACTGGCGCAGGGGCTCAGGAAGCGCGGCCTGCCGGCCGAAGCGCTGCCGATCAAGGCCGAGGACTGCCCGATCGCCGTGACGCTCCAGGAACGGACGATCGAACTCGGCGCGGACATCCTGGTCATGGGCGCCTTCGGTCACTCGCGGATGCGCGATTTCGTGCTCGGCGGAGCGACGCAGGGAACCCTGTCCGACCTCAGGCTTCCTGTCCTGCTTTCGCATTGAACCATCGATCACCGGGAGATTTTCGCATGTTCGACTTCAGCGGCAAGGTGGGCATCGTCACCGGCGGCGGCTCCGGCATCGGGGAGGCGATCGCATGCGAGCTCGCCGCCGGCGGAGCCGTCGTCGTCGTCGCGGATCTCGATCCCGGCAGCGCGGAACGCGTCGCCGCGGATATCGCCGCTTCCGGCGGAAAGGGCGCGCCCTGTCCGGTCGACGTCGCCGATGCCGGCTCGGTGGAGCGCATGGTCGCATTCGCCGTCGAAAGGTTCGGGACGCTGGATCTTGCGGTGAACAATGCGGGGATCGGCGGCCCGAGCGAAACCATCGCCGACTATCCGCTGGACGCATGGCGGCAGGTCATCGACGTGAACCTGAACGGCGTCTTCTACGGCATGAAATACCAGATCGCAGCGATGCTGGAGCGCGGCGGGGGCGCTGTCGTCAACATGGCGTCGATCCTCGGTTCCGTGGGCTGGGAGAAAGCATCGGCCTATGTGGCGGCAAAGCACGCTTTGATCGGGCTGACCAAGACGGCGGCGCTCGAATATGCGGCCCGGAATATCCGGATCAACGCCGTCGGACCGGCCTTCATCGACACGCCGCTGCTGGCTAAGAACCTCGACGAGGCTACGCTCGGCCAACTCGCCGGGCTGCACCCGGTCGGCCGCCTCGGCGATCCCGACGAGGTCTCCGCGCTGACCTGCTTCCTGCTGTCGGACCGCGCCGGCTTCATAAACGGCAGCTACCACCTGGCGGACGGCGGCTACACGTCGCGGTGAACACAGGTTCCAGCCATCGAGACGGCAAGGCCGGCCATCATCGGTCGGGCGACAGACGGAGCACATCATGACCGATCCCAGGACCCTCACCTCGAAATTCCGCCATGTGCGACTGCTGCTGGCGCGGGAGAAAGGGCGCCCGTCCGGCGACCGGGAGGAAGGCTACGACCTTCTCGTGCCGCTCGATCCGGAGGGCCGCCTCGACGCGGCGGAATGGAAGGCGCATCAGGCCGCCTGCCGCGTCCGCCGGTTTCGCGCCGGCGAGGACGATCGCATCGGGCGCTTGCGGCGCAAGCCCGGCGGGCAGTGGTATTTCGACTATGTCGAGGGCGAGCGCGACGACGAGATCGGGTTCCGGCTCGGCGAGGAGCGCTTCGTGACCGGCGAATACGTCTCGGTCGGCAGCGGCGGCGTGATGCACACCTATCAGGTGGCGCGCGTGGAAAAGCCGTGATCCGCCGCCGAAGCTTCCGAAGCCGCGCCGCTCAGTCGCGCGACGGCGCAAGCGCCCGCAGCGCGTTCAGGATGACGGCGATGTCGATCAGCTCCTGCGTGAGAGCGCCCGCGACGGGCGGCAGATAGCCGAAGGCGGCGACGAACATCGCCGCGATCGAGAGACCGAGGCCGGCAAGGACGCTCTGCAAGGCGATCGTCCGCGTCCGATGGGCGACAGCGACCGCCTGCGCCAACCGGTCAAGCCGATCGACGAGCAGCACCACATCCGCCGCCTCGGACGAAGCGGCCGAGCCGCGCGCGCCCATGGCGACACCGACATCGGCGGCGGCGAGGGCAGGCGCATCGTTGACGCCGTCACCGACCATCATCACCGGGCCACGGGCCCTTTCGTCGTCGATGATCTTCACCTTCGCCCGGGGCGTGAGCTCGCCCGCCGCATGATCCACCCGGAGTTCCGCCGCGACGGCGGCGACGACATCCTCGCGGTCGCCGGAGGCGAGGACGATGCGGTCGATCCCGGCCGCCCGGAAGCGCTCGAGAACGGCGACGGCATCGGGCCGGATCCCGTCGGCGAGCGCGAGAACGCCTGCCAGCACGCCGTCCACCGCAACGGCCACGACCGCCACCCCTTCCGGCAGGCCGTGCCTGAGCTCATAGGGATCGCCGCTCCGGCTGCGCTCGCGCACATAGCGGCTGCCGCCGACCGCGACCTTCAACCCCTCCACCATGCCTTCGAGGCCGACGCCTGCCTTCTCGACCACGTCCGAGGGGACGGCGAGCGGCAGGCCGCGACGCCGGGCCTCCTCGACCAGAGCCTGCGCGATGACATGGTTCGACGCCTGGTCGAGAGATGCGGCCAGCCTCAGGATCTCGTCGGGCGGATATCCTCCGGCCGTCCTTGTTTCGGCAACCGTGGCCCGACCGTGGGTCAGCGTTCCGGTCTTGTCGAGGACGGCGGTACGCACCCGCGCCAAAGCCTCCAGCGCGCCGCCGTTCTTGACCAGGACGCCGAGCCCGGCGGCGCGCGACATGCCCGAGACGATCGCCACGGGGAGCGCCAGGATGAGAGGGCACGGCGTCGCCACGACCAGTACCGCCAATGCGCGCAGCCGGTCGCCCGTCGCCCACCAGGCGCAGCCTGCCACCACCAGCGTCAGAAGAAGGAACCAGATTGCGTAGCGATCGGCGATGCGGACGCTCGGCGCCCTGCTCTCCTGCGCCGCCTGCACCAGCCGCACGATATTGGCATAGGTGCTCTCGGTTGCCGGCCGCAGCGCAATCATGTCGAAAGCGTCGCCGACCGAGGTCGAGCCGCTCAACGCCTCGTCTCCGCCGGCCAGGCGCACCGGCATCGCCTCGCCGGTCAGGGCCGACTGGTCGAGCAGCGCGTCATCGGAGGCGATCTTTCCGTCGATGGGGACGACTTCGCCGTGCCGCACCAGAATCCGGTCGCCGGCAGCGATGGCCTCGACCGGAACTTCCTCCAGCCGCGGCCCGGCATAGCGCATGGCGGTCCTCGCGACGCGGCCGAGAAGAGCGGTCATCTCGCGCCGCGCGCGGCCTTCGGCGAAGCTCTCGAGTTGCTGGCCGCCGGCATACATCAGCGCCACCACGTTGCCGGCAAGCGGCTCCCCGAAGGCCAATGCCGCCGACATGGAGAGCGCGGCCACGATGTCGAGGCCGACTTCGCGGCGGAACAGGCCGATGGCGATCTCGGCGAACAGCGCCGCCAGAACCGGGGCGGTGCCCGCAGCCCACAGCCAGGACGCCCATTCCCGCGACGCACCGAAATAGGCCGCCGTTCCCGAGGCGAGCCCAAGCAGGGCGATGAAGACCAGAGCAAGCCTCAGGCGGACCCGGGCGGTGTCACCGGGCATCGACTACTCGGTCATCCCTTCCAGCGCTTGCATGTCGATGATCTCGATGCTGCGCGCCGTCGTCAGCCTGATGACGCCGGCGTCCTTCAGCTTCGAGAAGACCCGCGACACGGTCTCGAGCGTCAGACCGAGATAGTCGCCGATATCGCAGCGCTGCATGGGAAGGTCGACATGACCTCCGTTTTCCTGTCGCTCGCCCATGTCCACGAGAAACGCCGAGACCCTCTCCAGCGCCGTCTGACGGCCAAGCAGGAGAAGATGCCGTTGCGCCCTTGCAAGGCTGCGCAGGGCGACCGGAAGCAGATCATGCGCGAGATCGCCCTGGGCGGACGGCTTGATGATCCGCACGCCCGCGATGGTGATGGCTTCGGCGAAGAATTGATGGCGGTCGCCGGGTTCGAGGCCAAAAACCTCGCCCGCGAAATGGAAGGCGCTGATCTGGCGGCGGCCGTCGGCAAGCAGCCGATAGATGCGAACGGCACCGAAGGCGACCTGGTAGATCGATCCGGCCCTGTCGCCTTGCGCGAAGATCTCTGCGTTGGCGGCATGGATCGCGGTTGGATGACCTGCCGGCGGCAACGATGCGAGGTCCGGCCGCGCCGACGAAGCAATCCGGATGATCCCGGATTCGCGCGCACCCGCCAATGGCCTGGAAACGTGGTTGGTCGAGTAGGAAAGCATCAGAACCTCCGAAACTGTCGGAGCATTAATCTTCCCTGACGGCCCGACGCGAAATTCGGTTGTGTCCCTACGGGAAACTACTTGGTTCGAGCCTGGTCCAGCGCCGCCGCGACGGCGTCGAGCAGATCGCGCCCGAGCGGCGGCTTCTCGATGATCCGAAGCTCCGGCAGCGAGGGCGGGGGCCACATCCGTTCGACAAGCAGGATCACCGGCCGGTTCAGTCTCGCCAGCTCCGCAGACGGGTTCTTCCGGCCCGCAAGGGCATCCTGATCGATGACGGCGACGCAAGCCCGGCCGTCCGGTGCCGGCGGATACGGTTCCACGTCGAACCTCGGCATCGCGGCGACGGCATAGCCCTCGGCTTCGAGCATGAATGCCAGCGATCGTCGCATCGACTCGTCGGCTGCGACGATCAGAACGTGGGGTCCGGCTGTCATGGAGACAGGCACTTCCTTTCGGGCGCATCGGAAAGCCGCGCCTGAAGGATGGAAATAGAGCCGCAGGTCCCCCGTCGCATTGAGTCAGATCAATCGGGGCCGGACGGCCCTACCGGAACGGTGCCTGATCCGGACGAACCGCAAGGGTCATGCGCACCAGCTCCGGCAGGCTCCTTGCCTGCATCTTCGTCATCACATGGGCACGGTAGACCTCGACCGTGCGGGCGCTGATCTGGAGATCGTAGGCGATGGTCTTGTTCGGCAGGCCTGCGACCACGGCAGACAGGACCTGGCTTTCCCGCTCCGTCAGCGTTGCCAGGCGCGCCCGGATGGAGGAGACGTCGCCGTCGGGAGCGGTTCTGGCATCGAGCTGCTCCGCCGCCTTTTCCAGGGCCTGCAGCAGGACCTCGTCGTCGAACGGTTTTTCGATGAAGTCGATCGCGCCCGCCTTCATCGCCTCGACGGCCATCGGCACGTCGCCATGGCCGGTCACGACGATGGTGGGCAGCATCGCATCGGCGGCATGCAAGGCCCGCAGGAGCTCTACTCCGTTCATGCCGGGCATGCGCAGGTCGGTGACGAGGCATCCCCGGCTTATCCCGGGCGCCACGTCGAGAAATTCACTCGCCGATTCGAACGCCCGCACCGCGTAGCCGGCACTTGCGAGCATGAACGCCAGCGATCTGCGGACCGGCGCTTCGTCGTCGACGATATGAACGACCAGGCTCATTCGGCTCTCTCCTCATCTTCGGCGGCGGGCAGGGTGAAGCGGAACGAGGCGCCGCCCCGCGGGTTCGGTCCCGCGGAGATGGTCCCGCCATGGGCTTCCACGATCCGCCTGGAAATCGAAAGCCCGATTCCCATGCCGCCGGGCTTGGTGGTGACGAAGGGCTTGAAGAGCTGTGCCGCGACCTCGTCGGAGATGCCCGGGCCGGTGTCGCTGACCTCGACCGACACGTCCCCGTCGGCGAACGACGTCCTCACCAGCAGTTCGCGGGTATCGCTTTCCTGCATCGCATCCAGGGCATTGCGCATCAGGTTGATGAGCACCTGCTGGATCTGGACCCGGTCGGCCATGACGATGCCCGCGCCCGGTTCGAATTCGAAAGCCGCCGCCACTCCCCGCTCGCGCGAGCCTACCAATGCCAGGGCGGCCGCCTCCTCGACCAGCTTGCGGATGTCCTCAGGCTGCTTCTCGATCTGGCCGCGGGTGACGAATTCGCGCAGATGGTGGATGATCTGGCCCGCCCGAAGGGCCTGGCTCGCGGACTCCTCGAAGGCATCGCGGAAACGTATGGCGACCGATTCGTCCAGGTCCTTCAGCAGCCTGATGCAGCCGCGGGCATAGTTGATGACGACGGAAAGGGGCTGGTTCAGCTCGTGCGCAAGCGTCGAGGCCATCTCGCCAAGTTCCGATATGCGGGCAAGGCGCGCCAGCTCCCCCTGCATCTGCTCGAGCTCGGCAGCCGACTGCTGACGCTCGGTCAGGTCGCGGATGAAGCCGGTGAAATAGGTCTTGCCGCCGGACCGCATTTCGCCGACCGCGAGTTTGATCGGAAAGGTGGACCCGTCCTTTCGGCGCGCCATGACGACCCGGTCCTTGCCCATGATGCGCTTCTGGCCGGTGGCAAGGTAGCGGTCCAGATACCCGTCATGCTCGCTGCTGTAGGGGGCGGGCATCAGCATGCTGACATTCTTCCCGATCACCTCGCCGGCCGCATAGCCGAACTGTCTCTCCGCGGCTGCGTTGAAGGAGATGATGGCGCCATCCGTCTCGATCACGACAGTGGCGTCGAGGACCGTATCCATTATCGAGCGCAGATGGGCCTCCCGCGCCTGCAGCGTCTCGCCGGTCGACAACGCACTGCGATAGGCCCGATGCAGCAGTTCCCCCAGCCAGGCTATCAGGAGACCCGCGGCCGCGAAGATGCCGAGCTCGAGCATGTTCCCGACCGACGTCAGCTGCAGCCTGCCGAGATAGTAGGCCCCGCAGAGCGACAGCGCGGTCGCGGCCAGCGCCGGCCCGAGGCCGCCGAACATGGCGGCAAGCAGGATCGACGGCGTGAACAGGGCAAACAGCGCGCCGTCGCGAAGCACGTCCTCCAGCCCGTACCGGATAAGGAACGCGACGAGAACCGCCGCTACCGCGAGGATGTAGGCCCTGGCGCCTTCCAGCTCACCGGCACTGACCGCGCGTGCCAGCCTGGCCCTGACGGCCATCAGCGACTTCAGCGTCCCGGCAGGTTGCGGGTTTTCCGTCGTACGCTGCAACTTAGACCCCGAGGACCGTTTTTGAACCCTGTCCAGTTCATTACGCTACCCTCGACCGGATTTCATCCGGTTCGTTTGACGCGGAAGCCCCTTCAAAGGACGGGCTGATCCAGATCAAACGCCGCGATCGGATCGACTGCTAGCCTCGTAGAAAAATGGAGCCCAAGTGAATGTACACGCATATTCTTATCGCCACGGACGGATCCGAGCTTGCGCAAAAGGGTCTCGACCACGGCCTTTCGCTGGCCAGGAAGCTCGAAGGGAAGGTCACGATCCTGAATGTGAGCGAGCCGGTGCCGGTCTATGCGATGGGGGGAGAGTTCGGCCCGGCTGGCCCGGCGATCGACCTCGAAGCCTACAGACAAGGCGGCAGGGAAGCAGCCCGCAAGATTCTGGGCGAGGCCGAAGCCGCCGCCGAAAAGGCCGGCGTTCCGGCTGAAACCGTCCATGTCGAACTGATGCGTCCGGCCGAGGCGATCGTCGAGACCGCGAAAGACAGGGGCTGCAACCTGATCGTGATGGCATCTCACGGGCGGCGCGGGCTCGGACGCCTGTTTCTCGGGAGCCAGACCATAGAGACGCTCACCTATAGCCCCGTTCCGGTACTCGTGGTTC
>CAYYZC010000016.1:0-15423 GCA_964475605.1 uncultured Chelativorans sp.
ACCGGCGTGCGCGCCTGCTCGGGCCTGAACAGGAAATCCTTCAGATAGGTGACGACATGGCGCTCCTCGCCATTGACGAGGAGCGATTCGCCGCGCCCGTCGGTGAGGTAGTGCGCCAGCGTCTCCTCGGGATCGAGCATGCGCTTCTGGTCGAGCGCAGCGACCTCCAGATTGACGCCGAGCCGCACGCTGCCGCTGTCGGGCGGCAGCCGCCCGGTCAGCATCGACAGCAGCGTCGTCTTGCCCGATCCGTTCGGCCCGACGAGGCCGATCCGATCGCCGCGGCCGACGCGGATCGAGAAATCGTCGACGACGATTCGCTCGCCGAAGCTCTTTGCGATATGCCGCGCCTCGATCACCAGCTTGCCGGTATCGGCGGCCTCGCTCGCCGCCATCCGCGCTGCACCTTCGACGCCGCGATGCGTGCGCAGCTTCTCGCGCAGTGCCTGCAGCTCGCCGACACGGCGCATGTTGCGCTTGCGCCGCGCCGTGACGCCGTAGCGCATCCAGTGCTCCTCGCGCTCGATCCGGCGGCCGAGCTTGTGCAGCTCGCGCTCCTCCTCTTCGAGCAGCGTGTCGCGCCAGGCCTCGAAATGCGCGAAGCCGCGATCGAGCCGCCGCGTCCGGCCGCGATCGAGCCAGACGGTCGTCCGCGTCGTCTTCTCCAGAAAGCGGCGGTCGTGCGAGATCACGACCACCGCCGACTTCATGCGCAGGATCTCGTCCTCCAGCCATTCGATGGTCGTCAGGTCGAGATGGTTGGTCGGCTCGTCGAGGAGCAGAATGTCGGGTTCGGGGGCCAGCACCTGCGCCAGGGCTGCGCGACGCGCCTCGCCGCCCGAAAGCTGCTTCGGATCCTCCTCGCCGGTCAGGCCCAGCGCATCGAGCAGATAGGCGGCGCGATAGGGATCGTCGGCTGGACCGAGCCCCGCCTCGACGAAGCTCTTCACATCGGCGAAGCCCTCCATGCCGGGCTCCTGCGCGAGGTAGCGCACGGTCGCGGAGGGCTGGCGGAAGACCTCGCCGTCCTGCGGCTCGACGAGGCCGGCGGCGATCCTGAGCAGGGTCGACTTGCCCGAGCCGTTGCGCCCGACCAGCGCGATGCGGTCGCCGGCCGACGCCATCAGGTCGGCACCTTCGAGCAGCGGCGTGCCGCCGAATGTCAGGCGGATCGCTTCGAGCTTGAGCAGCGGCGGCGCCAAAGGTCAGGCCTCCAGATGCGCCAGCACCATGGCGCGGCCCGATTCGAGCTCGACCGCGAGGCGGGTGCGGACTTCGTTGGAAAGCGTCAGCGAGGAGCCGAACGGCACGGCGCGCCGGACGAGCGGCCATCTGACGCCGGAAAGCGTCAGCCCGGCGAGGCCGGAGAAGGCGAGCACGCTGAAGAGCGTGCCGGCGGGATAATCGAAATCCGCCTTGCCGGGAAGCAGCGCCCGGCCTTCCTGGTTGCCGCTCGTCAGCAGGCACGGCACGCCCGCCTCTTCGAGCCGGATTGCCGCCGCCAGATGGAGGAAAGCATGGTCGGCGCGGCTGCCGCCGAAGGCGCCGACCAGGATCAGCTCGCTGGCGCCGCGCCTTTTCGCGGCTTCGATGGCGATCTCGCCGTCGGTGAAATCCTTGTCGGCGGGATAGGTCTCGGTCGGGATGTCGGGATGGCGGGCCTGCATGGCTTCGGTGACCGAATCGAAATCGCCGGTCCACAGCTCGGGCGTGAGGCCCAGCGCCTCCGCATGGCGCATGCCCGAATCGGCTGCGATGACGCGTGCCCCGGCGACCTGGCCGGCCAGGCGCTCTGTCGGGACCAGCTCGCCGCCAAGCAGGATGGCGAAGCGGTTCATTCGTATGACCTGAAAGACCTCATGGGGCGCGCCTTAACACGCGCCGGAGCGGCGGTGAATGCCCGTCCTATTCCCAGACGAAGGCGACCTTGCGCAGCGCCTTGCTGTCGAAAACCTCGACGCCCTCGGCGAGATCGCGTCCGCCGGCGCCCTGATAGAAGGCGAGCGCGCCGCCATTCTCCTCGAGCGCCCAGACGACCATGCCCTTGAGGCCGTGGGCGGAGAGCATCTGGCGCGCCGCGTCGAAGAGCCGGGTGCCGAGGCCGATGCCCTGATATTCAGGCTTTAGGTAGAGTTCGTAGATCTCGCCTTGCTGCGGCAGCTCGCGGGCCCGGTTGCGGCCGAGCGTCGCATAGCCGGCGACCTCGCCGCCGACCTCGACCACCAGCACCGTGGCGGCGCGGCGAATCGCATTGGCCCACCAGTTGCGCCCCCGGCGCGAGATCATCGAGTTGAGCGCGCGATATGGGATGATGCCGGCATAGGCGCCCTTCCAGGCCGCATAATGCACGTCGGCGATCGCCGCCGCGTCCTGCGGCTCGGCCTTCCTGATGTCGATCGCCAGCGTCTTCATGATTTGTTAAGCATAAACCGGCGCGCCGGGAGTCGGCAAGCGCGCCGGAAGGCGCCGGGCGATTTCGCACAGGGTTGATCGGAAGCGGCGGAGCGAGGCGTCAGGCGAGGCCACGCTTCTCCATCATCGCGTCGGGCGAGGGCATCCTGCCGCGGAAGGCGGTATAGAGCTCCTCCGGGTCGCGTGAGCCGCCGGCGGCGTAGATATGGTCGCGCAGCTTGCGCGCGGTTGCCGCGTCGAACGGGTCGCCGGACTCCTCGAAGGCGGCGAAGGCATCGGCGTCGAGCACCTCCGACCACATGTAGGAATAGTAGCCGGCCGAATAGCCGTCGCCGGAAAAGACGTGCAGGAAATGCGGCGTGCGGTGGCGCATGGCGATCTCCTCCGGCATCTTCAGCCGCGCCAGCGCCTCCGCCTCGAAGGCGAGCGGATCGACCGGCGGCACATCGGCCGAATGATAGGCCATGTCGACCAGCGCCGAGGCGGTGAACTCGACAGTGGCGAAGCCGGCATTGAAGTTGCGCGCCGCCAGCATCCTGTCGAGCAGGCGTTTCGGCATCGGCTCGCCGCTGCGATAATGGCGGGCGTGATTCTCGAGGATCTCGGGCACGGTCAGCCAGTGCTCGTAGAGTTGCGAGGGCAGCTCGACGAAGTCGCGGCTCACCGAGGTGCCGGAGATCGACGGCCACACGACGTCGCTCAGCATGCCGTGAAGGGCATGGCCGAATTCGTGGAAAAGGGTGCGCGCATCGTCCATGGAGAGCAGCGCCGGCTGGCCTTTGGGCGGCCGGGCGAAGTTCATCACATTGTAGACGATCGGGCTTTTGCCGCCGCCGAGCCGATAGCCGGACTGGAGCGAGCTCATCCAGGCGCCGGAGCGCTTGGACGGCCGGTTGAAGTAATCGGCGAGGAAAATGGCGCGGTGCGTGCCGTCTTCGTCCAGCACCTCGAAGACGCGCACCTCGTCATGCCAGGCCGGAACGCCCCTGTGTTCCTCGAAGCGCAGGCCGAACAGGCGTCCGGCGACGTCGAAGGCGGCGGCGATGATGTTGTCGAGCTGCAGATAGGGTTTGAGCTCCGCTTCGTCGAAGGCATATTTCTCCGCCCGCAGCTTCTCCTGCAGGTAGCGCCAGTCCCAGGCGGCGACCGGCTCGTTGCTGCCTTGCGAGGCCGCGATCCGGCGCAGCTCGGCGCGATCGGCCGACGCCTTGTCGAGCGCCTTTTCCCACACGGGCTCCAGGAGCTGCATGACGGCGGCGGGCGTCTTTGCCATCGTGTCGTCGAGCTTCAGCGCGGCATAGCTCTTGTAGCCGAGCAGCCGCGCCTTTTCCGCCCGCAGCGCGAGCGTTTCGGCGACGATGGCGCGGTTGTCGGCATCGCCGCCGTTCTCGCCGCGCGCAATGAAGGCGCGATAGGCCTTCTCGCGCAGGTCCCGCCTGGCCGAGAAGGTGAGGAAAGGCTCGATGATCGAGCGCGACAGGGTAACGGCGAAGCGACCTGCCTCGCCGCGCGATTCCGCGGCCTCCGCCATCGCGTCCCTGAGAAAGTCGGGCAGGCCGTGGAGCTCCGTGTTGTCCAGGAACAGGGCCCAGGACGCTTCGTCGGCGAGCACGTTCTGACCGAACTGCGCGCCGAGCGAGGCGAGCCGCTCGTTGATCCCGGCAAGGCGCGTCTTGTCGTCATGCCCGAGCTTGGCACCGGCCTTGACGAAGCGCTTCCAGCTCTTCTCCAGCACCCGCAGGGTCTCCGCATCGAGGCCGAGCTCGTCGCGGCGCCGGTAGAGATCGTCGATGCGGGTGAACAGCGCCTCGTCCATGAAGATCGCCGAATAATGGCGCGACATCTTCGGCGCGATCTCGCGCTCCAGCCTCTGGATGTCCGGATTGGTGTGGGCGCCGGCGCGGCACCAGAAGATGGCCGAGACGCGGCCGAGGGCCTCGCCCGACAGTTCGAGCGCGGTAAGCGTGTTGTCGATCGACGCGGGCTCGCTGCCTCGCGTGATCGCGTCGATCTCGGCGCGATGCGCTGCAAGGGCGGCGTCGAAGACCGGACCGAAATCGGCATCGGAGAGCTTTTCGAATGCGGGCAGGCCGAGCGGGCCGGTCCAATCGAGCATGGGGTGACGTGCGGGTTCGATCGGCCGTCGGTCGGACATTTTGCTCAAGCCTTTTTCTTCGGGTGCGGGAGGGGCAGCGACGGGAGTGATCTAGGTCCGTCGCGGCCGGCTCACAAGTGCGCGTTCCGGCGCAAGCCGGCGCCGAATCCGGTTGACGCTGCGCAGCAGAGAGCCTAAGTGAGCCTTATAATAAGGTAGACTTACGAAATGCCACGCCAGATCGATCCCGATTCGTTCGGGTTTCTCATCGGCGATGTCAGCAGGCTGTTGCGTGCTGAGATCGACCGCCGCACCTGCGCGGCCGGGCTCGGGATCACGCCGGGCGAATCGCGCACGCTCGCCCATGCGGCGCGCGCCGGCACGGTGCGCCAGAACGTGCTCGCCGAGCGCATGGGCGTCGAGCCGATGACGCTCTCCGGCTTCCTCGACCGGCTCGAGGCGCGCGGCCTTGTCAAGCGGACGCCCGATCCGACCGACCGGCGCGCCAAGCTCGTCCATCTCACGCCGGCGGCCGACCCTGTGCTGGCCGAGGCGAAGAAGATCGGCAGCAGCGTGCGCCGGCACCTCGCCACTTCGATGAGCGCGGAGGAATGGGCGCTTCTGCAGGATCTGCTCAAACGCATCCGCTGCACGCTTTCCGGCCGGGACGGCGAGGCTTCCGAAAGCGACGCGGCATGAACGTCCAGCCCGATCCTGCTCTGGCGCCGGCACCACCATTGATGAGCGAGCGCCGCGTCGGCCTGGTCGGCGCGATGCTGGTCGCCGTCGGGCCGCTCTCGATGGCGCTGTTCACGCCGGCCATGCCGGAGATCGTCAACGCGTTCGGTTCGACGGAGGCGGTGGTCAAGCTGACCCTTTCCTCCTATTTCGCCGGCTTCGCGCTGGCGCAGCTCGTCTGCGGTCCGCTGTCGGACGGGTTCGGCCGCAAGCCGATCGTCCTCGTCTTCATGGCGATCTATGTCGTCGCCAGCGCGCTCTCCGTGCTGGCGCCGACGATCGAGCTGCTGATCGCGGCGCGCTTCCTGCAGGGCATCGGCGCGGCGGTCGGCGTGGCGATCTCGCGCGCCATCGTCCGCGACCTGTTCACGCACGAGAATTCGGCCCGGATCATGAACCTGATGGGGCTGATCCTCGGCATCGGGCCTGCCTTCGCGCCCACGCTGGGGGGCATCGTGATGGAGATTTTCGGCTGGGAGGCGATCTTCTATCTGATGTTCGGGCTCGGCATGGTGATCCTGATCATGTCGCATCTCTTCATCGTCGAGACGGTGCCGCGCGACCTGTCGCGCATCCGCCCGCGCGCGCTCGGCCATGCCTATCTGACCTTGCTGCGCAGCGGCTATTTCGTCTCGTCCAGCCTGGTGATCGCGGGCGCCATCGGCGCCCTCTATACGCTCGCCACCATACTGCCCTTCATCCTGATGAACCGCGTCGGGCTGTCGCCGACCCAGTTCGGCTTCGGCATGCTCATGCAATCGGGCATGTTCTTCATGGGATCGCTGGTGGTGAGGCTGCTATTGCGGCGCTTCAACTCGGTCCAGCTCGTGCCGGTCGGGGTCGCCTTCCTCGGCGCAGGCAGCATCCTGCTCGCGATCTCGCTGCGCGTCGCCGACGTGTCGTTCCTCGGCGTCATGATCCCGGTCGCCGTCTATGCCTTCGGCATCGCCTATGTGATGCCGGCCATGTCGACGGCCGCACTGGCGCCCTTCCCGTTCCATGCCGGAGCGGCCGCCTCCCTGAACGGCTTCTTCCAGATGGGGGGCGGTCTCGTCGGCGGCGTCGTCGCCGCCCTGTTCGGCGACCCGATCGACGCCATGGCGACGATCATCCCGATCATGGGCATGATCGCGGTCGGCTCGTGGTTGTGGTGGCGGATGCTGCCGGAGCCGGTGCTGGCGAGCGCGGTGGTCGCCAGGGAGCTCGTCCCCGCCGTCCCGCCTGCCGAGTAGCTCAGTCCACCAGAGGCCGCTCGAAGTCGCCGGTCTGTTCGTTCATGGCCCACAGCTCGCCGGTGGAGATGTCGAACCAGGCGCCATGCAGTGTCAGCTTGCCCTTCTTCTCGAGGATCGAGACGCAGGGGAAGGTCCGCAGATTCTGTATCGAGAAGCGGATCGAGATGCGCTCCAGCGCGGTCTGGCGCTCGGCCGCCGTCATCATGGAATTGCCGACGATGGTTTCGGCCGCCGGCGCCACCAGCCCCATCCATTTGCCGATGAAATCGCTGGGCGACAGCGGCTCGGCCGCCGGATCGAGCGCTGCGCGGATGCCGCCGCAGCGGCCATGGCCCATCACCACGATGTTCTTGACCTTGAGGCTCTGGACCGCGAATTCGAGCGCCGAGGATGTCGCATGGAAGTGCTCGTCGGGCTGGTAGGGCGGGACCAGATTGGCGACGTTGCGCATGACGAAGAGTTCGCCCGGCCCGCAATCGAAGATCGTCTCCGGCGCCGAACGGGAATCGCAGCAGGCGATCACCATGGTCTCGGGGGTTTGGCCGTCCCGGGCAAGCGTCCGGTAGCGGCCGCTCTCGTGGGCATAGCGCCCGTTCATGAAGCTGCGATAGCCGTCGAGTAGTCGTTTGGGGAGGGTAGACATGACGTTTCGTGATAAGTCCAAACGAAAGCCCGCGCAATCGTCATGTCCAGATGGCGACGGGAATTCCGAAACTGTCGCAGCCGGGCGGGTCGGGGAAGGGGACCGCAAGGCCTTCGGCGAAGCGTTCGGCGACGAAGAGGATGGCGGCGGCATCGAGGAAGTCGTCCTCGGCCGCCCCGCGCGGCGGGTTGCCGCGCAGGAACGCCTCGTCCATGCCGCAGCCGATCAGCAGGGCCCGACGCTCCTCCATTCCCGGCCGGTTGAGGCGGCCCTTGATCTTCTTCGGCCGCTCCATCGGCGCTTCGCCGTTGAGGCGCCAGAAGGCGGCCTCCGGATGACTTTCGATCACGCGCCGGCGTAGCGCCGGCCGCTCGATCAGCGCCTGGTCGAGCTCCCTGATCTTGGAAAAGATGCCGAAAGCCTGGATCGAAATTCCGCGCGGCGGCTCCGACGTCGCCCGCGCCACGTCGCTGGCGCGCCGATGCGCCGCATACCAGTCGTCGAGCGAGGCGAAGGGACCGGGCTCGGCATAGATCGCGGCACGCGAGGGGATCGAGAAGACGCTCGACTGGCGGGCGCCGAGACGGCGGCGCACCAGCGCTTCCGGGCCGCGGCCGCCATGGCCGCTCCGTTCCGGCAGGCCGATCGGCATGTCGACGGCGATCACCGTCTCGGCCGGCAGGCGAGCGACGAGGTCCGAAAAGCTTTCCTCGACGAAGGTCTCGAACGTGCCGTCGGGCGCGCGAAAGACCGCGACCCAGCCGGCCTTGCAGCCGTCGATGCCGGCGACCGGCGGCAGCGCGGCGCTTGTCCCGTCTGCATCGAGCCGCGTCACCCGGACCGCGGCCTGCGGCAGGACGAGGCTGTCGCGGTCGCGCTCCAGCATCAGCTCGTCCGCATGGCGCGCCTTCGCCCGCGCCAGCACCTCGAAGACCGAGGCCGTCGCCTTCCGCAGCGCCGTCTCCTGCGAGGCGCCTCCCAGCAGGTGGGCCATGATCAGCGCCGAGAGGAGGTCGCCCGAGCCGTGGGGCGGGCGCTCGATCATCTCATGCTCGGCGAGCAGCGTCCGGTCGCCGGCGGCCAGCAGATTGCCGATGGACGCAGGTCCCGTGCCCGGCGCCGAGGTGACCAGCATGCATGCCGGGCCGATGGTTTTCGCCGCGGCGATCAGATCGGCCGTTGCGGCGAGCCGGCCGCCGCTCAGCCATTCGAGCTCGTAGCGGTTGGGCGTGGCGATGTCGGCGACCGGCAGCAGGCGGTCGCGGATCGCCTCGGCCGTCGCCCGGGGCACGTAGAGCCCGCCCGCTTCGCCGATGACCGGATCGCAGAGATAGATCGCCTCCGGATTGCGTGCCTTGACCGCGCCGACGAGGGCGGCGACCGCCTCCGCCTGGCTCGCATCGCCGAGATAGCCTGAGATGACGCCGCCGACCTCGCCAAGCCATTCCGCGCCGGCGAGGTCTGCGAGCAGCCGCCCGAAGTCCCGCGGCGGTGGCACGATCCGCGTCGCCGGGCCATGCCCCGGATGCCAGCCGAGCACCACGCTCGGCACCGCCCAGACGGGAAAGCCGAGCTGTTCCAGGGCAAAGACGATCGCGCGATTGCCGACGCTGCCGCGCACGACATGGCTGGAGACGACGACGACCGCCTGCCGCCGCGATTCCTCGCTCTGCGCCATCGCTCAACCCGAACTGGCGATGAAGCTGATCAGCCAGTAGAGCAGGTAGACGAGCAGGACGGCGCCGAGCGCGCGGCCGATCCGCCGGCCCCACAGCTCGGCCCAGTCGTCCTTGTCGGCGTCGCGCGCCGCCATATGGTCGCCGATGCGGCGGATCATCGACGCATCGCTCTCCGCGCCGACGCGCTCGATGATGCGCCGCGCCTCCTGCCTGTCCTTGTCGCCCCGATCGGCCATGAAAGCTCCCCAGGTCCTGATCCTGGACCTCGTTCTTCGCAGCATGCGGGATGGCGCCGCCGCGGGCAAGAGAGACGGCTCGCGATTCCGGTCCCGTCCTGGCGGGGTTGACAGGCCGGTCGGCTGTCGCTTGATCGCGGCGTATCCGCCGTGAAGCACAAGGAGCGCTCATGCCAGCGACGCCGCAGGACCTTTTCGACCGCCTCGACAGGCTCGGCATCAGGACCACCACGGTGGAGCATCCGCCGCTCTTTACGGTCGCCGATTCGCAGGCGCTGCGCGGCGAGATCGCCGGCGGCCACACCAAGAACCTGTTCCTCAAGGACCGCAAGGATGCCTATTTCCTGCTGACCGTGGGCGAGGAGGCCGAGATCGACCTGAAGCGGATCCACCATGTGATCGGCGCCTCGGGCAAGGTTTCGTTCGGCAAGGCCGAGATGCTGATGGAGCTCCTGGGGGTCGAGCCCGGCGCGGTCACCGCCTTCGGCGTCATCAATGACGATGCCTGCCGGGTGCGCGTCTTCTTCGACGAGGAGCTGATGGGCCACGACGTCATCAACGCGCACCCGCTCGTCAACACGGCGACGGTCTCGATCGCGCGCGACGATCTTCTGCGCTTCGTCCGCGACACCGGCCACGAGCCGACAATCGCAAGGCTTCGCATCTGAGCATCTGATGCCGGCCGGGGACGCGGGGGAGGCTGCCGGCCTTTTCACGCGCCCCGGCCGTGCCTATCTGAAGTTTCCTGCCGGCAGCAGCGCTGCCCGGCTCCGCTGGACCGGCGCCGCGTTTGGCGCTAGTTCATGCGCAATTGCAAATGTGATGCGTCACGAGCGAAGGGCGATCATGAGCGACATCGACAACCCGTTCGGCGCCTATGGCAGCCAGAGCTTCTCCACCGATCCCGCGCCGCAGCGGCCGGCCGGCGCCGCCGATGCCGTGACCGACACGACGACCGCGAGCTTCACAGCCGACGTCATCCAGGAATCGCGCCAGCGCCCGGTCCTGGTCGATTTCTGGGCGCCGTGGTGCGGCCCCTGCAAGCAGCTCCAGCCGGTGCTGGAGAAGGTGGTCCGCGAGTCCGACGGCAAGGTCAAGCTGGTCAAGATGAACATAGACGAGCATCCGGCGATCGCCGGCCAGCTCGGCATCCAGTCGATCCCGGCCGTCATCGCCTTCCGCGACGGCCAGCCGGTGGACGGCTTCATGGGCGCCGTGCCGGAAAGCCAGATCCGGGATTTCATCGCCCGCCTCGGCGGCGGCAACGGCGCCGACCAGGCGATCGAGGATGCGCTGGCCGCCGCCGCGGAGCTGCGCGCAGAGGGCGATCTGCACGGCGCGGCCCAGATCTATGCCGAGATCCTCCAGCAGGTGCCCGACAACGTGCCGGCGATCGGCGCGCTCGCCGATGCGCTGTTCGAGGCCGGCAATGTCGAGCAGGCGCAGGAGGTGCTGGCGCGCGCGCCGGCGGAAGCGCAGGAAGCGCCGGAGCTCGCGGCGGTGCGGGCGAAGATCGAGCTGGCCGAGGAAGTCGCCGCGCTCGGCGATCCGGACGAGCTGGAAAGGCGGCTTGCGGCCGACCCCGACGACCACGATGCGCGCTTCGATCTCGCGCTGATCCAGAATGCGCGCGGCGAGCGGGTCGATGCGGCCGACGGCCTGCTCTCCATCATGAGGGCGGACCGGAGCTGGCGCGACGACGGCGCGCGGCAGCAATTGCTCAAATTCTTCGAGGCCTGGGGGATGACCGACGAGGCGACGCTCGCCGCGCGGCGCAAGCTTTCCTCGCTGCTCTTCTCCTGAGCCCGGAGAGGACCGCATCGCGCAGCGGTTGAGAAATCGCGCCGGCGCGCCAGATTAGGACCATTCGGGGGCCGGCCTTCTTCATGGGCCCGGTCCCGGTCCGGGGTGGCTCGGGGGATCGGCGGGCATCGTGCCGGACCGGTCATCCGGGCCGGCGATTTGGGAGAGCGTCTTTGCAGGTCGGAAACATGCGATACAGCAGCGCGCAGTATCTGCCGGGCGTCCTGCCCGTCTTTCCGCTCGCTGCCGCGCTCCTCCTTCCCGGCGGCCGCATGCCGCTCAACGTCTTCGAGCCGCGCTATCTCGAAATGATCGACCATGTGCTCGCCCATGACCGGCTGATCGGCATGATCCAGCCGCGCCTCGACGGCGCGCTGCGCGGCGACGGCGAGCCGGAGCTCTGCGAGGTCGGCTGCATCGGCCGGCTGACCTCCTTCGCGGAGACCGGCGACGGCCGCTACCTGATCTCGCTGCAGGGCGTGTGCCGGTTCCGCATCGTCTCCGAGATGACGACCAGACTGCCGTTCCGCCAGTGCCGGATCAACTGCTTCGCCGCCGATCTCGACAGCGAGACGGGTGGCGGCGACGTCGATCGCGCCGCCCTGCTGAAGACCTTCAAGGCCTATCTGAAGGCCAACGACCTGGAGGCGGACTGGGACAGCGTGAGCCGCGCCGAGAACGCGACGCTGGTCAACGCGCTGTCGATGATGGCGCCCTACGGCGCCGCCGAGAAGCAGGCGCTGCTCGAGGCGACCGACCTCAAGACGCGGGCCGAGACGCTGATCGCCATCACCGAGATGGCGCTGGCGCGCAATGACGACGACAGCGGAACGAGCCTGCAGTGAGCGGCGAAGACAAGTTCTCGCGCCCGGCGCCGGCGGCGGAGATCGATCCGAAATTTCTCGAGATGCTCGCCTGCCCGCTGACCAAGGGCGTGCTGCGATGGATGCCGGAGCGGCAGGAACTGGTCTCGCCCTCCGCGCGCCTCGCCTATCCGGTGCGCGACGGCATCCCGATCCTGCTGCCGTCGGAGGCGAGGCGGCTGGAGGAGGACGAATCCGGCCGCTGACGGCGGACGACGGACCGGCAGGAGCGAAAGCCGCCGGTGCCGCCGCATGGCGAGGTCTTGCCGAACCGGTCCGGCTGCCGTTCCTTGCGGGCTCGTTCTGCGGTCCGTAGCCGAAACGAAGCCTTGCCGCCTCATTGAAAATTACGCCCTTTCGGCATCACCTCCGCCACCTGCTTCGATGGATGCGGATCGTGCCGCGACCAGAGGTCCTGCTGCCGGCGCAGGACGACCCGCCTGTCGTTCGGGCCCGTATCCGTGCGGCTCGGAAGCTCGCCGGCGGAAGGGACCCCATCGGGTTGCCGCGCGGCTTCCGAGAGATCTCCGAGCCACCGGCTCAGATCCTCGAATTTCTCGGCGACGATATGGATAACGTCCGATTCCTTTTGCAGGCGGCCGGCGACGCGGATAAAGCGCGCGCCCATGACGATCGGCCGGAAGCGTTCGAATACCCTCAGCCAGATGACGATATTGGCGATCGACTTCTCGTCCTCCAGCGTCAGGAAGATGGCCTTGCCCTTGCCCGGCCGCTGCCGCACGAGGACCAGGCCGGCGACGGATATCCTGCTGCCGTCCGGGACCGAGGGCAGCATGGCATTGGGCGTGATGCCGGCGCGGTCGAGCCTCTTGCGGAAGAAGGAGACGGGGTGCGCCTTGAGCGAAAGGCCGAGCGAGCGGTAATCATGGACCACATGCTCGCCGAGCGGCATCGCCGGCAATCTCGTCTCCGGCTCATTGTCCTCAACGCGTAGCTCGGGCCGGTCGAAGAGGGGAAGCTTTTCGGCGGCGGTCCTGCCGTCGAGCGCGCGCACGGCCCAGAGCGCGGCGCGGCGGTCGAGCCCGAGCGAACGGAAGGCGTCCGCCTGGGCGAGCTTCTCGATCTGGCCGAGATCGAGGCCGGAGCGCAGCCAGACATCGCGCACGGATTCATAGCCGATGCCGCGGCGCGCGACGAAAGTCTCGATGCATTCCTCCGACAGTCCCTTTATCCGCCGCAGGCCCAGCCGCACGGCATGGCGGGTCCTGATGACCCCGCGCATCTCGCCATGGCGCCCGGCGATCCGGCGGGGGTCGAACCGGGCTTCCTCCAAAGTGCAATCCCATTGCGAATGGTTGATGTCGACGGCCCTGATCTCGACGCCGTGCTCGGCCGCGTCGCGCACGAGCTGGGCCGGCGCGTAAAAGCCCATCGGCTGGGAATTGAGGATCGCCGCGCAGAAGACGTCCGGATAGAAGGTCTTGAACCAGCATGACGCATAGACGAGCAGGGCAAAGGAGGCCGCGTGGCTTTCGGGGAAGCCGTAATCGCCGAACCCCTTGATCTGGTTGAAGACGCGCTGGGCGAATTCCTCCGCATAGCCCTTGGCGACCATCCCCGAGATCATCTTGTCGCGATACTGGCCGATGGTTCCGTTGCGCTGGAAGGTCGCCATGGCACGACGGAGCTGGTCGGCCTCTCCCGGCGTGAAGCCGCCTGCGTCGATGGCGATCTTCATCGCCTGCTCCTGGAAAAGAGGGACACCGAGCGTCCGGGAAAGGATCTTCCTCATTTCCTCGCTCGGATAACTGACATTCTCCTTTTTCATCCTTCGACGAAGATAGGGATGAACCATGTCGCCCTGGATCGGCCCCGGCCGGACGATCGCCACCTCGATGACGAGGTCGTAGAATTCGCGCGGCCTCAGGCGCGGCAGCATCGACATCTGCGCCCGGCTCTCGATCTGGAAGACGCCGAGCGTGTCCGCGCGGCAGATCATGTCGTAGACATGCGGGTCTTCCTTGGGAATCGTCGCCAGGGTGAGACGGCGATCATACCCGTCTCTTACCCGGTAATGGCGTTCGAGCAGGTCGAAAGCCCGTTTCAGGCAGGTGAGCATGCCGAGCGCCAGGACATCGACCTTGATGAGTCCCACGGCATCAAGATCGTCCTTGTCCCATTCGACCATCTTGCGTTCGGGCATGGCCGTCTTGATGATCGGCACGATCTCATCGAGACGGTCCTTGGTGATGACGAAGCCGCCGACATGCTGGGAGAGATGGCGTGGAAAGCCCATGATCTCGTTGGCGCGCGCCAGGAGGCGCTGCGCCGCCGGATCGGCCCTGGGAAGGCCGGCGGCATTCGCTTCCCGTTCTCCGACCTCGAGGGAGGACCAGCCCCAGATCGAGCCCGACAAGGCCGACTGGACATCGTCGGACAGCCCCATCGCCTTGGCCACCTCGCGCAGTGCCGAGCGGCCGCGATAGGTGACGACGGAGGCGGCGAGCGCGGTTCGTTCCTCGCTGTATTTCCCGTAGATATAGGCGATGACCTCGTCTCGCCTTTCGTGCTCGAAATCGACGTCGATATCCGGCGGCTCGTCGCGCTCCGTCGAGACGAATCGCTCGAAAAGGCCATTCATGAGAAAAGGATCGACCTCGGTGATCCCCAGGCAGTAGCAGATGACGGAATTGGCGGCGGAGCCTCGTCCCTGGCACAGGATGCCGACATCCTCGGAACGGGCGAACTGGACGATGTCGCGGACGGTGAGGAAGTAGCGCGCATATTTCTTGAGATCGACGATCTCCAGTTCGTGCCTGATCTTCTCGGCCAGTTCCTCCGGCGTTCCATTCGGATATCGCTCCCTTGCGCCTTCCCAGGTCAGGCGTTCCAGCTCGGTCTGCGGGTCGACTCCCGGCCGGGTGGTTTCCTCGGGATAGTTGTGGCTGAGCTCTCTCAAGGAGAAGTTCAGGCTCTCCGCGAAACGGACCGTCTCGGCCACCGCCCCGGGATGGTTCCTGAACAGCCGGGCCATCTCGTCCGGGGTTTTCAGGTGCCGCTCGGCATTGGCGTTGAGCTCATAGCCCGCCTCGGCGACGGGCCTGTTGAGGCGGATCGCCGTCAGCACGTCCTGCAAGGGGCGCCTGTCGGGCGTGTGATAGAGCACGTCGTTGATCGCCATCAGCGGCACGCCGGTGCGGGACGCCATGCTCGCCGCCCGCTCGATGTGAAAGCGATCATTGCCGTCATAGGAAGGTGCTGCGGCGAGCCAAGCCGAGGACCCGAACCGCTCGCGCAGCAGGCGGAGGAAACCGGTCATGTCGGCCTCGTCCGCCGAAAGGCTCGACACTGCGGCGAGCGAGATCGAAGCGCCCCATTCGAGAAGGTCGCTGCGGTGGACGAGCGGCGCGCCCTTCCGGCTTTCGTCGCGCATATTCGCCTGGGTGAGCAGACGGCAGAGATGGCCCCAGCCCGTCCTGTCCTGCGGATAGGCGAGCACGTCCGGCGTGCCGTCGGCAAAGACCAGCCGACAGCCGGGATGGTAGGGGAACTCGACCGTGTCCGCCTTTCCCGGCAGTCTGATCTGCTTCGACTGGCTCCAGGCGCGGACGACGCCCGCCACCGTGTTGCGGTCGGCAAGGCCGATCGCGGCATGGCTCAGGAGCCTTGCCGCGACGACCAGTTCCTCGGGCCGCGAGGCGCCGCGCAGGAAGGAGAAATTCGACTGCGCCGCGAACTCGACATAGGGGATGGCGGCG
>CAYYZC010000016.1:15523-23079 GCA_964475605.1 uncultured Chelativorans sp.
GGGGATGGCGGCGCTCATGCGAAGAATCCGTGCATGAACCAGCGCGGCGCTTCGGCCGAGGCGCCGTAAAGCCCCTGGCGATAGAGCCAGAAGCGCCGGCCTTCCTCATCCTCGATGCGGAAATAGTCGCGCGTCGGCATATCCTCGCCGTCGCGCCACCATTCCGGGGCGATGCGCTCCGGCCCTTCCGCGCGGGCGACGCAATGGAGCGCCCGCCGCCAGCGGAAATGGGCGGGCGGACCTTCGGGCACTTCGGCGGCGATCACGTCGACGGGCTCCGGCCGGGAGAGGAGCCGGATCGGCCGTTCGGGCACGGCCGGTGCAGCGTCCTGCAGGAGCGCGGCGGCCTGCCGGGATGCCGACGCCGCCGGATGCCCGGCGGGCACCAGCGGCGCGGCGCGCTCGGGCAGATGGCTTTGCACGAGCCGCGGCATGGCGAGCGCCGTCTCGCCGAGGCGGGCGCGGATGCGGTCGGCGAAAAGGGCGAGCCCCGCCTCATCCGCCTGCAGGTTGCCGACGAGATCGGCCTGCCCGTTGTCGAACCGGTCGGCCGCGGGCACGGAAAGCCGCACCAGCTCGAAGCCGCAATCGGCATCGAGCTCGTCGCCAAGCGCTGCAATGCGCTCCCTGAACAGCCTGCCGATCAGGTCCGGCTCGCGCAGCGGCCGCGACGAGCCGACCGACAGGCGCCGCACCGCGCCGTCGACCCGGAACAAGGCGAGGTCGAGCCGGCGGGCGCCCTCGCCGCGCCGCTCCAGGTCGGCCTTCAGCGTGCGCGACAGGACGAGGATCAGGCGCTCGACGTCTTCCGTCGCCACCACCGGCTCGGCCAGATGCCGTTCCACCGAGAGCGGCGCCACCGGAAGGCGCGGCGAGATCGTTTCCTCCAGCCGACCCAGCGCCTGGTCGAGCCTGGTGACGAGGATCCGGCCGAAGCGGCGCGCCAGCGGTGCGCGCGGCGCGGCGAGCACCGCCCCGACCCGGCGCAGGCCGACGCTTTCGAGGCCGGTCCGCACCTCGTCTTCCAGCCGCAGGGCCGCCAGCGGCAGCGGCGAGAGCGCCTCGGCCTCCATCCCCGGCTCGACCAGGGCGTGGCTCAGATAGCGTGCCGCCGCCCAGGCCGCCCCCGGTGTCGAGGCGAGGCCGGCGCGGGCGTCGAACCCCTGCTCGAACAGGCGCCACGACAGATCGTCCAGCATCGCCTTCTCGCCGCCGAAGAGATGGGCGCAGCCGGCAATGTCGAGGAAGAGGCCGTCCGCGCTCTCGATCGCCACCAGCGGCGTGTAGCGGTCGCACCAGTCGGCGAGCCCGTCGAGCAGGCGGCGATCGGCCTGCGGATCGGCCTCGACGATCTCGATCCGGGGATGCATGGCGCGCGCATCGGCGAGACCCATGCCTGCCCGCAGGCCGAGCGCCTCGGCGCGCTCGTCAAGGGCGGCGATGCGCTGCGTGTTGTTCTCGCGCCGGCTGGTGACGAGCGGCAAGCCTTCAGGCGCTCTTCCTGAGGTCCTGGCGCGGGAGCGCCAGTCGCGGCCCCATCTCTCCCGCAGGATCCGCTCCGTCGCCAGATAGGGGAACCACAGCGCCAGGATCCGGCGCTGCGGCGACGTCCCGCAGAACGGAAGCTCTTTCACGAAAGGCGCATTCATCCGACATCCATTCCAGAACCATGGTTGCAACGATCGCCGCCGGGCTCCTGGCGACGGTGACGGTGAAGGCGGGAGGGCCGATCGAGCCGGCCAGCGGCCCCGAAAGCGTCGCTCTCTCGCCGGCGGGCGCCGGCGCGACGACGAGCCTGACGGGGGCCGCGGTGGGCTCGGGGAGGCCCGCATGCCGCAGCAGGTAGACCGGCCGGCCGGCCGTCCGGGCGCGGCGGTGGAGCCGGCGGGTGGCGGTGAGATCGAGCCTGCGCTGCGCGCCGCGCAGCTCCAGGATGACGGCCGACAGCACAGCGAGGGCGGCCGCCTCCTCCGCCACCCACAGCGCGTCCTCCAGCCGGCGGGGCGCTGCGACCAGCAAGGCTTCGGCGGGCACGGAAAACCGCTGCAGCACGCCCGGCGCATAGGGTTTTCCGGCTTCTGCCGCCATCCCGCCTGCCGTGATCCAGAGAAGCGGCCTCTCCGCCGTCACGGCCTTCGAGCGTGCCGCCAATGCCAGCGCGAAGCCGGCCACCGCGGCGGCCTCGCGCGTCTGGCGGCCATGGATCTCCGTCAGCGCCGCCGCGGGCAGGCCGCCGCCGAGCGCGGCATCGAGCCTTGCGGCGCCGGTCGGCAGCAGCCCGGCACCGGGTGCGGCGGCGCCGTCGCGACGCAGCACGATGCCCGCATCATCCGTGCCGGCGCGTGCGCCGGCCGGCATGTCGAGCCGCTCGGCAAGCCTGCCCTCGATCCTGGCAATGTCCCGGCGCAGGGCGCAAATGGTCTCCCGCGCCACGGCAGAAGCTGCCATGGGGATGTTCTTTCCGCTGCCTTTGTTCCTGTTATGTTCCTATCGATTCCAGAGCCGGCCGGGAGAGTCAAGCAACCTTTCGGAGAATTTATTCCTCAGGGCCCGCACCGGATATGCGCCCGGCGGCAGCCGGCGCAGCGCGGGGGCTCGAAAGCACGGCTGCAAACCTCTATATGGCGATCACACAAGGAACCCGCATGGCACGCCTCTACCAGACCAGACACTGGAGCGACCAGCTTTCGCCCTCGCTGTCGGAGTTCGAGCTCCTGGCGATGGAGACCTATGCCCATCTGCCGGAGACGTTCCGCACGCTGACCGGCGAGATCGTCATCCAGATCGCCGAGTTCCCGACCGACGAGATCATGGACGATCTGGCGCTCGAGACCCCTTTCGACCTGCTCGGCCTGTTCGAGGGACGCGGCATCGCGGAACGCTGGAACCCGGCGACGGGCGAGGGTCCGAACCGCATCACGCTCTACCGGCGCGCCATCCTCGACTACTGGTCGGAGAACGAGGAGACGCTGGGCGACATCGTCGCCCATGTGCTGATCCACGAGCTCGGCCATCATTTCGGCCTGTCGGACGACGATATGGAGCAGATCGAGGAAAGCGTGGAATAGCACCCGTGCGGCCCGGACGGGCTGTGCCGAAGCCTATTGCTCGCCGAGCTTCATGTCGGGCGAATAGTCCTTGCCGTCGACATCCTTGACCACCGCCTGGCCGCAGCGCATCGACTTGCTCGCCTCGTCCCAGCCATAGGTCGGCGAGCCGTAGAGATGCCAGCCCTTGTTCAGCGCCGCCGTCACCTTGTGGCAGAAGCCGGCGTCGTCGGGTCCGGACAGGAAACGGTAGAGCCTCATGAAGAATCCCGCTTGTTGAAGCCGACCTTGCCGAGCAGGCGCTCGGCCTGGTCGAGATGAAGCCGTTCGACCATCCTGCCGTCGAGGGAGATCACGCCCTTGCCGGCATTCTCTGGCTGAAGGAAGGCATCGCGGATCGCCTCCGCCTCGGCGATCTCCTCCGGCGAGGGCGAAAAGGCCCGGTTGGCCGGCTCGATCTGCTTCGGATGGATCAGCGTCTTGCCGTCGAAACCCATATTGCGGGCCTCCGCGCACTCATGGGCGAAGGCGTCGAGGTCGGAGAAATCGTTGCTGACGCCGTCGAGCATGTCGAGCCCGCCGGCCCGGGCGGCGAGCACCATCTGGGCGAGCCAGGGTGCCAGATAGCGCCGGTCGGCAGTGGCGCGGATGCCCGTGTCCTTGACGAGGTCGTTGGTGCCGGCGACGAGGCAGGCAAGCCGCGCGCCGGGGTTGCGGCCGAGCCCGGCGATGGCGCCGAGATCGAGCATGGCGCGCGGCGTCTCGATCATCGCCCAGAGGAAGAGCGAGGCGGGAGCCTCCTCCTCGTCGAGCAGGTCGTTGGCCTCCATGATGTCGCGCGCCGTCTCGACCTTGGGCAGCAGCACGGCGTCCGGCCGGCAGCGCCTCGCCGCCAGCAGATCGTCGCGGCCCCATTCGCTCGACAGCGCATTGATGCGGACGGCCATCTCCGGGCCGCCGGCCGTCCGGGCGGCGAAGATGTCGGCGAGCCTTTCCCGCGCCGCCGGCTTGGCATCGGGCGCGACGGCGTCTTCGAGGTCGAGGATGACGCAGTCGCAATCGAGCGAGCCGATCTTGGCGAGCGCCTTCTCGTTGCTGGCCGGAACATAGAGGACGGAGCGGCGGGGACGGACGGGTCTGACCTTCATGCCCTCTTCTTGGCGCAAGCCCTTCGCCAGCGCAAGCGCGCCCGGCAGGGCAGCGCTCGCGCGCGGACGCGGCGGCGTTGACTCGCAGGGCGCGCCTGCTATGTGTCGCCTGCCTCCAGCCGGGCCGGCGCCGCGAGCCTCGACGCCGCCGCGAGAAGCCATTGCAGCACAAGCGAGCGATCATGAGCACACGCGAGAAACACGACCGGATGGCCAATGCCATCCGCTTTTTGTCGATGGATGCGGTCGAGCGGGCGAATTCCGGTCATCCGGGCCTGCCGATGGGCGCAGCCGACATCGCCACGGTGCTGTTCACGCGCTTCATGACGCATGATCCCAAGCATCCGAACTGGCCCGATCGCGACCGTTTCGTTCTCTCGGCCGGCCATGGCTCGATGCTGCTCTATTCGCTGCTCTATCTGCTCGGCTACGAGGACATCACGCTCGACGAGATCAGGAATTTCCGCCAGCTCGGCTCGCGCACGGCCGGCCATCCCGAATACGGCCATGCGGCCGGCATCGAGACGACGACCGGTCCGCTCGGCCAGGGCCTCGCCAACGCCGTCGGCATGGCGCTCGCCGAACGCATCCTCAATGCCCGCTTCGGCGACGAGCTCGTCGACCATTACACCTATGTGCTGTCCGGCGACGGCTGTCTGATGGAGGGCATCAGCCAGGAGGCGATCTCGCTCGCCGGCCATCTGAAGCTCAACAAGCTGATCGTCATCTGGGACGACAACAACATCTCGATCGACGGTCCGCTCTCGCTCTCCGATTCGACCGACCAGTGCCAGCGCTTCGAGGCCTCGGGCTGGAACACGCTGCGCATCGACGGCCATGACCCGGATGCGATCGCGGCGGCGATCGAGACCGCGCGCGGTTCGGATGCGCCGACGCTGATCGCGGCCAAGACGACGATCGGCTTCGGCGCGCCGACCAAGGCCGGTACCTCCAAGGTGCACGGCTCGCCGCTCGGCGCCGACGAGATCGCCGGCGCACGCAAGGCGCTCGGCTGGGACGCGGAGCCCTTCGTGGTGCCGTCGGAGACGTTGGACGACTGGCGCCTGGCCGGCCTGCGCTCGGCCCGCGAGCGCGCGGAGTGGGAGAAGCGGCTTGCCGCTGCCGACGCGCAGGCGCGCGGCGCCTTCGAGCGGCGGATGCGCGGCGAATTGCCGGTCGGCTTCGACAGCATGATCGCCGACTACAAGAAGAAGGTCGCCGGCGAGAAGCCGAAGGTCGCCACCCGCAAGGCCTCCGAGATGGCGCTGGAGGCGATCAACGGCTTCCTCGAGGAGACGGTCGGCGGCTCGGCGGACCTCACCGGCTCCAACAACACCAAATCGAGCCAGACCAAGCCGATCTCGCCCGGCGACTATTCGGGCCGCTACGTCTATTACGGCATCCGCGAGCACGGCATGGCTGCGGCGATGAACGGCATGACGCTGCATGGCGGCATCATCCCCTATGGCGGCACCTTCCTGACCTTCTCCGACTATGCGCGGCCGGCGATGCGGCTCGCCTCGCTGATGGGGATCCGGACGATCTTCGTCATGACGCATGATTCGATCGGCCTCGGCGAGGACGGGCCGACCCACCAGCCGGTCGAGCACCTGGCTGCCCTGCGCGCCATCCCCAACCATCTGGTGATGCGGCCCGCCGATGCGGTCGAGACGGCGGAATGCTGGCAGATCGCGCTCGAGACGACGACGGCGCCCTCGACGCTGGCGCTGACGCGCCAGAACCTCGCCGCCGTGCGGACCGAGCATGTCGAGGAGAATCTGTGCGCCTTCGGCGCCTATGAGCTCAGGACCGCGAGCGACGAGGCCAGGGTGACGATCTTCGCCAGCGGCTCGGAGGTCGAGGTCGCGCTTGCCGCCGCCGACGAGCTGGAGCGGCGCAACCATCCGACGCGCGTCGTCTCGGTGCCGTGCTTCGAGCTGTTCGAGAAGCAGAGCGCGGACTATCGCGCCGCGATCCTCGGCGAAGGCACGGTGCGCATCGCCATCGAGGCCGGCGTCCGCCAGGGCTGGGACAGCTTCATCGGCACCGACGGCATCTTCATCGGCATGAGCGGCTTCGGCGCCAGCGGCAAGGCGGAAGAGCTGTTCCGCCATTTCGGCATTACCGCGGAAGCGGCCGTCGATGCCGCACTGACGCGCCTTGCCTGAGCAGCGACCGGCTCGCGAAAGCTTGGCTTGCGCCACCTCGAACCTCGGGGCAATCTCGCATCGCCGGCCGCTGTCGGCCGGCGCTCCACAGACAGGCAGCACGAGATGAGCATCCTTGTGACCGGCGGAGCCGGCTATATCGGCAGCCATATGGTCCATGCCCTCGCCGACCGTGGCGAGGAGGTCGTCGTTCTCGACAACCTTTCCACCGGCTTCGCCGATTTCCTTCCCTCTTCGACCAGGCTGGTCGTCGGCGATATCGGCGACGAGGCGCTGGCGCGGCGGATCATGAAGGAGAACGGGGTGCGCGCCGTTGCGCATTTCGCCGGTTCCATCGTGGTGCCGGATTCGGTCACCGATCCGCTCGGCTACTATCTCAACAACACGGTCAAGTCGCGCGCGCTGATGGCTTCGGCGGTGGCGAGCGGCGTCAGGGCCTTCCTGTTCTCCTCGACGGCGGCCGTCTATGGCGAGCCGGACGATCCGAAGATCGACGAGGAGGCGCCGCTGCGCCCGATGTCGCCCTACGGCACCTCGAAGCTGATGACGGAGCTGATGCTGCGCGATGCGGCGGCGGCACATGATTTCCGCTATGTGGCGCTCCGCTATTTCAACGTCGCCGGGGCCGATCCGAATGGGCGCACCGGCCAGTCGACGCCCAACGCGACCCATCTGATCAAGGTCGCCTGCCAGTCCGCGCTCGGCCAGCGGCCCCGCTTCAGCATCTTCGGCGACGACTATCCGACGCCGGACGGCACCTGCCGGCGCGACTTCATCCATGTCAGCGACCTGATCCAGGCGCATCTGCTGGCGCTCGACCATCTCATCGGGGGCGGCGAGTCGGGGACCTTCAACTGCGGCTATGGCGAGGGGTTCTCCGTGCGCGAGGTGGTGGCGGCGGTGAAGCGGGTGTCGGGCAGGGACTTTCCCGTCGACGTGGTGGCGCGGCGGCCCGGCGATCCCTCCGTCATCGTCGCCGAAGCGGGCAGGATCCGCGAGCAGCTCGGCTGGGAGCCGAAGCTCAACGATCTCGACACGATCGTGCGCCATGCGCTGGAGTGGGAGGCGCGGCTGGCGCAAAAGCCGGCGCCGCGCGCCGGCAAGACATCGGGATAGCAGCGGGTTCCCTGCCGTCCCTCGTTCCTCTGGACCAGTAGATTCCGGCTGTCCGCACCGGCCGGAAATGCGCTACA
>CAYYZC010000017.1:0-4427 GCA_964475605.1 uncultured Chelativorans sp.
TATTCATCGACATGCACAAGGAGGGTGCCGCCTTCCGCGCGATGATGAACAATTTCGCCATCGCGGTCTCGATCGGCATGCAATACGGCGTGCCGCTGGAGGAATATGTCGACGCCTTCACCTTCGTGAAATTCGAGCCGGCCGGCATGGTGCAGGGCAACGATGCGATCAAGAACGCGACGTCGATCCTCGACTATGTGTTCCGTGAGCTCGCCGTCTCCTATCTCGGCCGCCACGACCTCGCCCATGTCGACCAGTCCGACTTCTCCAACACCGCGCTCGGCCGCGGCATCAACGAGGGCAAGGCGACCGCCTTCTCCCGCGGGCTGACGCGCGGCGTCTCGCCGGTGAAGCTGGTCTCGGGCGGAAGTAGCGGCGAGCCCAAGGGCCAGGGCGGCGGCACCCCCTCCCCGGTCCGTACGGCGCCCACCGCATTGGGCGGCTCGACCGTGCGCGCGATCGCATCGGGCAGCACCGTGACGGCGCTGAAGCCGTCGGCTGCCGGGCTGCAGGAGGAGGCGGTGGCCTTCAAGCGCGACTATGAGGCCGACCGCTGGGCGCGCGAGAATGCCGAGCAGGCCGGCGAGGCGGTTTCGGAACCGGCCGGCGAGGCGGAAGAGGCCCGGGCTCGCCTCGAGACCACGGCGCTGTTCTCCGACAAGGCGGCCGCCGACGCCGCCGCAGCCAAGGCGCTGGCGGCCGAACGCAGGGCGCAGGCGGTGATGCAGGGCTATACCGGCAATATGTGCACCGAGTGCCAGAACTTCACCATGGTCCGCAACGGCACCTGCGAGAAGTGCGACACCTGCGGGGCGACGAGCGGGTGTAGCTGAGCGAGTTCCGGATATCCGATCGCGCCCCGGCAATGGTAGAAGCGCAGAGCAAGCGCATTTGATCGTGATCGGGACGCGGATTGGACAGGCTGGAATCCGACAGGATGTTCGTGGCGGTGATGGAGACCGGCAGCTTCACCGCCGCTGCCGGGCGGCTCGGGACGAGCTCGGGCCAGGCATCGAAGCTCGTCTCGCGGCTTGAGAGCGAACTGGGGGTGCGCCTGCTCAGCCGCACGACGCGCGCCGTATCGCCGACGGAGGCCGGACAGGCCTATTTCGACCGCCTTCGTCCGCTGCTGGAGGAGTTCGACAATCTGGACGCCGCCATTCGCGACGCCTCGCATGCGCCGCGCGGGCGGCTGCGCCTGACGGCGCCGCTGACCTTCGGCACCATGGAAATCGCCCCGGCGCTGAACGAGTTCGCCGCCACGTTTCCCGAGATCGAGCTGGACGTCGGCTTTTCGGACCGCGTTGTGAACCTCGTCGACGAAGGCTTCGACCTCGCCGTCCGGGTGGGCAGGCCGAGCGATTCCAGCATGATCGCGCGCAGGCTGTGCGACGTGCGCATCGTGGTCGTCGGCTCGCCCGCCTATCTCGCGCGCCGCGGAGAACCGGAAACGCCCGGCGACCTGCCGCGGTTCGACTGCATCCTCGACACCAATTTCAGGGAGCCGACCCGCTGGCCATTCGACGCCGACGGCAGACCGATCGGCATCCAGGTCGAAGGCCGGATCCGCTATTCCAACGCCCAAGCCTGCCTCGAAGCCGCCGAGGCGGGCCTCGGGCTTGCCTGCGTGCCCAGCTTCATTGCGGGCGAGTCGCTGCGTTCGGGACGGGTGCGGCGGGTGCTGCAGGCCTTCGAGACCGAGCCCTATACGGTGCATGCGCTCTATCCGCACAGCCGCCACCTCGCCGCCAAGGTCCGCGTGCTGGTCGACTTCCTGGTCGAGCGGTACCGGGACACGCCGCATTGGGAGAAAGGCTGGTAGGATTTCTTCCATGGTGGAAGCAATCATCTTCTGAGCGGCCGGATTATCATCTTCGTCCGATAGGGCCATGTTCTTCCCGGAACACGACGCCGATGCGTCACCTGACCCTCAATCCCGAAAGGACGACGACCATGACCCATGCAACTTCCCCGGATGCGGCCCGCCCGGCCCTTGTCGCCGGCGTGTCCAACGCCGATCTCGCCGCGACGATCCTGCGCGTCTCGATGGGCGTGCTCTTTCTCGCCCACGCCTGGCTCAAGCTGGCGATCTTCACGCCGGCCGGCACGGTCGGCTTCTTCGAGAGCCTCGGCTTCCCCGGCTTCCTCGCTTATGTCGTGATCGCGGCCGAGCTTCTCGGCGGCATCGCCCTGATCGTCGGCGTGTGGACGCGTTGGGTGTCGCTGGCGCTGGTGCCGGTGCTGCTCGGCTCGATCTACGCGCCGCACGGCGCGGCCGGCTTCTTCTTCTCGAACGAAGGCGGCGGCTGGGAGTTTCCCGCTTTCTGGGCGATCGCCCTCGTCGTGCAGGTCCTGCTCGGAGACGGCGCCTACGCGTTCAGGCGCAACCGCGGCTGAATGCCGCTCGGGGCGGCTGGGCCCAACGGGTCTCCGGCCGCCTCGCGGGCTCGCGGCTCCGCAATCGGCGGAGCTCACACATCATCCCAGTCGCGTAAGGAGACGATCATGCTGGTGAACGGGAAATGGATGGCCGACTGGCAGCCGGTGCAGGCCAAGGACGAAAAGGGCGGCTTCGTGCGGCAGACGTCGAGCTTCCGCAACTGGATCACGCCGGACGGCAGCGCCGGCCCGACCGGCGAAGGCGGCTTCGCCGCCGAGGCAGGCCGCTACCATCTCTATGTCGCGCTGATCTGCCCCTGGGCCTCGCGCACCCTGATCGGCCGCAAGGTCAAGAAGCTTGACGAGGTGATATCGGTGTCGGTGGTCGAACCCGCGCTCAGCGATCAGGGCTGGCGGTTCGGCGACTATCCCGGCTCGAACCGCGACGACGTCAACGGCGCCACCTATCTGCATGAGCTCTATACGCGGGCCGATCCGGCGATCAGCGGCCGCGCCACGGTGCCCGTCTTGTGGGACAAGAAGCGCGGCACGATCGTCAACAACGAGTCGGCCGACATCCTGCGGATGATGAATTCGGGCTTCGGCGATCTCGCCGACACCACGGTCGACCTCTATCCTGCCGATTTGCGCGAGAAGATCGAGGCGCTCAACGCCCGCATCTATCCGAGCCTCAACAACGGCGTCTACCGTGCCGGTTTCGCGACCACGCAGGAAGCCTATGAGGAGGCGTTCGCCGGGGTCTTCGCCATGCTCGACGAGCTCGAAGCGAGGTTCGGCGACGGCCGCGAATTCCTCAGCGGCGACCGTTTCACCGAGGCCGATATCAGGCTGTTCGTGACGCTGATTCGTTTCGACCCCGCCTATCACGGGCTGTTCAAGTGCAATCTGAGACGCATCGCGGACTATCCGGGACTGAGCGCCTATGTGGCGCGGATCCTCGCCATTCCGGGTGTCCGCGAGACGGTCGATATCGACCACATCAAGCGCGGCTACTATTCGATCAAGGCGCTCAACCCGACCGGAATCGTGCCGCTGGGCCCGGAGATGCCGGAACTGGCGGCCGCTTGAGCCGGCGCCGGCGCGCTCCTACCTTGCGAACCTTCGCGCGCCGACCACGCAGCCGATCACCGCGACCGTCACCAGAAGCATGGCCGGCGTCACCGGCTCCTGCAGCAAGGTGCCCGCCAGGGCAAAGCCGAAGAACGGCTGCAGGAGCTGGAGCTGGCCCACCGACGCAATGCCGCCCTGCGCGAGACCGCGATACCAGAAGACGAAGCCGATGAGCATGCTGAACAAGGACACGTAGCCGAGGCCTATCCATGCCGGGATGGTGACGGCGGCGAAGGAGGACGGCCAGAAGACCACCATCAGCACCGCCATCAGCGGCAGCGAGAGCACCAGCGCCCAGGAAATCACCTGCCAGCCGCCGAGCGTGCGCGACAGTTTCGCGCCTTCGGCATAGCCGAGGCCGCACACGACGATCGCGCCGAGCATGAGCGTGTCGCCTATCGGCGAAGCGGCAAGGCCTTGCGACAAGGCAAACCCCGCCACCAGACCGCTGCCCAGCAGGGAGAAGGCCCAGAACGCCGGCTTCGGCCGCTCGCCGCCCCGGATCACGCCGAAGATCGCGGTGGCCAGCGGCAGCAGGCCGATGAAGACGATCGAGTGCGCCGAAGTGACGTGCTGCAGGGCAAGGGCGGTCAGCAGCGGGAAGCCGACGACCACGCCGAGCGCCACGATGGCGAGCGACAGCAGGTCTCCCCGGCCCGGCCGGCGCTCCCCCGACAAAAGGAGGAGCAAGAGCCCGAGAAGGCCGGCGATGCCCGCCCGGGCGACGGTGAGGAACACCGGGTCGAACCCCTCGACGGCGACCTTCGTCGCCGGCAGCGACCCGCTGAAGATGACGACCCCGACCAGTCCATTGATCCAACCGCTCGTCGACCGTTCCATGACGCACCTCTTTCCCGGATCGCGCTTATGGATTGTCCGAAGCGGTCGTGCCAGCTACAGTCCGGTACAAAGAAGAC
>CAYYZC010000017.1:4527-14952 GCA_964475605.1 uncultured Chelativorans sp.
CCCAAGCCGGGCTGCGGGTGGCTGCCGTCGTCCTGGCTCCCCCAGCAGAGCATCCGGAAGGGATTGCGCAGCGTATCGCGAGCCGGTCCCGACTCGCTCGCCGATTACGGGTCGCCGCTCGGATTGCCGCCGCTCCGACAACTGATCAGCCGAAGGCTGGGCGAGCGAGGGGTGGAAGCCCCGCCCGACCAGATCATGCTGACGGAGAGCGGCACCCAGGCGATCGACCTCCTGTGCCGGTTCCTGCTGGAGCCCGGCGACACCGTCCTGGTGGACGATCCCTGCTACTTCAACTTCCAGGCCCTGCTCCGTGCGCATCGGGTCCGGATCGTCGGCGTGCCCTACACACCGGCAGGCCCCGATGTCGAGGCGTTCGGAACGGTCCTGACCGAGCGCCGGCCGCGCCTCTACATCACCAATTCGGCCATCCACAATCCAACCGGGGCGATCCTGTCGCCGGTCGTCGCACACCGGGTCCTCAAGCTGGCCGACCAGCACGGCCTCGTCATCATCGAGGACGACATCTTCGCCGATTTCGAGCACGTCCCCGCACCGCGCCTGGCCGGTTTCGACGGGCTGGATCGCGTGATCCAGATCGGCAGCTTCTCCAAGACGCTTTCGGCTTCGGCCCGGTGCGGCTTCATCGCCGCCAGGCGGGAATGGCTCGACGGCCTGATCGATCTCAAGATCGCGACAAGCTTCGGCGGCGGGCGGCTGAACGAGGAACTGGTATTCGCCGTTCTCGGCGACGGCGGCTTCCGCAAGCATATCGATGCGCTGCGATCCCGGCTCGAACGGGCGCGGCAGGACGTTGCGTCCCGACTGCGGGGCATCGGCATCGAGCCGTGGATCGAACCCAGGGCCGGGATGTTCCTGTGGTGCCGGTTGCCCGATGACCGCGATTCCGCCGATGTCGCGCGCGCCGCATTGGCCGACAACGTCGTGCTGGCGCCGGGAAATGCATTCAGCGTGTCACAGTCGGCCGGGAGCCATATGCGCTTCAACGTTGCCCAGATGCAGGACGAGCGGACATTCGAGGTGCTTCGATCGATCCTGTAGCGTTCGGCTGCTCGACCCTGATCGGCCGTCCGATCACAGCTAGACCCGACGCGGGATTCGCGGTCGACCCGGCTCGCATTCCAAGGCGCTGCGGGGCCAGTTCCCCGTATCGGCGGCTGCGCCGTAGGTGGATTGGAGAAAGAGCAGCAATGTCCGCTCCGGATCGCTGCTGCGACGCACCGCTTCATAGGGCAGAAGGAACTCACCGAGCTCGTCGTCGAACCGGGCTTCGGCCGGCTCCGCCTTCCGGTCCTTGAATCCGTCAGGCGCGGGATAGGCGTATGAATAGAACATCGCCTCCTCCACCCCTGCCCCTCCCGGCCAGAACCCGGCCGAGGACACTTCGTGGCTGTAGGCTTCCTGCGTGACGCTGTCGGGCAGGCCCGGCACCCCGCCCGGATGCAGCGGCGCCGGCCTGCCCGAGAAACGGGTCACGGCGAGGTCGAACGATCCCCAGAAGAGATGCACCGGCGAGACCTTGCCGAGATAGGCGGTCCGGAACTGCTCGAATACGCGCGTGATGCCGACCAGTGCCCGATGGAAGCGACGAACGGCGTCGGCATCGTAGGGCCGCTCCGCCTTGTCGCTCTCGAACGGAACCGGGTCGGCGACCTCGTTCGGGACGCCATGCATCGCCGGCGTTCCGCCGACCGAACGGATCGCGTCCGCGGTCCGGCCGAAGAACTCGGCGACGCTCATCGGCCGCAGGGGAAACGTCGCCCGCGCGCCTCCTTCCGCTTCGGCCACGAAGACATGGTCGCAGAAATCCAGCCGCAGGGTGACCAGCACGCCCGCATCCGGAACGGGCCCGCTCGTCAGCCCGCGCGGGGTCACGTAGAGCGTGGCATGCCAGGAGTGGTTGACCCACGGCGTGTGCGCGAGGCGGTACTTGCCGACGATCTGCGACCACAGGTGAAGCGCGGCGCATGTCTCGCGCCATTCCGCGTAGGGTATCCGGGGCCATTCATCCATCGGAAACGATCCTGCCATCTGATCGACTGCATTGCCAGCTACATGAATGCGGCATTGACCCACAAATGGGTGAGGATGCTCGCCACATAGCCGAGCGCGATTGCCCAGGCCCATCGCAGATGGTTCATGAAGGTGTAGTGGTTGCGCACCATTCCCATCAGCACCACGCCGGCCGCGGTGCCGATGGAGACGAGGCTGCCGCCGACGCCCGTGCTCAGCGTGACGAGCATCCATTGGCCGCTGGACATCTCCGGGTTCATCGTCAAGACGGCGAACATCAGCGGTATGTTGTCGAACGCCGCCCCCAGCAGGCCGATCGCGATATTCGCATAGGTGGGTCCGAGATCGCCGTAGAGATAGTTCGAGACCAGAGCGAGATAGCCTGCGACGCCCAGTCCGCCGACGGCGAAGATCACGCCGAAGAAGAACAGCAGCGTGTCCCACTCCACATGCCGCATGACGCGAAAGGAATCGAAGCCGATCGTCTCGTCATGGCGCCGACGCCCGATCGACTGCAGCAGATAGGCATACATCTGCAGATAGCCGAGGCCCAGCATCATTCCCATCGCAGGCGGCAGGCCGACATAGCTCTTGAAGAGGACCGCCGTCGCGATGGTGGCGAGGAACAGGAAAACCACGACGGTCCCGCCGGGCTTCAGCCGGATGATCTCTGTGACCGGTTCGGGCGACCCCTTCGGCACGGCGAAATGCATGAACACCGCCGGGACGAGGAAGTTCACCAATGCCGGGAGGAACAGGCGGAAGAATTCGAGGAACTGCAGCTTGCCCTTCTGCCATACCATCAGGGAGGTGATGTCGCCGAAAGGCGAAAAGACGCCGCCCGCATTGGCCGCCACCACGATGACGATGCAGCCCAGCACGATGAAGCGATAATTGCCCACCCCCAAGACCACCACCACGGCGCCCATCACCAGCGCGGTGGTCAGATTGTCGATGATGGGGCCGAAGACGAAGGCCAGCCCGCCGACGAGCCAGAAGAGCTGCCGGTAATTGAGGTTCATGCTGACGAGCGTCGACCGCAGCGCGTCGAATATGCGCCGCTCGCGCATCGTATTCACATAGGTGATCGCCACCACGAGGAAGAGCATCAGTTCCCCATAGTCGAGGATCACATGCTTGGCGGCCGCCTCGAGCGCAGCGCTTTGCCCATGGGCGGCATAGACCAGGCCGAGAAGCGCCCAGATGAGGCCCGCCGCGAGCATGACGGGCTTCGACTTGCGCAGGTGGATGGCCTTCTCCACGGCCACGAACCCATAGGCGACGAAGAAGATCAGCAGGGCCAGATAGCCGACGGGATGCCGTGTCAGGTCGATGAGGGGCGCCCCTTCCTGCGCATGAGCCGGGGCGATGAACAGCGAAAGCATGATTGTCGCGGCCGGAAACCACGATCGGCGGCGAACTCGCGTCATCCTCCCTCCCTGCTAATGACCGGATCAAAACGATCATCGGCGAAGTTCCGGTGCAGATGCAAGGAGCGCGCGCCGAATACTGCATTGCCGTCGCAAGCCGCTTAGAAATCGGGGCATATGCGAGGCGGATCGCCTGATGGCCCCGGTCTAGAGATCGCGCAGCGGTGGCGGCAGGTTCAGGATGCGCACCAGCTCGCGCTGGTTGGCGGTGTCGGTCTTATGCAGCACGCTGGCGATCTGGGTGCGCAGGGTGTTTTCCGTCACGCGCAGTTCCGCGCCGATCGCAGCCAGCGATCTCCCGGCCGCGACCGCCAGGGCGAGCCGCGCTTCCGCCGGTGTGAGCCCGAAAAGCATCCGTAGCTTCTCCGCGTCGAAGGCCGGCCCCGCCGCCTCCGACTGCAGCATGACCAGCACATGGCCGGGCTGCCAGCCGATACGGCGGGGCAGCGGCGTGACCAGCGCGAACAGCCGCGCGCCGTCGCCGGCGGCGAGCGCGACGGCCCCTCCGCTCCCTCCTGCTGCGGTCCGGGCGATGAGGACTGCAAGCTGGCGGGACTGGCTGGCGGCCGGCGTACCGATGCCGTGCCGCAAGGCGGCAAGGGTTATCCGTCCCGCCGCCTCCAGGGCGCGGGCCGCCTCGTTGGCGAACAGGACGCGTCCCGCCCGGTCGCAGACCACGCAGCCGAAGGCGAGCCTCTCCAGCACGGCAAGGCCGATATCGGGATGAAGGCCGGCGCCCAGCTTCTGGCGCAGTTGCAGCCCCCGCTGAAGGTAGGGCAGCAGGATCTGGAGCCGGTGGACGTCGCGCCGGCTGAATTCATGCGCCCGCACGCCCCGATGCACGCCGATCTCGACCGTGCGGCCGGCTCCGATCCGGATGCGCGGGTTTCCGAGCATCCGGACGGTGTCGTACACACGCTGGAAGTCCGTATAGAACTCCAGTTGACGGACGCTCACATCGGAGAGCAGGTCGGAGCCGCGTGTGACCTGCGAGACGCCATGCGCGATCGCGATCGGAATGTAAGGGTTCAACCGCTGATAATAGGCGGCATAGTTCTCCAGCGCTTCGACCGGCAGATTGCAGGTGGCCGCTTCCTCCAATCCGTTACCGTGCAGCACGCATAGATCCGCGCTGCCGCCGTCGGCGACTTCCGTCACGATCTCCGCAAGCCGTTGCAGCCCGTCGGGCGCGACGGCCGCATCGTAGACGTCAGCGATGATCGACTCGGCCGCTGGTCGTTGCGCCATGCTCGGACATCCCCGGCGGATATACGCCGTGCCTGCGTACGGCCCGCCATCAGTTCCGGCTCGATTTCAATGCTGTGCCTTGCCTGCACCCTCTGCGAGGCCGGCGCAGGATAGCAGAACCGGCAAGGCAAGAAAATTGCAGGCACGTCATTGATTCCAGTGATGACGCGCATGGCGGCCAGGCAAGAATAGGCAAGGGCAAAACCGACGAGCGGGGAGCCGCCCTGCCCGGGGACCATTCATCACATCACGGGCGAAAGACCGGCAGGTGATGATCCGAGGACGTCATGCACGAGACGCAGGTTCAGCCGATACCCGGTCCGGTCAGGGTCATCGCCCTGCACTGCTCCGGCGCGGGCGCCGGGGAGTGGAACTCGCTCGGCGAGGTCCTCGGTTCCGCGTTCCCGCTCGCGACGCCCGAGCATTATGGCTGCGAGGAGCCGGGGCCATGGGTCGGAACGCATGCATTCACGCTTGCCGACGAGGCGGCGCGGACGATCGATCTCATCGACGGCAGCGAGGAAAGGATCCATCTCGTCGGCCATTGCTATGGCGGCGGCGTTGCGCTTCAGGCCGCTCTTGCGCGACCCGACCGGATCGCCAGCCTTTCCCTCTACGAGCCGTCCACCTTCTATCTGCTGAGGCAGATGGGCGACAAGGGCGCCGCCGCTTTCGCGGAAATCTCCGCCGTCGCCCGTTTCACCGGTGAACGCATCCTCGCCGGCGACTATGCCTGCGCCGCGAAATTCTTCGTCGACTACTGGAGCGGCGAAGGCGCGTGGGCGGCGATGCGGCCCTCGGTGCAGGCGGATCTCGTCCGCTGGGCGCCAAAGGCGCCGCTCGATTTCCGGGCACTGATCGAGGAGCCGACGCAGATCGGAGCCTTTCGCGAATTGCAGGTTCCGACGCTGATCATCCGCGGAGAGCATGCGCCCCTGCCGACGCGCACGATCGCCGAGGCGCTGCCGGGGCTGATGCCGTGCGCGCGTCTCTCGGTCATCGCCGAGGCCGGCCATATGGGTCCGCTGACGCATGCATCCGCGGTGAGCGACCTGATCGCGGCGCATATTCGCGCAAGCGACGCCGCCAACCGGCCGCCGGCAGCAGCCGCAGCCACGATCGGGACTGGAGGGCATCGATGGGCTGGTATGCCGTAGCAGCCTCCGCCGCGATGCTCGCGGTCATCATGGGGATGCTCGTCAACGGGTTGACGGCGTTCTTCGTGCCGATGGAAGCCGCGGAAGGATGGGTCCGCGCCGACATTGCCGGCATCAACTCCTTCGGCCTGATCGGGCTTGCGGTCGGCAGCGTGGTGATGGGGTTCGTGACCGAGCGCCTGAGCATGCGCGGCATCTGCGTCCTCGCCGCCTCGACGACGGGCGTCTGCATGATCCTGGCATCGCAGGCCGGCTCGCCCTGGATGCTGTATGTGCTCTTCTTCCTTGCCGGCGTGCTCGGCGGCGGCACGCTGTTCGCGCCGGTCTTCGCCTATGTCGGCAACTGGTTCCCGAAAGCCGCAGGCCTGGCGATCGGCTTCGCCGCCGCCGGACAGGCCGTCGGACAGGGCGGCGTGCCTTTCCTTGCCGCCTATCTGATCGAGTCGCTCGGATGGCGCGACGCGATGCTCGTGTTCGGCTGCGGCACCGTGGCGATCCTCCTGCCGCTGGCCTTCGGCATGCGGCAGGCGCCGGCCGGCACCATGGCCTCGGTCGGCGAGGCGCAGCTTTCGCCGGCGATGACGGTGCCCATCCTCGCTGCGGCGGTCTTCCTCTGCTGCACCTGCATGGCGGTGCCGCTCATGCATCTCATGCCTCTGATCCAGAGCTTCTGCATATCCTCCACGGATGCGGGCGGCGTCATGTTCGCCATGCTCATCGCCGCCATCGGCGGACGCATAGCCTATGGCAAGCTCTGCGACCTGATCGGCGCGCTCCGGTCCTGGTTCGTGGCCTCGGCCCTCCAGACGGCCGGCGTGCTGGCCTTCACCCAATTCGCCAGCCTGCAGGGCTTCATGCTCTTCGCGATCGTCTACGGCTTCGCCTATGCCGGCGTGATGACCTCGCTCCTGGTCGCGACGCGGGCGCTGACCCCGGCACGAAACAAGGCGACCTGGATGGGAATCATCTTCTCCTTCGCCTGGCTCGGACACGCCTTCGGCGGCTTTCAGGGGGCCTTCACCTACGATCTCACCGCAGGCTACGGCGCGGGCTTCGCAATAGGGGCGCTCGCCGGCGCCGGCAACCTCATTCTGGTCGGCACACTGGTCTGGCTGACGCGGATCAAGGGACGTCCCCCCGCATTCGCGACCTAGCCCGATACGCCCGGCAGAAACGGCATCAGCCCTCCGCGCGCAGCCTGTTCCAGCCCTCGTCCGGCGTGAATCGCGGCCCGTGCTCGGCCTCGAGGCGCCGCAGCGTCGCCTCGACGTCGTCAATGCCGCGCTGACGGGCGTAGTGCAGCGGTCCGCCGCGGAACGGCGCGAAGCCGGTGGCGAAGATCATCGCGGCGTCGACGGTGTCCGCATCCTCCGCGACGCCCTCGCGCAGCAGGCGGACGCAGGTATTGAGCATCGGCAGGACCAGCCTGTCCGCCATGGCCTGCGCCGGTTCGCCTGCCTCGTCCTTTTTCGGTTTGCCCTTGTCGTCGTAGTCGTAAAGTCCCCTGCCCGACTTGCGGCCGAGGTCGCCCTTCTCGACCTTCTCCTGGAGCCAGGCCGGGATCTCCGGCACCTCGTCGGGGAATGCTTCGCGAAGGCTGCGCGCCACCTCCAGCCCGATGTCCAGTCCGACGCGGTCGGCAAGCTCGATCGGCCCCATCGGCATGCCGAAATCCTCGGCCGCCCGGTCGATCGTCTCCTTCCTGACGCCTTGGTCGAGCAGCAGGAACGCTTCGGCCAGATAGGGCGTCAAAGCGCGGTTGACGAGAAAGCCCGGCGAGCTCTTCACCGGCGCCGGAAGCCGGTCGATGTCGCCGCAGAAGACACGGGCCCGCTGCAGCGCGGCCTCGTCCACGCGATCATGGGCGACGATCTCCACCAGTTCCATCCTCGTCACCGGATTGAAGAAATGGATACCGACGAACCGCTCGGGATTCGGAAGCCCCTCGCGCAGCGCCTCCAGCGGAATGCTCGACGTGTTGGTGGCAAGGATGGCGCCCGGCTTCATGCGCGGGGCGATGTCGGCGAAGACCTTGCGCTTCACCTCCGCCTTCTCGGCGATCGCCTCGATCACGAGGTCGGCATTCCGCACGCCGTCGCCGGCAAAATCCGGCATCAGCCGGTCGAGCGCATCGCGTCTCCCGATGGCCGAATGGAGCCTGTCGTCGTAAAATTTTGCCGCAGTGCCGACCGCCTTCGCAAGCGCCTCGGGCTCCAGGTCGGCGAGCGTCACGCGCTTGCCTCGCGACGCACACCAGGCGGCGATTTCCGCGCCCATCGTGCCAGCGCCGATCACGTGCACGTGGCCGATGCCGCTGTCGCCCCTGCCCTTCGCGCGCAGCCCCTCGCGCAGGAAGAAGACGCGGATCAGGTTCTGGGCGGTTTCGCCCGACAGCAGTTCGGCGAAGGAGCGAACCTCCGCCGCCTGCATCGCGCGCGGGTCGCCGCCATGCTCCTCCCACAGATCGATGAGCCTGTAGGGCGCGGCATAATGCTTCGACGGCGCCTGTTTTTCCGCTTCGGAACGCATGCGCTGCGCTGCCAGCTTGCGTGCGGGAGCGAACCCCATCAGCTTCGCCTTCACGCCGCGCCGCTGCTTCTTCACGCGCCCGGCCGCGGCGGCCTCGACGGCGGCTGCCACATGGCGCTCCTCCACCACAGCGTCGGCGAGGCCAAGCCGCCTGGCCCTGGCGGCATATGCGGACTTGCCGGTGAGCATCATGGTCATCGCCTCGACCGGGTCGATCAGCGCCGTGAGGCGGAACGTCCCGCCCAGCCCCGGATGCAGGCCGAGCAGGACTTCCGGAAAGCCGAGCTTCGCGTCGGGCGTGGCGATGCGGTGGTCGCAGGCGAGAGCGAGCTCCAGCCCGCCGCCGAGGCAATGGCCATGGATGACGGCGATCGTCGGCATGTCGAGTGCCGCGAGCCGATCGACGACGCGGTGCGCACCCTGCATGCGCGTTTCGATCCCGGCCGCATCGGCGACGCCGCGGAAATCGCGGATGTCGGCGCCCGCCGCGAACCCCCCTTGCTTCGCGGAGCGGATGACGAGCGCGCGGGGCCTCGCCTCCTCTACCGCATCCAGCATCGCGTCGAGCTCCCGGACGACAGCCTCCGACAGCGTGTTCACGCTCTCGTCGGCACGGTCGAGCGTCAGCCATGCGATGTCGTCGTCGCCGACCGCAAGCCGCCAATGCTCGAGCAGATGCCGGACGGAAGCCGGTCCGCGCTCCATCTCGCGGTCGTGCAATGCGTCGCGCACGCCTTTGCCTGCGGCCTCCGTCATACCGCCTCCAGCAGCATCGCGCCGCCCTGGCCGCCGCCGATGCATTCGGTCGCGAGGCCGCATTTGTCGCCACGCCGGCGCATCGCATTGGCGAGGTGAAGCACGATGCGGTTGCCGCTGGTGCCGACCGGGTGGCCGAGGCTGATCGCGCCGCCGTCGACATTGAGCCGCCGGTGCTCGATGCGGCCGAAAACCTCGTCCAGCCCGAGCACGTCGCGGCAGAAGGTTTCGTCCTCCCAGGCAGCCAGGCAGGCCAGAACCTGCGCCGCGAAGGCTTCGTTGAGCTCCCACAGGTCGATGTCCTCGCGCGCGAGACCGCGGCGCTTCAGCAGCGGCGCGACCGACAGGACGGGACCGAGCCCCATGATCGAGGGATCGAGCGCGGCCCATTCGCTGTCGACGATACGCGCGATGGGCGTGAGGCCGTGCCGTTCGACCGCCGCTTCCGAGGCGAGCACGACCCAGCATGCGCCGTCGGTGATCTGCGAGGAGTTGCCCGGCGTCACCTTGCCGTATGGTCGCTCGAAGGCCGGTTTCAGCTTGGCAAGCTTCTCCATCGAGGAATCGGGCCTGACGCCGTCATCGGCTGCGTGCAGCGTGCCGTCCCTGTCGACGGCCGGGATCACCTCGCCGTCAAGGTCGCCCTCGGCCTGCGCGCGGGCAAGACGCTTGTGGCTCTCCAGCGCATAGGCGTCGGCCGCCTCGCGCGAGATGTCGAACAGATGCGCAAGCACTTCCGCCGTCTGGCCCATATTGAGGTCGGTGACCGGATCGGTGAGGCCCCGCTCCAGCCCGATCACCGGCTTGAAGAAGCGCGGCCGCAACCCTCCAAATGCGGCAAGGCGAGCGCCGGTTCCCTTCGCGGTGGCGAAGCGGCCGAACCACTCCGTCGCATCGCGCCGCAGCACCAGCGGCGCGTGGCTGAGCGCTTCGGTACCGCCAGCGAGGATCAGATCGGCCTTGCCCGCCTCGATGGTACGGAACGCCGTGTCGATCGACTGCATGCCGGAGCCGCAATTGATCTGCACGGTGAAGGCGGTCATCGCCTCGCCCATGCCGAGACGAAGTGCGGCCACGCGGGCCGGGTTCATCTCGTCGGCAATCACGTTGACGCAGCCGAGGATCACGGTGTCGAAGGTTTCGGGCGCGAAGGGCTGGCGCGCAAGCAGCGGCCGCCCGCACTGGACGGCGAGATCGACCGGCGTGAACGGGCCGGGCTTGCCGCGGGCGCGCAGGAAAGGCGTGCGCGCGCCATCCACGACATAGACCGGGCG
>CAYYZC010000017.1:15052-22767 GCA_964475605.1 uncultured Chelativorans sp.
TCGCGCATCTTCTTCTCGATCGGCGCATTGGCGACGACGAGGCTAAAGGCTTCTTCCAGATCCCGGACCGGATGGCCGTCGCGCCCCTCGCCGAGATAGAGGTTCGGCGTCAGGCGCTCGCGTTGCGCGGACGGCTCGAGCAGGATCGCGGCGACCCGGTCGGTCAGCCTGTCCGGCGGTTCGGCATAGGGAACGCCGGCCGGGAAGGCGAGAAAGCGCACGAGCCAAGCCGCCCAGCGTGCCGGCAGGTTCGCCAGCACGCCGTCGAAGGCGACGGCGATGCGATCGATCCCCTTGAGCATGACGTAATCGACGATCGGCAGATCCTCCTCCTGCCGGCCCTCATCCTCGTAGCGCTTCAGCACCGCGCCGAGCAGGTAGAGTTCGGCGAGGATGTCGCCCATGCGCGCCGACAGCATCTCCTTGCGCTTCAACGCCCCGCCGAGCGTCAGCAGCGCCATGTCGGAGAGCAGAGCGAAAGCGGCCGACAGGCGGGAGAGTTGCCGCCAATGGTGCGGCAACGCCACCTTGTCCGGCGTCGGTGCGAGCCGGCCGCCCGTCCAGCCGCGCCCCCATGTCCGGAAGGTCGTGCGGACGGCATGGCCGGCATGAGCCCAGAAGCTGCGGTCGAACGTGTCGAGGCCGGCTGCCTTGTCGGCCTCCGACAGCGCGGTCATTTCCTCCAGCATGTAGGGATGCGAGCGGATCGCGCCCTGCCCGAAGATCATCAGATTGCGGGTAAGGATATTGGCGCCCTCGACCGTGATGCCGATCGGCACCGAGCGGTGCTGGCCGCCGAGATAGTTCTTCGGCCCGTCGATGATCGTCTTGCCGCCATGGATGTCCATGGCCTTCTCGACCGATTGCCGCATGCGCTCGGTGGCGTGGTATTTCATGATCGCCGATATCACCGAGGGCCGATGCCCCTCGTCGAGCGCGGCAACCGTGAGGCGGCGCGCGGCATCGATCAGATATGCATTGGCCGCGAGGTCGGCGAGATGCTCGCGCACGCCTTCGAAGTCGCCGATGGCGACGTTGAACTGCCGCCGGATGCGGGCATAGGCGCCGGTGGTGCGCGCGCACATGGCCGCCGATCCGGCCGACTGCGACGGCAGCGATATGCCGCGCCCGGCGGCAAGCGCCGTCATCAGCATCTTCCATCCCTGCCCGATCTGCTTCTCGCCGCCGAGGATCCAGTCCAGCGGAATGAACACGTCCTTGCCGTAGAGCGGCCCGTTCTGGAAATGCGTGAATTGCGGCACATGGCGCTCGCCGTGGCTCACGCCCGGGGTCGCTGTCGGGATCAGCGCCACGGTGATGCCGCGTTCCACCCCCTCGCCCAGCAGATTGTCGGGATCACGCAGCTTGAAGGCGAGACCCATGACCGTCGCGACCGGGCCGAGCGTGATGTAGCGCTTGTGGAAGTCGAGCCTGATGCCGAGGATCTGCTTTCCCTCGAACTCCCCCTGCTCGACGGTGCCCGTGTCGGTCATCGCCGCCGCATCGGAGCCCGCATCCTCCGACGTGAGGCCGAAACAGGGGATCTCGCGCCCGTCGGCCAGCCGCGGCAGCCAGTGATCCTTCTGCTCCTCGGTGCCGAAATGCATGAGCAGTTCGCCGGGGCCGAGCGAGTTCGGCACCATGACGGTGACGCCGGCGACCACGCTGGCGGTCGAAACAGTGCGCACGACCTCCGAATGCATCGTGTTCGAAAAGCCCAGGCCGCCATATTTCTCCGGGATGATCATGCCGAAGAACTTCTCCTCGCGCATGAAGCGCCAGACCTCCGGCGGCAGGTCGCGATCCTGCCAGGCGATCTTCCAGTCATCGACCATCGCGCAGAGTTGGCGCACCGGCCCGTCTATGAAAGCCTGCTCGCGCCCGCTCAGCTTCGCCGGCGGCATCGCCAGAAGCGCGTTCCAGTCCGGATCGCCGGAGAACAGCTCTCCGTCCCACCACACCGTGCCGGCGTCGATCGCCTCCCGTTCGGTGTCGGAGATCGGCGGCATGACGGTGCCGGCCCATCGGAAGATCGGCTTGGTGAGATAGTCTCTTCGAAAATCGCGTAGGCTCATGGTGCGCTCGAATAACCGGGGTTGTCCCTGAAGCTTGCCCGCATGCCGACCTGCGGGCAAGCACCAGCGCGGTCGATCCTGCAAGCAGGAGCGGACCTACATTATACGGTACGCAGGGCGTTTAGGTTCCAAATCGACCGCAATCGGAAGCCGGGAACGATCTCAAGCGGCAAAATGGCGGGCTATCGGGGCCGGCCGACGAGCTGCACCGGATTGACGAAGCGCAGGGCGATCAGCAGCCACAGGAGCGTCGTGGCCATGTAGATGATGGACATGGCGTCGATCGACTGGCTGGCGCGCACGCCGGGCGCATAGACAGCGTAATACAGGGCGACCACGAGCGTCTGGCTGCTCGGGCCCGCGGTGAAGAAGGTCAGCTCGAACATGGCGACCGTGCGCACGAGCACGAGCAGCAGCGCAGCCAGTATGCCCGGCGCCAGAAGCGGCACCAGCACGCGCAGGAAGAGCTGTCCCGTGCCGGCGCCGAAAAGCCGGGCGGCGTGCTCGATGCGCGGGTCGATCTGCTCGATGAACGGGATCATCACCAGCACCACGAACGGCACGGTCGGCACGAGGTTGGCGAGGATGACGCCCCAGATGTTGCCGGCGAGCCGCGCCTCGTAGAGCACCGTCGCCAGCGGGATGCCGTAGGTGATCGGCGGCACCATCAGCGGCAGGAGCAGCAGCAGGACGACGAAACGCTTGCCGGGGAAGTCGCGCCGCGCCAGCGCATAGGCCGCAGGCACGCCGATGACGCCGGAAATCGCCACCACGGCGCCGACGACCAGCGCCGTGACGACCAGAACCTGATCGAGCTGGAACTCGCGCCAGGCCGATGCGTACCATTTCGCGGTGAATCCGGGCGGCAGCCAGGTGCCGAACCACTGCGTGGCGAAGCTGTTCACCAGCACCGCCAGGATCATCAGCATGAAATTGGCAACGAACAGTCCCGTGACCACCCAGAGCGAAATGCTCCACAGCAGCTCCGACGGCGTCTTGGTGCCTATCGTCCTCTCGACGATCATCGTTCAGCCTTTCCCCGACCCGGTGGCGCCCCGGTAGAACAGGTGGCGGCTGCCCAGCACGATGGCGACGATGGCGAGCTGCACGGCGCCCATGATCATGGCAATGGCCGAGGCCATCGGCGCATCGTACTGCTCGTAGGCGGCCTGATAGGCGGCGATCGAGATGACACGCGTGGCGCCGGCCGGCTCGCCGAGCAGCACCGCGGCCGGAAAGACGGAGAACATCTGCACGAACGACAGGCAGAAATTCACCGCCAGAGCCGGCATCAGCAACGGCAGCAGGATATAGCGGAAGCGGGTCCGCGCGCTTGCGCCGAGAGTGGACGCGGCTTTCTCCAGGGAAGGGTCGAGCCCGCTGAGGAAGGAAAGGGTCAACAGGAAGACGAAGGGGAAGCCCGCGACCACCAGCGAGATCAGCACGCCGGTATAGTTGTTGGTCAGCCTTATGGGCGTGTCGCTGATGCCGAGCGCCATGACGGCACCGTTGAACCAGCCCTGCGGGCCCATGTAGTTGAGCATGCCCTGCGCGATCAGCACCGGGCCGAGCGTGATCGGCACGACCAGGATTGCGGTCAGCACGCGCTGGCGGCGGAAGCGGCGTACCAGAAGCGCGATCGGGACCGACATGACGACGTTGATGATCGTCGCCGGCAGCGCCAAACGCATCGTCGTCCAGATCGTGTCGTAGAGGAACGGTTCGGAGAAGAAGCGGCGGTAGTTGTCCAGCATCTCCCCCGACCGCGGCCGCAGAGACAGCACCAGACCGTGCAGGAACGGGTAGATGAACAGCAGCAGCATGCATGCGATCGCCGGGAGCACGAGCAGCGTCACGCCGTCGATCTGGTAGTTGGCGAGCCAGCGCGAGAACCGCTGACGCCTGGTCAGCCCGTCGACACCGGTCATGGCCCGGTGCCTTCCGCATAGACCAGCATGCGGTCGGGGCTGCATGCGAGCCGCACCGTCTCGCCCTGCGTCAGCCGGCGCGGAGAAGTGAAGTAGAGCGTCGTGCCGTCGCCGGCCGTGCCCGAGCAATAGAAGTCGTGGCCGCGATATTCGGAGGTCTCCACGGTGGCCCCAAGCGGCCCCTCGGCCGAGACGACGAGATCGTCCGGCCGGACGGCGACGACGACGGCGTCGCCCTTGCGCACCGGCTCGATCGCCCTGCCCACGAGGTTCGCACCGGCCAGCATCACCCTCGCCGTCGTCTCGTCGGCTTCGGTCGCGCGGGTGGGGACGATGTTGCGGTAGCCCATGAAGTCGGCGACGTCGGCATGGAGCGGTCGCGCGAACAGGTCCTCGGGCGTGCCGACCTGCCGGACCAGGCCGTCGCGCATCACCACGATGCGATCGGCGAGCGACAGCGCCTCCTCCTGATCGTGGGTGACGTAGATCGTCGTGGCGCCGATGAGGTTGTGGATGCGCCGGATCTCCGAGCGCATCTCCAGGCGCAGCTTGGCGTCGAGGTTGGACAGCGGCTCGTCCATCAGCACCAGCCGGGGCTCGATCACGATCGCACGCGCGATCGCGACACGCTGCTGCTGGCCGCCGGAGAGTTGGCCCGGCAGCTTCGCCGACTGGTCGCGCAGCCGCACGATGTCGAGCGCCCGCTCCACCCGCGTCTCGATCTCGGCTTTGGGAAATTTCTGCATGGTGAGACCGAACGCCACGTTCTGCCGCACCGTCATGTGAGGAAACAGGGCATAGTTCTGGAAAACCATGCCGAAGCCGCGATCCTCCGGCCGCAGCGTGTCGATGCGCTGGCCGTCGAGCCAGATACCGCCGCCGGTGAGCGGCAGCAGGCCGGCAAGGCAATTCAACGCAGTCGACTTGCCGCAGCCCGATGGGCCGAGCAAGGCGATGAACTCGGCCCGCCTGACGGCGAGACTCACCCCCTTCAGCGCGCGCATGGCGCCGAAGTCGCGTTGGATGTCCTCCAGTCGCAGCTCCTCGAACGTACGTGCCACGGTTTGTCGTTCCTCCGATGCTTCCGTCGGGCGCGGCGGCAGCGAGCGCCGCCGGGCCTCCGCGCACGGCGGAGGCCCGGCTTGCCGTTACGTCTTGACCTTGTTGGAGCCGACCTCCTCGTCCCATCGTGCGAAGGCGCGAATGAGACGGTCGGGGGCCAGGGGCAGCTCGCGCGGATTGTTGGCGATGATATCCGCATATTCCGGGCGGCCGAACTCCGCCAGGATCGCCTGGCTGTCGTCCGGCGCCATGGAGAGCGGCACGTCCTTCACCGCGGGGCCGGGATAGAAGTAGCCGGAATCGTAGGCCATGGCCTGCGCTTCGGGCGACAGCAGATAGAGCAGCATGTCTATCATCACCGCCAGCTTCTCTTCGGGAATGCCGCGCGGGATGCAGAGATAATGCGCATCCATCACCCAGTGGAATCCGTCGAGGAAGAACACGGCCGCCTCTTTCGGCAGCACGCCCAGCGCGCGGGTGTTGATGTCCCAGCCGGCCTGCGAGGGGATCATGTCGCGCGACCCCTCGCCCAGCTCCTTGAACACGGCGGCGGTGCCGGACGGGTAATAGTCGATGTGCTGGCCCAGCTCCTGCAGGTAGGCCCAGGTCTTCTCCCAGCCGTTCTCCGGATCCTGCGGATCCTTGTCGCCGAGCAGATATGGCAGCCCCATCATGAAGATGCGGCCGGGGCCCGAATTGGCGGGACGGGCATACATGAAGCGGCCGGGGTTGTCCGATGCCCAGGCGAGCAGTTCCTCCGCCGTCTTCGGGACCTGCTGCACGCGGTCGGGCATGTAGTTGATGACCGGGCCGGCATCGCAGAAGGTCACGCAGACCCCCTGGCCGTCGGCCTGCTGCTGCATGGCCCAGGCGCCGTCGAGATAGATGTCCTGGAGCGCGGGCAGCGTGGAGGCGAAGTCGTTGGCGATCGGGATCCACATATCCATGGCCGCGCCGGCGGCGATGGCGTCGATGCCCGTCAGCACGCCGTCGATGTCGAGGCGGCCGGCATCCTGCTGGGCCTTGATCTTGCCCGGCAGTTCCGGCGAGGGAGCCTTGGAGAAATTGAGACGCGAGATGAGCTCCGGATGCGCATCGCGATAGGTCTCGATGGCCCGCTGGGTCAGCTGAAGGTTTCCGGCAACATCGACGATGTTGAGGTCGACGGGCGACGTCGGCAGTGTCAGCCCCTGGGCCATGGCCCTGAGGTCGACGATCAACGACGCACCCAGGCCGGCCATAACGGCGCGGCGCGACAATCTGAAAGTCATGTTCTCCTCCCACCTATGGACCTGCGCCTTCCGCAAAGTCCGCTCGCAGCTCATCGCTGCGTCACACACTAATGCATCAGTTGGAGATTCACGCAAGTGCTTTTAGACGTCGACCGCTCCCTTGAGATAATCGGGATAGGTCTTCGCGATGTCGTCTATGGCCGAAAGCGTCCCCGAAAGATGGCGGCGCACCACGGCCGCCGCCCCCTCCGGGTCTCCGCGCTCGACCGCGGCGATCAGCGAATCATGGTCGTGGAAAATGGCTTCGATCTTGCCCTTGATCGGCAGGTTCAAAAGGCGCAGCCGGTCGATGTGGCCGCTCTCGCGGCGCACGAGGTCCCATAGCGAGGAGATGCCGGCCGCCTCGTAGAAGATGCGGTGGAACATGCGGTCGGCCTGGATGAAATCCGGATAGTCGCCCGGATCGAGATGGCGGCGCTGTTCCTCGGTCGCGGCCCGCAACTGGCGGATTACTGCACTGTCCGGCGCCGCGGCGACGACGCGCGCCGCTTCGATCTCGATGGAGCGCCGCAGGAAATGGGCCTGCTTGGCGGCGTCCACATCGATGCGCGAGACCAGGGTCGAGCTCTGCGGATAGATCTCGACCAGACCCTCCCGCTCGAGCTGCTGAAGGGCGTCCCGGACCGGAGTCTGGCTGACGCCGAACTCGTCCTGGAGCGGGACGCGCGACACGACCGAGCTCGGCTTCAACTCGAGGGTCAGGATGCGGCGGCGCAATATGTCGGCGATCTGCGGGGCCGCCTGCCGGTCGCGTTCGAGAGGAGTGCGGTGGAATGGATAGGCTGCTGTCATGACGTCATTTGATCACAGAATTTCCCTTGCCACAATAATGCACTAATGTATTACTTCGGCAAGGAGGACCTCATGAAAAAGGCGGCAGGCCAATTGCGCAGCGCGCGCTGGTTCGCACCGGATGACCTGCGCTCGTCGGGGCATCGCTCCCGCATGATGCAGATGGGATACGCGCCCGAGGACTGGGCCGGGCGTCCCGTCATCGCCATCCTCAACACCTGGTCGGACGCCAATCCCTGCCATGCCCATTTCCGCCACCGGGCCGAGGACGTGAAGCGCGGCATCCTGCAGGCGGGAGGCTTTCCGCTGGAACTGCCGGCCATGTCGCTGTCGGAGAGCCAGGTCAAGCCGACCACCATGCTCTATCGTAACCTGCTTGCCATGGAGGCCGAGGAACTGCTGCGCTCGCACCCGGTCGACGGCGCGGTGCTGATGGGCGGCTGCGACAAGACCACGCCGGGCCTCGTCATGGGGGCGCTGAGCGCCGGCCTGCCGATGATCTACCTGCCCGCGGGCCCGATGCTGCGCGGCAACTACCGCGGCGAGGCGCTTGGCAGCGGCTCCGA
>CAYYZC010000018.1:0-22288 GCA_964475605.1 uncultured Chelativorans sp.
GGCGGATCGACAGCGCGCCGATGACGAGGCCGAGCGCGGTCGCGACGAGCGTGCCGGAGATGATGGCGAGCTCCGGCGTCAGCCCCCAGACCTTGGCCGCGTGGGCGGAGACGTAGCTCGCCATGCCGAAATAGGCGGCATGGCCGAAGGAGAGCAGCCCGCCATAGCCGAGCAGCAGGTTGAAGGCGCAGGCGAACAGCGCGAAGCACAGGATCTTCATGACGAAGATCGGATAGACGAAGAAGGGGGCCGCGATCAGCAGCACGAGCAGCCCCGCGAAGATCGCGATGTGGTGGGCGGGCATGGAGCCCGACGCCTGCTGGCCGACGATATAGCCTTCCGGAGCTTGCGTGGTGGCGGCCATCACGCGGCCCTCCCGAACAGGCCGGCCGGCTTGACGAGCAGGACCAGAGCCATGATGACGAAGATGACGACGGCGGAGCCTTCGGGGTAGAAGACGCGGGTCAGCCCCTCGATCAGGCCGAGGCCGAAGCCGGTGACGATCGAGCCGAGGATCGATCCCATGCCGCCGATGACCACGACGGCGAAGACGACGATGATCAGGTTCTCGCCCATCACCGGGTTCATCGCGTAGATGGGCGCGGCGAGCACGCCGGCGAAGCCGGCGAGGCCGACGCCGAAGCCGTAGGTCAGCGTGACCATCAGCGGCACGTTGATCCCGAAGGCGCCGACCAGTGTCGGGTTCTCGGTGGCGGCGCGCAGATAGGCGCCGAGCCGCGTCTTCTCGATCACGAACCAGGTGGCGAGGCAGACGACGACGGATGCGAGGATCACCCAGGCGCGCGAATTGGGCAGGTACATGAAGCCGAGATTATGGCCGCCGGAAAGCAGCGGCGGCACCTGATAGGGCAGTCCGGAGACGCCGTAGAGCTGCCTGAAGACGCCGGTGATGATCAGCGCCAGGCCGAAGGTCAGCAGCAGGCCGTAGAGATGGTCGAGATGATAGAGCCGGCGGATGAACAGCCGCTCCAGGATGATGCCCGAAATGCCGACGATCACCGGAGCCAGCAGCAGCGCCCACCAATAGCCGATGCCGAGATAGTTGAGCAGCATCCAGGTCACGAAGGCGCCGAGCATGTACTGTGCGCCGTGGGTGAAGTTGATGATGTTGAGCAGGCCGAAGATGACGGCGAGCCCGAGGCTCAGCACGGCGTAGAAGGCGCCGTTGATCAGGCCGAGCAGAAGCTGCCCGAACAGTGCCTGTGGTGGGATTCCGAGAAGCTCGAACATTCAGGCATTTCCGATTGTGCCGGGAAGGCGCGCCGGCCGGAGCCGGCGCGCCCGGTCGCTATGGTGCTACTCGGCGCTGACCAGCTCGCAGCCGCCCTCGTCCAGCGGCCGGAAGGCCTCCTCCGCCGGGATCTCCTGCAGCATCTCGTAGTAGTCCCAGTCGCCTTCCGACTGGTCCGGCGTCTTGACGCGGAACAGGTACACCGGATGGATCTTGCGGCCGTCGGCGCGGATCTCGCCCTCGCCGAACAGCGGATCGCTGGCCGGGTTGGCCTTCATCCACTCCATCACCGCGGCCGGATCCTTGGAGTCGAGGGCGTCCACCGCCTTCAGGTAGTGCAGCACGGCCGAGTAGACGCCGGCATGGACCATGGTCGGCATCTTGCCGTCGTTCTGCTCCTGGAAGCGCGTCGACCATTCGCGGGTCTGGTCGTTCAGGTCCCAGTAGAAGGGGCTGGTGAGCACGAGGCCCTGCGCGGTCTGCAGGCCGAGCGCGTGCACGTCGGAGATGAACATCAGCAGCGCCGCGAGCGACTGGCCGGCCTGGGTGATGCCGAATTCGGCCGCCTGCTTCACCGTGTTGATGGTGTCGCCGCCGGCATTGGCCATGCCGATCACGTTGGCGCCCGAGGCCTGTGCCTGGAGGAGGAAGGACGAGAAGTCCTGGCCGGGGAACGGATGGCGCACGGCTCCCAGCACCTCGCCGCCGGCCTTCTCCACGACCGCGCTGGTGTCTTCCTCGAGCTGGTGGCCGAAGGCATAGTCGGCGGTGACGAAGAACCAGGTCTTGCCGCCCTGCTCGACCAGCGCGGAGCCGGTGCCGTTGGCGAGCGCCCAGGTGTCGTAGGTCCAGTGGATCGTGTTGGGCGAGCAGGCGCTGCCGGTCAGGTCGGAAGAGGCGGCGCCCGAGTTCAGGAAGATCTTGTTCTTCTCGCGGGTGATCTCGTTGATGGCGAGCGCCACCGACGAGGTCGGCACGTCGGCGATCACGTCGACATTCTCGGTGTCGTACCACTGGCGCGCGATGTTGGAGCCGACGTCGGGCTTGTTCTGGTGGTCGGCCGAGATGATCTCGACGCCGATGCCCTTGTCCGCAGCGCCGTAGTCCTCGGCGGCCATCCGCGCTGCGATGACGGAGCCCTCGCCGGCGACGTCGGCATAGATGCCGGACCGGTCGTTGAGGACGCCGATCTTGACCGAGACGTCCTGCGCATAGGCGGCCGAAGCCATCAGCGATGCGGCCAGACCGGCCAGCAGAATTCCCGATTTCCTCATTTCCTTCTCCTCCTTTGTCGGCGTCTTGATGGCGCCGGTTGAACCCGATCGGTCACCGCAGCCTACACGCCGAGATAGGCGTGCAGCTTCTCGATATTGGCCTCCAGCTCCGCATTGGGGATCATGTCGACGACCTTGCCCTGCTCGACGATGAAATGGCGGTCGGCGACCGAGGACGCGAAGCGGAAATTCTGCTCCACCAGCACGATGGTGAAGCCCTCCTGCTTCAGCCGCGCGATGGTGCGGCCGATCTGCTGGACGATGACCGGCGCCAGCCCCTCGGTCGGCTCGTCGAGAAGCAGGAGACGTGCGCCGGTGCGCAGGATGCGGCCGATCGCCAGCATCTGCTGCTCGCCGCCCGACAGCTTGGTGCCCTGGCTCGACAGCCGCTCCTTGAGGTTGGGGAACAGCTCGAAGATCTGCTCGACGCTCAGCCCGCCGGGCTTGACCTGCGGCGGCAGCATCAGGTTCTCCTCGACCGAGAGCGAGGAGAAGACGCCGCGCTCCTCGGGGCAGAAGGCGATGCCCTCGCGCGCCACCCAGCGCGCCGGCATGTGCATCAGCTCCTTGCCGTCGAACTTCACCGATCCCTTGCGCTTGGGCAGGATGCCCATGACCGATTTCAGCGTCGTCGTCTTGCCGGCGCCGTTGCGCCCGAGCAGCGTCACGACCTCTCCCGGCCGGACGTCGAAATCGACCCCGTGCAGGACATGGCTCTCGCCGTACCACGCTTCGAGGTCGCGCACCTCGAGCAGCGGCGCCGCGGCCGCCCGGGAAGCAGGTGATGTCAGCACCGTCTCAGCCATGGCCGGCTCCGATATAGGCATCGATGACGCGCGGATCCCTGGAGACCGTGTCGTAGTCCCCCTCCGCCAGCACGGCGCCCCGCGCCAGCACGGTGATCGTGTCCGACAGCGTCGCGACGACGGACAGATTATGCTCGACCATGAGGATGGTGCGGTTGGCCGCGACGCGGCGGATCAGCGCCGAGATGCGGTCTATGTCCTCCTGCGTCATGCCGGCCATCGGCTCGTCGAGGAGCAGCATCTCCGGATCGAGCGCCAGCGTCGTGGCGATCTCCAGCGCCCGCTTGCGGCCGTAGGAGAGCTCGCTGGCATTGATCGTGGCGAATTCCGACAGGCCGACATCGGCAAGCAGCGCCCGCGCCTCCTCGTCGAAGCGCGACAGCACCTTCTGCGAGCGCCAGAAGTCGAAGCTGTCGCCGCGCTTGCGCTGGAGCGCGATGCGCACATTCTCCAGCGCGGTGAGATGCGGGAAGACGGCCGAGATCTGGAAGGAGCGCACCAGGCCGAGCCGGGCGATGTCGGCCGGCGACATCGAGGTGATGTCCTCGCCCTTGTAGGTGATGCGGCCGCGCGTCGGCGACAGGAACTTGGTCAGGAGGTTGAAGCAGGTCGTCTTGCCGGCCCCGTTGGGGCCGATCAGCGCATGGACCTGTCCCCGCCGGACTTTCAGATCCACGCCGTTGACCGCGAAAAACCCTTTGAATTCCTTCGTCAGATCGTCTGCGGCCAGAATGACGTCGTCACTCATCCAAACCTCTACTCACGCACCAGACCGCATCCAGGCCTGCGCACCATGTTGTGAGCCCTCCTCCCGAGAGGCGCTCATTTTTCCGTTCCCCCGCCGCTTGCGCGGCCGCGCGGTCTTGCGCCGCGCATGAACAAGACATGCAACAATGCCGTCGGATGTGCAAGCTCGTAGAAATACGACGAAAGAGGCATCACCGAGCCGGCGATCGATCGGCCTTGCCGGGGCCGTCCGGGATCAGGAATCCTCTTCCCGATCGTCCGGATGGCCGAGCTCGCAGAACCAGCCGCCGAGATATTTCACCGCCGGCGCATCCGGATCCGGAACCGGCGTGCGGGCCTCGACCGCCGCCCGGAACGGCTCCGAATTGTCCATGGGCCTGAAGCCGAGATGGTTGGCGCCGCTGTTGTCGACCGCCTTCACCTTGTTGTCGGAGATGCCGAAGGAGATGGTGTGGCCGACGCGCGGCGCCGTCAGCGCCGCCTCCACCAGGCGCACGCAGTCGGCGAAGGAAAGGTAGGACCAGAGCATGCGCCGGTCGACCGGTTCGGGGAAGGAGGAGAAGATGCGCAGGCACGCCGTCTCGATGCCGAACTTGTCCCAATAGAGCCGGCTCAGGCTCTCGACGAAGTTCTTCGACACGCCGTAGAGCGTGTCGGGGCGCACCGGCGCGTCGACGCCGATCTGCGCCTCGAGCTCGTGATAGCCGATCGCATGCACCGAGGAGGCGTAGACGATGCGCCTGGCGCCGTGTTTCCGGGCGCCTTCGTAGATGTGGTAGGAGCCCCGGATATTGGCGTCCAGGATCGTCTGCCACGGGCTCTCCACCGATGCGCCGCCGAAATGGACGATGGCGTCGCAATCCCTGGTCGCGGCGACCGTGGCCTCCATGTCGGCGAGATCGAAGACCGCCTCCTCCTCATTCGGTGCGAGCTCGCCCAGCGGATCGCGCGCGGCGAGGCGGATCTTCCCCGCCAGCGGTGCCAGCTCCGTCCGCAGCAGCGAGCCGAGGCGGCCGCCCGCGCCGGTGATCAGGATGCGTTCGTATTGCGGCATGGGCCTACTCCAATTGTGCGACGGCGGCAGCGATGCGCGCGAGCGCTTCGGAAAGCACCGTCTCGCTGGTGGCGGTCGAGATGCGGAAATAGGGCGACAGGCCGTAGGCCGCGCCCGGCACTCCCGCCACGCGGCCCTCGTTGAGCAGATATGTCGCGACGGCGGCGTCGTCCTCGAGGACGACGCCCTGCGGGGTCCTGCGGCCGATCAGGCCGGCGCAGCCTATATAGGCGTAGAAGGCGCCGTCCGGCGGCGCCAGCGTCAGCCCGTCGATGCGCCGGATGCCCTCGACGACGAGGTCGCGGCGTTTCTCGAAGGCGACGCGGAAGCGCTGCACCTCGTCCTGAGGGCCGTTGAGGGCTGCGACGGCGGCGGCCTGGGCGATCGAGCAGACCGAGGTCACGGACTGGCTCTGGATGGTCGCCATCGCCTTGACCAGGGGAGCCGGGCCGGCCGCATAGCCGACGCGCCAGCCGGTCATCGCATAGGCCTTGGAGACGCCGTTGACGATCAGGCTGCGGTCCCTGAGCTCGGGGCATGCCTTGCCGAAGGACACGAATTCGCGGCCGTCGAACAGGATGTGCTCGTAGATCTCGTCGCAGAGCACCAGCATCCGGGGATGGCGCGCCAGCACCGCGCCGAGCGCCTGCAGCTCGGCCAGCGAATAGGTGGCGCCGGTCGGGTTGCCCGGCATGTTCAGGAACAGCCATTTGGTCTTCGCCGTGACGGCTTCCTCCAGCAGCTCCGGCGTCAGCCTGAAGCCGGTCGCCTCGGGGCACTCGACGATTACCGGCGTGCCGCCGAGCAGCTTCACCATCTCCGGATAGGAGACGAAATAGGGCGCCGGCAGGATCACCTCGTCGCCGTCTTCGAGCGTCGCCATCAGCGCGTTGAAGATGATCTGCTTGGCGCCGTTGGCGACGACGATGTCGTCGGCGCTATAGTCGAGCCCGTTCTCGCGCCGGAACTTTTCGGCGACCGCCTCGCGCACCTCCGGCGTACCTGCCGCGGCGGTATAGAGCGTCTGCCCCGCCTTCGCCGCCGCATAGGCCGCCTCGACGATGTGCGAAGGGGTGGGGAAATCGGGCTCGCCGAGGCCGAGGTCGATGACGTCGACGCCGGTCGCCCGAAGCGCCCTGGCGGCCATCGACGCCGCCATCGACGCCGACGGCTTGATCGCCGACAGGCGTGAGGAAATATAGCTCATCCGCTCTTCTCCGAGATGTAGCCTCTGGTCCGGTCCTGCGCCCTCGCCTCGGCGCTGCGCTTCGACGGATCGCCATAGCCGCCGCCGCCCGGCAGCTCAAGCACCAGCCGCCTGCCCGCCGGCACGTGCTGCCAGCCTTTCGGGCGCATCAGCGTGCCGTCATCGAGCTTCACGACGCCTGCTACGCCGTCCTCGCCGCCGTCGCGGCCCTTCGCGGGATGGTTGACCCGGTCGAACATCGCCGAGAAGTCGAATTCGTGCCCCTCGGTCGCGGCGATCTCCAGCACCTGTCCGAGCCCGCCGCGGAACTCGCCGTCGCCGCCGGAATCCGGACGCAGCTCCTTGCGCCAGATGACGATCGGGCCGGTATGCTCGGTCGCCTCGATCGGCATGGTGTGGACGCCCGACGGGAAGGCCGTCGCCGACAGCCCGTCGAGGCCGGGCCGCGCCCCCATGCCGCCGGAATTGAACATCAGCACCTCGGCGCGGCGCCCGTCGGCGCCGGCGACCGGCCGAACCGAGATGTGGATGTTCCACAATGCGCCGGCGCCCTCGGCGAGGATGGTTCCCGGCAGCGCCTTGGCGAGCGCGCCGAGCACGAGGTCGGGGACCATGTGGCCGAAGATGTGGCGCAGCGCGACGGGCGCCGGGCGCACCGCGTTGAGGATGTTGACCGGCGAGGACACGGCGAAGAAGGCGAGCGAGGCCGCGTTGTTGGGGATGTCGGGCGCGACGACGCATTTCAGCGCGAAGCAGGCATAGGCCTTGCTGTAGATGATCGGGCAGTTGATGCCCCAGCGGCTCATCGGGTCGCTGCCGGTGAAATCGACCTCCACGCAGTCCCGCTTGACCGAAACCGTCGCCGCCAGTCTGACCGGCTCGTCGTAGCCGTCGGTGACGAGATCGTTGGACCAGCTTCCCTTCGGCAGCGCCTCGATGCGCGTCAGCATGGCGTCGCGGGTGCGCGAGAAGATGAAGTCGCCGAGCTCGTCGAGCGAGGCCAGGCCGATCTCCCTCATCATGTCGACCAGCCGGCGATGGCCGACCTCGTTGCAGGCGGCGAGCGAGTAGAAGTCGCCGACGACCTGGTTGGGCTCGCGGACATTGGCGCGCAGGATCCTGACCAGGTCGAGATTGACCTTGCCCCTCTCGGCGAACTTCATGATCGGGATCTGGATGCCTTCCTCATAGACCGACTTGGCGTCGGCGCCGAAGCCGCGCCCGCCGACGTCGACGACATGGGCGGTGCAGGCGAAGAAGGCGACCAGCTCGCCGTCGAGGAAGGAGGGCGAGACCATGGTGATGTCGTGCAGGTGGCCGGTGCCCTGCCAGGGATCGTTGGTGACATAGGTGTCGCCTTCGAACATCTGCTCGCGCGGGATCTCTTTCAGAAACTGGAGCACGGCCTCCGCCATGGTGTTCACATGGCCGGGCGTGCCGGTGACGGCCTGCGCCAGCATCTGGCCGCGCGGGTCGAACACGCCCGCCGAAAGGTCGCCGGATTCGCGCACCGAGGTCGAGAATGCCGTCCGCAGCAGGGTCAGCGCCTGTTCCTCGACCACCGATATCAGGCGGTTCCACATGACCTGCATGCGGATTTCGCCGATGTCGCTCTTGCCCGGATCGCTCATGCCTCGTTGCCTTTGCGGATGAGAAGGATGGCGCCGTCGCTCTGCAGGGCCGCGTCGAACGAGGTCGTGACGACGGTCGAGGTCTCGCGCTCGACGATGATCGCCGGCCCGGCGACCCGGTCGCCGGGCGAGAGCGTCTCCCGCTCGACGATCCCGTAGGTCTGCGTCGATCCGGTCGCCGGGTCGAAGACCGTGCGGGTGACGGCCGGCTGGACGGTGCGCTCTCCGGGGATGATCTCGTGGCCGGCCGCCGCCGGCCGCTCGTCTGTCGCCTTGACCGACCAGGTGACGATCTCGATCTCGAGCCCTTCGAGCCCGTCGATGGCGCGGCCGAAGAAGCGCTGGTAGCTCGCCTGGAAAAGCTGCTTGAGCCGGCAGGCCGCGTCGGCGCCGAACCGCTCGTCCGGCAGCGGCACCGGGATTTCCCAGCCCTGCCCGGCATAGCGCATGAAGGCGGTGATCTCGAAGCTGATCCGGCCGCTGGTGCCGGCCCGCACGAAGCTTTCCGCCGACGCCTTGAGATCCCGGAGCAGCGCGTTCGCCTCTTCGGTACCGAACCCGGAAAGCCGGGTCAGGCGCGAGGCCAGCGCCTCGTAGCCGAAGGGCGCCTTGAGGAAGCCGATCGCCGAGCCGACGCCGGCGCCCTGCGGGACCAGGCAGCGCTCGATGCCGAGCTTCTCGCAAAGCCGCGCCGCATGCAGCGGTGCGGCGCCGCCGAAGGCGATCATGACATTGTCGGAGATGTTCTTGCCGTTCTCGACCGCATGGACGCGCGCCGCGTTGGCCATGTTCTCGTCCACGACCTCGCTGATGCCGAAGGCGGTCGCGACGGTGTCGAGCGACAGGCGCTCGCCGACCTCGCGCATGATCGCCCGCTCGGCCGCGCCCGTGTCGAGCCTGATCGCGCCGCCGGCGAAATCGTACGGATCGATCTTGCCGAGGACGAGATCGGCGTCGGTGATTGCCGGCCGCTCGCCGCCGCGGCCGTAGCTGGCCGGTCCGGGCTCCGATCCAGCGCTCTCCGGTCCGGTCTGGATGCGCCCCATCGCATCGACCCAGGCGATCGAGCCGCCGCCGGCGCCGATCTCGATCATCTCGATCACGGGAATCGAGATCGGCATGCCGGAGCCCTTGCTGAAGCGATAGGTGCGCGCCACCTCGAAGGTCCGCGCCGTGCGCGGCGCATGGTCCTCGATCAGGCAGATCTTGGCGGTCGTCCCGCCCATGTCGTAGGAGACGACCTTGCCGAGCCCGAAGCGCCGGGCGATGTCGGCGGCGAAGATGGCGCCGCCCGCCGGCCCCGATTCGACCAGCCTGACGGGGAATTCCGCGGCGGTCTCGACCGAGATCAGCCCGCCGCCGGAATGGATCATGAAGACCGGGCAGTCCGCGCCCATCTCCGTCAGCCGCGTCTGCAGGCGGGCGAGATAGTCGGCCATCTGCGGGCGCACATAGGCGTTGGCGCAGACCGTGTTGAAGCGCTCGAACTCGCGCATCTGCGGCGAGACCTCGGCGCTGATCGAGATCGGAACGTCGAGCCTGCGGGCGAGGATGTCGCACGCGCGCCGCTCATGCTCCGGATTGGCATAGGAATGGATGAAGCCGATCGCGACGGCGCCGAAGCCGCCCGCGGCGATCGTGTCGGCGATGCCTTCCAGCGCCGCCTCGTCGAGCGGCTGCAACTCCTGGCCGCCGGCGCCGATCCGCCCCTTGACCGCGAAACGGTGCTCGCGCGGGATGAGCGGCGTCGGCAGCCTCAGATTGAGGTCGTACTGCTCGAAGCGGTTCTCGGTCCGCATCTCGATCACGTCGCGGAAGCCCTCGGTGGTGACCAGGGCCGTCTTCGCGCCGCGCCGCTCGATCAGCGCATTGGTCGCCAGCGTCGTGCCGTGGATGACGATGCCGATCTCCGCCGGCGAGATCCCGGCCTCCCGGGTGACGATCGCGATGCCGTCGAGGATCGCCTGCTCGGGCGCCGAATAGGTCGTCAGCACCTTGGTCGAGAAGATCCGTCCGCGCAGGTCGAGGGCGATGTCGGTGAACGTCCCCCCGATATCCGCGCCGAGACGGACGTCGTCCTTTCTGGAGGTCATGCCGTGGCCTTCTGCGAAGCGAGCGCCGCGTCGCGCATCTGGGAAAGCAGTTTCCGGTCGCTAGATTGCACCGGGCGGAATGGGGACGAAATCAAGAAATGCCGCCTATCGAAAAGTTATGCTTTACCGGTCGTCGCCGGGACGTCCGTTCCGTCGCTCAGTGACCCAGCACCTGCGAGAGGAATTGCTGCGTACGCGGATTGCGGGCCGATGTGAAGAAGTCCTCCGGCGGCGCCTCCTCGACGATCTCGCCCCGGTCCATGAAGATCACGCGGTCTGCGACGCGGCGGGCAAAGCCCATCTCGTGGGTGACGCAGATCATGGTCATACCCTCCGATGCAAGCCTGTCCATCACGTCCAGCACCTCCGAGATCATTTCCGGATCGAGCGCCGAGGTCGGCTCGTCGAAGAGCATGATCTGCGGCTCCATGCAGAGCGAGCGCGCGATGGCGACGCGCTGCTGCTGGCCGCCCGAAAGCTGGCCCGGATATTTGGACGCCTGCTCGGGAATGCGGACCTTCTCGAGGTAGCGCCTCGCCGTGGCCTCCGCCTCGGCGCGGGGAAGCTTTCGCACCAGCATCGGCGCGAGCACGCAGTTCTCCAGCACGCTCATATGCGGGAACAGGTTGAAGTGCTGGAACACCATGCCGACCTCGCGCCGGATCTCGTCGATATTGGCGACGTCGTCGTTGAGCTCGGTGCCGAGCACGACGACCTCGCCCGCATCGTGCTCCTCGAGCCGGTTGATGCAGCGGATCATGGTGGACTTGCCGGACCCGGACGGGCCGCAGACGACGATCTTCTCGCCCCGCGCCACCGTCAGGTTGATGTTGCGCAGCGCCTGGAAGCCGCCGAAATATTTGTCCAGCCCGAGGATCTCGACCGCCGGGCCGCCGCCTGCATCGGCATGGGTAGCGCGTGCCATCATCGAAAGCTCCTAGCGCTCGCTGACCGCCATGCGGCGCTCGAGGAAGGCGCCGTATCGCGACAGGCTGAAGACGAAGACGAAGAAGATCAGGGCGACGAAGACATAGACCTCGACATAGGCGAAGCGCCATTCGCCGGTTCCGTAGGCGGCATTGGCCGATGCCAGGATCTCGAAGAAGCCGACGATCACCACCAGCGAGGTCTCCTTGAAGGAGATGACGAACTGGTTGATCGTCGCCGGCAAGGCGTTGCGCATCGCCTGCGGCAGCACGATGCGGCTGATGCGCTCCCAATAGCTGAGGCCGAGCGCCATCGCCGCCTCTTCCTGGCCCTTCGGGACGCCCTGCATGCCGCCGCGCACGATCTCCGCCTGATAGGCGGCGAAGAACAGCGCGGCCCCCACGATCACCCGATAGAGCTTGTCGCCCTGCAGCCATTGCGGCAGCGCGAAGGGAAGCACGACGGCGAAGGTGAACAGGATCGCGACCAGCGGAAGCGAGCGCACCGCATCGATGATGACGCCGGTGGTGTGCGATATCCACGGCAGCTCGGAGCGGCGCAGCAGCGCGAGGCAGATCGACAGCGGAAAGCCGATGACGCAGGTCGAGACGAAGATGAAGAGCGTCAGCGCCAGTCCGCCCCACGCCTCCTCGCCGACCCTGGGAAGGCCGAGCACGCCGCCCTTCATCAGCACGTAGAAGAGCGTGATGCCGACGATCCAGACGGCGGCGATCCTTCGTCCGGTCCAGAAGGCCGGGATGCAGCTCAGCACCGTCATCACCACCACGGTGACGCAGGCGAGTGCGGAGCGCCAATGCTCGTCATAGGGATAGAGGCCGAACATGATGATGCGCCATCTGTCGGCGATGACCGACCAGCAGGCGCCTGACGCGGCATGGCAGGCTTCCGCCCCGCCGCTGGCATCGAAGACGGCCGAGAGCAGCGCCCAGTCGAGCAGGTTCCAGACGATGAGGACGAGCAGCGCCAGTGAGACGAGCGATATCAGCGCCTGGAACGGCGTCGCGAAATAGCGCTTCTTCAGGCTCGCAAGCGGTCCGGGGACGGGCGGTGCGGGAGCGTTCATCCCCTAGCTCCTCGCCTGATGCCCCTTGAGGGCGATCGCCTTGTTCATGCGGTTGAAGATCGCCGCAAGGGTCAGATTGATGACGAGGAAGCCGGTCACCAGGATCGCGATCGCCTCCAGCGTCTGGCCGGAATGGTTGATCGACAGCGCCACGACCATGAAGAAATCGGTGAAGCCGACGGTGATGCCCAGCGTCGTCGCCTTCATCAGCCACACATACTGGTTGGCGAGGATCGGCAGCATGGCGCGCAGCGCGAGCGGCAGCCGCACAAGCGTGAAGATCTGCCACGGCGTCAGGCCGATCGCATTGGCCGCCTCGACCTGGCCCTTGCCGACCGCCTTGAAGCCGCCGCGGACGATCTCGCCGATATAGGCGCCGCCATAGATGGCGATCGCGACCACGAGCGTGGCGAATTCGGGCGGGATGCGCAGCCCGCCGCGGATGTTCAGCCCGGTGAGCTCCGGCATGTCGAGCAGCGGCATGTCCGGCAGGATGCCGGCGAACAGGACGAGGCCCGCGCACAGGAGCGCGCCTGCCGCGGCTGCGAGCTGGAGCCGAAGCCGCTCGCCCAGCGGCCGGGCGAGCCGCGTCGTCCGGCCCAGCCAGATCGGCAGCAGGATGGCGGCGGCGACCAGTAATACGGCCGCCGTCAATGCCGTTGCGGAGACGTTGGGCAGCGGCGCGTAGAGCCCGCGGCTCGTCAGCAGGAACGCCCAGAACTCATGCGCATTGCGAGGCGGCGGCAGGTGCGTGATGACGGCGTACCAGAAGAAGACCTGCAGGATCAGCGGGATGTTCCTGAAGATGTCGACATAGGTGCGTCCCAGAAGCTGCGCCAGCTCGTTGGACGAGGTGCGGGCGAGGCCGACGATGGTTCCGACCAGCGTCGCGAAGACGAGGCCGAACGTGCCGAGGAAGAGCGTGTTCAGGATGCCGATGACGAAATACCACCAGTAGGGATCGGTGGGGGAGGTCGGCAGCAGCGAGAAATTGAGGTCCCAGCCGGTCGAGCGGAACAGGAAGTCGAAGCCCGCGGTCATGCCCTGGGCGTCGAGGTTCCGCCACGTGATCATCGCGCCGCCGATCACCAGCCCGGCCAGCGAGCCGACATAGAGGAGCTGCAGCAGCGCGTTGCGGACCTTCTGATTTCTCAGCAGGCTGACCATCGGGCAAACCTTCTCGCGGCGAAGTCCGGTGGCTCCGCCCGCGATCGCGGGCGGAGCCGGGAACGGTCAGTCGATGACCATCGGGTAGAGGACGCCGCCCTCGTTCCAGAGGGCCGTCAGCTCGCGGTCCATCTTATAGGGCGAATCCTCGCCGAGGGAGCGGGAGAAGATCTCCTCGTAGTTTCCGATCTTCTTGATCACATTGTAGGCCCAGTCGTCCTCGAGGCCGAGGGGCGTGCCCATGCCCGGCGTGACGCCGAGGAACTTCGACACCTGCGGCGAGGGCGGGTCGGTTCGGATATCGTCGACATTCTCCGAGGTGATGCCTTCCTGCTCGGCGAAGAGAAGCGCGGTGAGCGTCCAGTTGGCGATGTCGACCCAGTTGTCGTCGCCCTGGCGCATGATGAAGACCTCCGGCTCGAGCGCGATCACGTCCGGCAGGATGACATGGTCATCGACATTGCTCTTGGCGGTGCGGGCGATCGCCAGCACCGGACCCCATTGGGCGTAGAGGTCGCAGCGGCCGGAGAAGTAGGCCTGCTCGAGCTCCTCGGTCTTCTCGATGACGACGGGCTCCAGGGTGATGTCGTGCGCCTGGGCGTAGGCGGCGACCTGCTGCTCGATCGTCGTTCCGGCCGGCAGGCAGATCGAGCCGCCGTCGGCATCGGCGAGCGTCTCGACGCCGAGCTCCTTGTGGACCATCACCTTGGTGGTGCCGAGATAGTAGGAGTGGGAGAACTGGAGGCCGAGCTCGGTGTCGCGGCTGAGCGTGGCGCCGGAGGCCTTGATGACGATGTCGACGTCGCCCGACTGGAGCGAGGGCCAGCGCTGCGCCCAGCTGATCGGGATGATCTTGAGCGTCGAAGGATCGCCGAGGACGGCAGTCGCCACCGCCCTGCAGAGCTCGATGTCGATGCCCTTCCAGTTGCCCTTGTCGTCGAGCTCGGCAAAGCCGAGATAGGAGCCGTCATGGCCGGTGCAATTCAGCACGCCCCGCTCCTTGACGGTCGCCAGCGTGTCGCCGCCGGCCGCTTGTGCCGGCGCACAGAGCGAGATTGAGCCCAGCGCCATCGCGGCCGCCGCCCATTTGATCTTGTTCATGCTGTTTCTCCACTGTTGAGGTTGGTTCGGTTCTTCTTCTTGTTGGAGCCGCGTCGAAACGAGGCCCGGTAGCAAAAGACGTGTCCGCGGCCCCTAGTCCGAAAGCGGGATCGGTTTCGGCAGCGGGGAGACCTTCAGGTCGCCCTGCCAGTCCTGCTGGACGAGCCAGCGGTGAAGAGCCGCCACCGCCTTCACGCGCAGATGCCCGCGCGGCACCACGAGGTAGAAGCCGGGCACCTCCTCGGGGGGCATGCCGACGAGCGCGTCGCGTCCGAGCGGGGCGGCCAGGACGCCGGAGCGCAGATCCTCCTCGGCATCGATGACCGAGATCATGCCGATGCCGATGCCCTGCAGGGTCGCCCGGCGCATCGTGGCGGCATCGTCGAAGCCGATGCTGCGATCGCCGTCGGTCTGCGCGACGTCGAGATGGCGCAGGATGTCCGGCCACAGACGCTTCGACTTGGACGTGTCCAGCAGGGTGAAGCGGGTGAGATCCTGCGCCGACCCGATCTCCGCGGCGATCGCCGGCGTGCAGCAGATGATCTTCGGGTCGGGGATGAGCAGCGTCGTCTCGTAGTCCGGCCACCTGCCGTCATAGCCCCACTGGACGGCGATATCGATGTCGTCGCGCCCGAAATCGGGAAGGTCGACGGTCGTCGTCAGGCGAAGGTCGGCGCCCGGCATGGCCTCGCGGAACAGCGACAGGCGCGGCAGCAGATGCTGGGTGGCGAAATAGGGGCTCGCATTGAGGTTGATGCGGTCGCGGTAGTTCGACCTGGTGATGCGGCGGACGCCTTCGGAGAACTCGTCGAATCCCGCCTTGACGAAATGCGACAGCAGGATCGCCTGCTCGGTCAGCTCGATCGAGCGGCCCTTGCGCTCGAACAGCGTCACCTGGAGCGTGTCCTCCAGAAGCTTGATCTGCTGGCCGACCGCCTGCGGGGTGACCAGCAACTCGTCGGCCGCCTGGCGGAAGCTCTTGTGCTGCACCACGGCGTGGAAGACCCGCAGGGCGTTCAGCGGTGGAAGGCGCAGCTTGCCGGCCATCGTCACTTCCGCTCCTTTCCCTCCAGGCTTCGCTCGGTTTCACGCCCTGCGTCGGCCGGGGCCGATGGCGCGGGCTGGCTTCAGGCGTAGATGTAGCCCCCTGAGACGATGACCTGCTCGCCGGTCATGTAGGTGTTCCTCGGACCGCCGGTCATGAGCACCCATTCGGCGATCTCGGCCGGTTCCGCGCCGCGCCCGAGCGGGCTCGCCTTCGCCAGCTCGCCGAGGAAGCCGAGCGATCTTGCGCGCTCGGTCGCCATGCCGGCGGGCGCGACGGAGTTGACCAGGATGCCGTCCTTGGCGACGTGATGCGCGAAGGAACGGGTGAGGCTGACGACCGCCGCCTTGGTCGCGGCGTAGTGGGCGTTCTGCGGATGCGCCTTGAAGGCGTCGACCGAGGTGAGGTTGACGATGCGCCCGCGCACATGGTCCCGGGGCTCCTGCGCCTGCATGTGGCCGATGGCGGCCACCATCATGTGGTAGGTGCCCTTGATGTTGATGCCGTTGGAGGCGTCCCATTCCTCGTCGGTGATCTCGAGCAGCGGCCGGCGCGGATAGATCGCGGCGCAGTTGATCAGCGTGTCGATCCGGCCGAGCTTCGCGGCGACCGCCTCGAAGGCGGCATGGCATTGCGGGCCGACCTGGATGTCGCATTCGGCTGCGGCCGTCGGCAGGCCCTTGGCCCGCGCCGGCTCCAGGGCGGCTTCGGCCGCCTGCGGATCGATGTCGACGATGCCGATCGCGGCAGCACCCTCCTCCACGGCCATGCGGGCGAGCAGCGCGCCGAGGCCGGAGCCGCCGCCGACGATGAGCACCGAGAGATCCTTCATGTCGCTGTCCTCATTTGTAGCCGCTCGGCGTCGTCGGCCGGGTCGGCATGATGTCGAAGCGGGTGACGTCGGCCGCTGCAGGCAGGGCGAGGATGGCGACCACCATGCTCGCCACGTGCTCGGGCTGGACGGCGACGTTGCCCTCGTACATGGCGGCGCGCGCCTTGGCGTCGAGGATGTCCTTGTAGAGCTGGGTCTCCACGCGGCCGGCCACGATCTCGGTGACGCGGACGCCGTATGGCGAGAGATCGGCGCGCAGCGCGGCGGAGAAGGCGCCGATCGCCGCCTTGGTCGCCGAGTAGACGGCGATGTTGGAAAAGGCGGAGTAGGCGGCGGCCGATCCGGTGAAGAGGACATGGCCGGACTGCCGCTCGCGCATCTGCGGCACGACCAGCCGGGTCAGCAGGATCGCGGCGCTGATGTTGATCTCCAGCGCCGCATCGATGTCCGACACTTCCATGTCGGCGAAATTGCCGAGCGGCGGCATCATGCCGGCATTGTTGATCAGCACGTCGATATGCAGGTCGGCGACCGCCGCCTCGACCGCGTCGCGATCGGTGACGTCGACGGCGATCGGCGTGATGCCCGGCCGCGTGGCGCGCAGCTCCTCGAGCGCCGGCTTGCTGCGGCCTGCCGCGTAGACCTCGTAGCCGGCTTCGCTCAGCGCCAGGGCCATTGCCCGTCCGATGCCGCTCGTCGCGCCTGTGATGAAGGCTGTCGTCACGTGGAGCTTCCCTTCCTCATGGGTTCAGTGTGTGGGCTCGAAAAGCGCCGGGAAACCAAGAAATGCAGCAAAAAGGAAAGATAAAATTTCGCATTCGAAAAAGGTGCGGCATCGGCTCCGGCATCGTTGCAGCCCAGTTGCCGCAGCAAACTGCGGAAGTTGGGCCGAAAAACCGGCCGTTGTCGGCGCAATCCTTGCGCCTGCATCGTTTGACCGATCGAAAATCCTGCTTTCGTGATCACGTCGTCTACAGCCCCTCGGGGGCCCGGCGTCTCAGCCCGGCAAAGAGCGATGCCGCCGCCGAAGCCTGATCCGCATCCGCCGCCGCGAACCCGGATGCCTGGGCCAGCGCGCGCACCCGCTCGAGGCTGTTATGGAGATGGGCGCGCATCGCCCGGCGCGCGGCGCGGCCGTCCCGCCTGTCGATCGCGTCGACGATCGCGCTGTGCTCCTTGTGGATACGTTCGTAATAGGCCTCCTTCAGCTCCGGCTCGACCACATAGCCGAGCTGCAGGCGCGGAACGATCATCGGCTGCAGATAGCTGAGGAAGCCGTGGATGAATTCGTTGCGCGCCGCTCTGGCGATCGCCAGATGGAGGTCGTAGTCGTAGTGGACCTGGATGGCGCTCGGGTCCTCGTGCCGCGCGTCGACCTGCTCCATCAGCGATCGGATGCCGTCCACCTCCCCGTCCGTCCGCCGTTCCGCGCAGAGCCCGGCGGCCTCCACCTCGACGCTCAGCCTCAGCTCGAGCAGGGCGATGGTCTCCGGCAGCGTCCGCAGCGCCTCTTCCGGGATCGAGAAGTTGCGGGCCGGGGTCTCGCTGACGAACATGCCGCGCCCCTGATGCGGGATGACCAGCCCCTCGGAGCGGAGCCGCGCCACCGCCTCGCGTATGACGGTCCGGCTCACGTCGAACTCGACGCACAGTTCCGCCTCGGTCGGAAGCTGCATGCCCGGCCGCAGCCCGCCCGACCGGATCTTCTCCGTCAGGCTCTCGGCAACGACCGCGGACAACGGCTTTCGCTTGGTCATCTGTCTTCGACCGGACGGATCGGGTTGCCCTGGAGGTAATGCGCATAGGGCGCCTGCACGAGCCAGCCGGCATCGACCGGCAGCGTCACGCCGGTGATCGCGGCGGCGCGCCCGGAGCACAGGAAGAACGCGGCTTCGGCGACGTCGCGCGGATCGACGAAGCGGCGCAGCGCCGTCGTTGCCTTGATCGCGTCTGGATTGCGCTCGCCATTGGCGATCTTGGCCTTGAGGCCGTCGGAAAGCGTGTAGCCCGGCGCGACGGCGTTGACGCGCACGCCGTGCGGGCCGAGCTCGGCGGCAAGAATCTGGGTCAGCGCCAGCACCGCATGCTTGCCCGGCGTATAGGCGGGAAGCGAAATCGGCGCGAAGGAGGCGAGCGAGCCGACATTGAGGATGGCGCCGCGTCCGGCGGTCGACATCAGGCGCCCGAATATCTGGCAGCCGAGCAGGGTGCCGCGATAGTTCACCCGCCACAGCTCGTCATTCTCGCCGAGGTCCTGGTCGAGCACCCGCTTGCCGCTCTGCAATATGCCGGCGCAGTTGACGAGCGCATCCGGCGTGCCGAACGCGTCGCCCACCGCCCGCGCCAGCGCTTCCACCGACGCCTCGTCGCCGACATCGGCCGCGACGAAGGCTGCATCCGGTGCGCCGGCGGCGCGGCAGGCGCCGGCTGCCTCCTTGCCGCGCGCCGCATCCCGTCCCGCCACCGCGACCGCCCAGCCGTCTTCGGCGAAACGCAAGGCGATGGCGCGGCCGATTCCCGACGTGCCGCCGATGACGACGGCGGTGCGGCGCTCAGCCATCGCCGCGCCCCTCGCCGTCAATCCCGAAGAAGCGCGACATCGCCTCGACCTGGAAATCCATCATCGGGCGCCCCGGCTGGATGCGGCAGCCGATCTCGCTTGCCTTGCGCAGCAGTGCCGTCTCGGCCGGCTCCATGATGATGTCGACCACCGTCATCTCCGGCGTCAGCCGGCTCGCGTCCATCGGCAGCGGGTCGTCGGGCTTCAGCCCGCAAGGGGTCGCATTGATGGCCATGTCCATGCCCGAGGGGTCGGGCGGGCCGACCTCGATGCGGCATTGCGGGAACGCCCCGGCGACCAGCGCGGCGAGCTTCCCGGCTCTGGCCTCGTCGATGTCGGCGAGGCGGATCTCCGCCGCGCCGGCTTCGGCCAGGCAATAGGTGAGCGACGACCCGGCGCCGCCGGCGCCGACCTGGAGGATGCGCTGCCCGGCGATCCTGTGCCCGCCGGCATTGAGCCCGTCGATGAAGCCGACCCCGTCGAAATTGTCGGCATACCAGGTGCCGTCCGCCTGCCGGCGCACCGAATTGGCGCTCTCGACGCGCGCGGCGCGGTCATGGGCGGCTGCGCATTTATGGTAGACGGCCGTCTTGTAGGGCACCGAGATGATGACCCCGCGCACGTTCTCGGCCGCGGTGATGCCGGCCCAGAACGTGTCGAACTCCTCCGGGCGGCAGGTCAGCGGCACCATCAGGCTGTCCAGCCCCTTTTGCTCGAAGATCTCGTTGAAGATCCCGGGGCTCTTCGCATGGCCCACCGGATGGGCCAGCATCACGAAGATATCCGCCTTGCCGGTTCCGCGCATCGCTTCGCTCGCCTTTCGGTTTCCGGGGTATTTTCCGGGATCGTGCCGCGCCGGGACTTGCGGCCATTTTGGCATATGATATATGACATCATACAAATTTCAACCGATTCCTGCCCGGGAGCCCGAAGACGATGGACGAGCACGCCAACGCCCTGAAAACCGCCCTGGCCGCCGGCCGCCCGGCGATCGGCCTGTGGTGCTCGCTGGCCTCGGCCTTGACGACGGAGGTCGTGGCGGGGTCCGGGGCGGATTGGCTGCTCATCGACGGCGAGCACAGCCCGAACGATCTGCGCAGCATCATGGCGCAGCTCCAGGCGCTCGGCGGCTATGCTTGCGAGGGCGTCGTGCGCCTGCCCTCCGACGACGCCAACCTGATCAAGCAGGCGATGGATATCGGGGCGCGCAGCCTGATGATCCCCAATGTGCGCAGCGCCGCGCAGGCCGGCGCCATCGCCGCGGCGATGAGCTATGCGCCGGCCGGGGTGCGCGGCTTCTCCGTCGCCCACCGCGCCAATCGTTTCGGCCGCATCGCCGGCTACCACGCCAGGGCGCGCGAGCGGCAGTTGCTGGCCGTCCAGATCGAATGCGAGAGCGGCGTGGCGAACGCCGCCGAGATCGCCTCCGTCGAAGGCGTTGATGTTCTTTTCGTCGGGCCGGGCGACCTCTCGACCAATCTGGGCGCGATGGGCAATCCCGGCGCCGACCATGTCCAGGAGGCGATCTCCTCCGTTCGGAAGGCGGCCGCGGCCGCCGGCAAGGCGGCCGGCATCCTGGCGCCCGCGAAGGCCGACGCCGACCGCTATCTCGCCGACGGCTTCGCCATGGTCGCGGTCGGTTCCGATCTCGGCCTGCTGGCGCGCGGCTCGGACGCGCTGATCGCTTCCTTCAACGGCTGAGCAAGGGCCTGCCGATGGCGATCCCGCCCTACAAGGCTCCCTTGCGCAGCGCCTACGACATCGTCATCGTCGGCGGCGCGGTGGTCGGCTCGTCGAGCGCCTACTGGCTCAGCCAGGCGCCGGGACGGCGGCTCTCGATCCTCGTGGTCGAGCGCGACAGCAGCTACGAATTCTCCTCCACCGCGCTGTCGACCAGCGCCATCCGCCAGCAATATTCCAATCCGATCAATGTCAGGATCAGCCAGTTCGGCATCGAGATGATCCGCGACTTTCCGCGGCGGATGGCGCCCTTCTTCAAGGGCGAGGCGCCGCCCGACCTCGGCTTCCGCGAGCATGGCTATCTCTATTGCTGCTCGTCCGAGGGCGTCGAGGCGGCGCGCGCCCGCGTCGAGCTGCAGCGCAGCCTCGGCGCCCATACGGTCTTCCTCGAGCCAGGGCCCTTGAAGGACCGCTTCCCCTGGCTCAATGTCGAGGATCTCGGCGGCGCGGCTTGGGGAGCCCGCGACGAGGGCTGGTTCGATTCCATGGGCATGCTCAACGGCTTCCGGCGCGCGGCGCGCGTTTCGGGCGTCGAATATATCGACAATGCCGTCGTCGGGCTCGATCCGGAGGGCGGCCGCGTCGCCGCCGTCCGGCTGGCGACCGGCGAGACCGTCGCCTGCGGCACGCTCGTCAACGCCGCGGGCCCGCGCGCCCGGCAGGTCGCCGCCATGGCCGGCCTGTCGATCCCGGTCGAGCCGCGCAAGCGCTACAGCTTCGTCTTCGCCAGCGCCAACCCGATCCCGGGCCGCATGCCGAACGTCATCGACCTGTCGGGCACCTTCGTCCGGCCGGAGGGCGAGCTCTTCCTGACCGGCAACACGCCGCTCGACGACGGGCCGGCCGACTATGACGATTTCCGCATCGACCATTCCGAGTTCGAGGAGCGCATCTGGCCGGCGCTCTGGCACCGCATTCCCGCCTTCGACGCGCTGAAGGTGCAGACGAGCTGGACCGGCCACTACGAATACAATTCGCTCGACCACAACGGCATCGTCGGCTTCCATCCCGAGGTGACGAACTTCATGTTCGCCAACGGGTTTTCGGGCCACGGGCTGCAGCAGTCGGCGGCGGTCGGGCGCGCCGTGTCGGAGCTGATCGTCCACGGCGCCTTCCAGACGCTCGACCTGTCGCCGTTCAGCTACGAGCGCATCCCGCGCAACGCGCCCTTCCTCGAGGAAGCGGTGATCTGAGCCTTTTGCCGGCGGGCCGCGAGATTGCCGCCTGCGCGAGCGGAAAGCGGCCGGTCGGATCGACCAGCCGCGGCTCGCTCATTCTGGCAATCAGGCCTCGCCCATGCCTTCGGCAGGCTTGGTTGCGCTGCCCTGGCGCACCTTCGCCTCGATCCGGGCACCGACGTCGGGGTCGACGTTCTTCCAGTAGTCGAAGGCGCGGCTCAGCACCGGCTCGCGAACGCCGCCAAGCAGGCTGCCGGCGACCTGGTCCACCAGCTTCGCACGCTGGTCGTCGTCGAAGACGTCGCGCACGAGGATGCCCGGCTGGCCGAAATCGTCGTCATTGCCGCGCAGCGCGTAGGCGCTGCGCACCATGGCGCCGTCGGCCTCCCAGCCGTCGTCCGCCGGCCCGGTCTCGTCCGCCCATTTGCGGTCGCCGCTGTTGGGCGCGTAGACCGGCGCATCGCCGCTGTGGTGGTAGGCCATCTGGCCGTCGAACATATAGGTGTTCACCGCGACCTTGGGCTGGTTGACCGGCAGCTGGTGGAAGTTGGTGCCGATGCGGTTGCGCTGCGCGTCGTTGTAGGCGAAGG